>NZ_JAAOIR010000002.1:0-344589 GCF_011440375.1 Halorubellus sp. JP-L1
CCTACGGCGCTTCGCGACGCTCCGCGACACCACCGCCGAGAACGGAGACGACCGCGAGCAACGTCGCTCGCGCCTACGGCGCTTCGCGACGCTCCGCGACACCACCGCCGAGAACGGAGACGACCGCGAGCAACGTCGCTCGCGCCTACGGCGCTTCGCGACGCTCCGCGACGCCCCTCAATCCTCCGTCCAGTAGTAGATGTCCTCCCGCTCCGTCCCGCAGTTCGGGCACGCCTCCGGGAGCGCGCCGTCGATCTCGCCCATCTCGCCGCACTCCCAGCACCGCCACATCAACTCGGCCTCGCCGAAGTCGTGGCCGGCGCGCGAGTGCTCTATGCTCCATCCCTCGACGCCGTCGTCGGCCGTCACGTAGAACCCGTGCTCGTCGAACCCGCGGACGTGCCCGAGCAGTTCGCCGTCATCGTCGTACACCTTCGTCCCGAACCGAACGTCACCAGTCGCTTCCTCCATCTCGCTCATATAGTGCCCAACGTTACCATGGAACATAAGCGTCCGTCTCGATGTCTTCCTCGCAGTATCGGCGGCGGTCGCGATCGGCAATCGACGACGACTGTCGCCGCGGCGCGGCGGAGTCACGTGGAACCGGGTCGGTAAGGCGAGCATCCGTCGAAGAAATCCCGGGGCGGCACGCGCGTCGTGACCGTTCGCTCCCTCACGCCGTATCAGGTTCTTGGAGCGGGTACGCTCCGACTGCGTCCACCGGCGCGTCCGTTCACGCGGCGAAACCCGAGGTTACGGCGTTGAACGAAGCCCGGGCTTATTTCACTCAGTCCGCTACACTTCGCTATCTTGACGCCGCCCCACTCGCAACCACGCCTGCCCGAAGCGCCCCGGAGAACGCCGCCGCTGCCCCCTCGGGCCGCCGCGACGGGACGCGCTTTCGAGTGACGTGCGATGACAGAGGGACCCGCAGACACCGACGACTCCGGGATCGGGCCGCGAGCGCTCCAGCGGCTCCGCGACGCCGACCTGTCGTCGATGCGTCGACGACGGTTCGTCAGGACGCTCGTCAACGCCGGGTTCGGAGCCGCCGCCGCGTCGCTCCTCGCCCCCGACGACCTGTTCGCCACGCGCCCCGACGAGGTCCCGATGGTCTACGGGTTCACGCGGAGCGAGGACCCGTGGCGGGTCGAACCGCGGACGAAACCCGTCCCGCGCGAGTGGTACAACGACCTCCAGCGGGCGTTCGACGTGCAGGAGGTGCTCGTCGAGAGCGGCATCCCCGGCCTCGCCGGCGTCTTCGTCCAGCCCGGCGACTACTCCGACCGCGACACCTCGCTGCTCCTCGACGCGACCACCGAATCGGACCTCCCGGACGTCGGCGAACTGGCTCGCGACGTCGGCTACACGATCAACTACCTCGAGTCGGTGTCGCCCGTCCCGCAACGCCGGCGCGACTCCGTCGAACTCCGGCTCGTCGACGAAATCCCCGACGAGCGCATTCCCGGGAGCGTCACGTGCGCCACGGACGCCGGAGAGGGCACGCTCGCACCGGCGATGTACGACCCGTCGACCAAACGGCGGTTCTTCACGACGGCGAACCACGTCTACGGCGAACAGGGCGAACTCGAGACCGCCCACCGCGGCGAATCGCTGACGGCCCTCGCCATGGACTCGTCGGCCGTCCTCGGGCACGTTCGACGCGGCTTCCCGGACGACGACGTCGTCCGCGTCGACCCCGCGAACGGGTACGAGCCGGCGAGCCGGATCCACGGCGCCTCGCCCTCGCGCGTCGGCGGCCAGTTCACGAAGTTCGGTCTCGCGGACCTCGCCGCCAGGGACGAACCCCTCCAGAAGATGGGTGCCCGAACCGGCCACACGAGCGGCCAGATCAAGGGCGTGAACGGCGTGACGTGTTACTACGGGACGCCGTGCCGGCGCGGCCAACTGAAGTGGGGCGGCCAGCGGACGGTCCAGAGCGGCGACAGCGGCTCTGTCGCGTACCACCCCGACCCGGAGAACCCGGACCGGCAGCAGCTCGTCGCGGGATTCAACAACGCCCACGCGTGGTGGCCGGTCGGCGACTTCAGCTGGGGAACCGCCGCCCATCACGTCCGACAGACCCACGGCTATCACTTCTGAACACAATGAGAACCCGCAACCGTACCCGTCCACACGAGCGGGACAGCTACCACGACCACGCCAGTCGAGTCGTCCGACGATGACCGAAGACCGCTCGACGCCGCGCCGAGTGCACTCGCTGCTCGCGACCGCTCGAGCGGTCATCGAAGCGAACCGGCGCCACCTCCTCGCGGACGCGGCCGCCGTCGTCGCCTGGGCCGCGATACTCGTCCTGGCCTTCGGCGCGCTCGGCGGTCCACGCTGGCTGTTCTACAGCCTCCTGGTCGGCGGCATCGTCACCTACACGCTCGCTCGAGAACCGCTGACGGGGCCCGGGGAAGAGTGACGGCACGGCCGACCGACGCGCCACCGCGAACCGTGAGTCGCCCGGCGGACTTTCACATGAAATCCGCGATGCCGGACTGCTTGTTGTGGTCGTTCTCGAAGATCGACTCGAGCGCCCGCTCTAGCTTCTCCAAGCGCTGCTTCGTGTACGTTCGACAGCCGAAGTCGTCCGCGACGTCGATCGCCGTCTGCATGTACTTGTTCACGGACCCCTCGTGGACCGTGAGGTTCACGCGCCCGCCGCACTCGCGGCACTCGCCGGTCAACGGCATCCGCCGGTACTTCTCCCCGCAGTCCAGACACCGCGTCTCCTGGCGCGCGAACGCCCGCAGGTTCCCGATGAGGTCCGGTAGGAAGTGCCCCTCGATGATGCGCTCCGCCACGTCCGTCTCGTCCACCGCACGCAAGTTCCGCGAGAGATGCAACTGCGCGTCCATCTTCTCCTCCATCGACCCCAGCGTCTTGTACGCCGACAGGTCCGGCCCCAGCGCCAGATCGCTCGTATCGTGCGTGTGGAAGAAGTCCGTGTACTCCCGGTCGCTCCCCAGGTTCTCCTCCGCGATCGTCATGATCTCCTCGACGTCCTCCGGGTCCGCCATCTCCCGGGTCGCCTCGTAGAACTCCCGCGGATACTCCCACATCACGTCCATGTTGTGCGCCTCGTCGTCGATCTCCGACGGATCGATTCTGGAAGACATGACCAGCGGCGCGTCCATTCGACCACCTCGCTTGTTCGGCAGGTACGATTTGCTAAAATTCAAAAGTCCATCTAAAAGGAGCATCACACAATCTTCATCCCCGTCGCAGTTACGGCGCTTTGCTGCGTGGAAGTAGGGGTGCGCGTAGCCGACGGCGGCGCTCGTGAAGCCGACGACGCGGCCGACGGTGGCGGCGCTGGTGTGGGGGGCCATGCCGAAGACGAGTTCGCCGATGAGGTCGTCGCGGTCGTCGAACTCGTAGAAGCGGTCGAGGCCGTAGTACTGGTCGAGGAGGTCGTCGACGAACGCCGCGGTCTTCAGCATGTGTTCTGCGGCGCCGTTCGAGAGGACGACGTCCTGGACTTTGAGTTCGACGAGTTGGTCGTCGTGCCGGAGGGGTTCGCCGTGGACGTCTTCCTCGTAGCCGAGGCCCTTGAACTGGTCGGCGGTGGCGTCGAGTTCGCTCGGGCGGACGGCGGTGACGGGGAGGTCCGTCATGTCGTAGCGGACGGTGCCGTCCTTGAACGACGAGACGTCGTGTTTCGCGCGGAGGATGCCCTTCTCCATCGGTTCGGGCGTCTTGTTCGCGGACATCAGTCCCTGGACGCCCTTGAGGATCTCGAACGCGTTCTCGCGTTCGCCGACGGCGCGCATGGCGTCGTGGTAGACCGCGTCGACGTCGATCTCGGTGGGTTCGACGCTGGTGCCGTCGGCGTCACAGCGGTCGCAGTGGACGCGGCCGGCGTCGTCGGGTTCGAGGTCTTGCTCGCAGAACGGACACCAGTACTCGGGGTCGGTGCGGGCGTCGCACTCGGGGCAGCGTGCGCGCCACGTCTCGGTGTCGCAGGCGGGGCAGCGGCGGCGGCCGACGTCGGATTCGACGAGGCCGGGCGTGGACTGCATGTCGGGGGCGTGCTTGGCGGCTTCGCCGACCGAGCGCTGGCTGCCGCCGGCTTCGCCGATCGGGAAGAGCGTGTGGACGGCCGGGGAGAGGTCGCGGGATTCGGACTTCTCGGGGCGCCCCATGCGGTTCCCGATGCGGGTCGGAGCGCGCTCCACGAGTTCGAAGGGTGCGACCTCGTTCGCGGCTTCGATGGCGTTCTCGCCGTCGGCGTACTCGCGAGCGCGCTCGGAGAGGTCGTCGGCGGTCCACGTCCGCTCGAGGTGGACGGTCGGGCCGTCGGCGTCGGGGTCGCGGGTCGCTTCGACGCCGAGGGAGCGAGCGAGCGGCACCCAGTCGTCGACGCGGAGTTCGTCGTCGGTCTGGCGGTGCGTGACGAGGAGGCGTTCGAGGACGCGGCGCGTGGTCTCGGTGCGTTCGAGGACGAGCACGCCGGGGGCGTCCGGGTCGATCGGCTCTCGGTCGTCGTCGTCGGCTCCCTCACCAGCCGCGTCGGCGGACGACGATTGGTCGCCCCCTTTGCGGTCGTTCCGGTCGTCGTCGCGTGCGAGCGCGCCGCCGTCGGCGACGGCGGGTTCGACGGCGGCGTCGGCGACCGCGTCGGCGAGCGTCTCGAAGTCGTCGACGCTCACGTCGTGGAACATGTACGTGTACTGCGGGTGCAGGGGGGCGTCGTACGCGCTCGCCCAGTCGAGGGCGGTGCTCGCGTCCGGGTCGGCGAGGTCGACCCTGGGGGAATCCTGTAGCGCTTGCACGTCGCAGCCCGCCGCTTCGAGGTCCTGGCGCCACCACTCGACGGTGTACGAGGCCGGTGCGAGCGGGTGGTTGTTCTCGACGAACTCGCCGTAGTTCACGAGGTACTCGCCGAGGTCGAGGATGGACTCGACGCCGTTGCGGACCTCCTTCGCCTCCGCGGGGTCGTCGATGCGGCGGACGTCGCCGTTCGCCAGGCGGACCGTCGGGCCGTCGATGGAGTCCACGGGCACCACGCCCGCGGCCTTCCCCGGCCGTTCGGTCTTGATCTGCGTGCCGGTCGCGAGGAAGTCGTCGACGAGGTGCATCGTCGCCGGGTGGACGCCAGCGGTCGCGAACCCGTGGTTGCGGGCGCGACCGTACCGGAGCCGGAACCCACCGGACTCGGAGGGGTGCCCGAAGACGGGGCGGCCCGCGATGAGGTCCCGCAGGTACTTCTTGGACTTCTCGGGCCGGAGCGGTCCCGTCGGCGCGGCGTCGTCCGCACCCTCGGCGTCGTCGGCGTTCGCGTCGGCGTCCTCGCCGTCGCTGGCGGCCGCCTCGGCCTCGCTCTCGGCGTCGTCGCCGTCGTCCTTGCCGATGGTGCCGTCGATGAGGTCCTGGAGCCACGGCCAGTCGACGTCGTCGAGCGTCCGCGTGTACCGCTGGATCTTCGGCGCCTTCAGCGCGATTCCTTCCGCGAGCACGAGGCACATCCCGCCCCTGGCGGCGTTCGTGTCGACGCGCTCGAGGTCCCGGCCGCCCTGAACTTCCTCGTCGCCCGTCGCCTCGCCGTCCAGCATGATCGGCATGTGCTCGGCGATGAACTTCGTCTCCTCGTCCTTCGGCGAGTACTGGAGGCCCGTCTCCGAGTCGTAGAGATCGACCTCCTCGGCGTACCGCTCGACCTCCTCGTCGCGAGCCTTGAACTCGTCGACGTCCAGTAGCGTCCGCGCGTAGTCCGCGACGAGCACCGAGAGCGCCTGCGCGGTCCCGCCCGCCGAGCGGATCGGGCCGGCGTAGTAGATGTTGATGAACTCCGTCCCGTCGTCGTTCGTCAGGAGCTCCACGCGGTCGATGCCCTCGATGGGCGCTGCGACCACGCCCTCAGTGAGGAGCGCGACCGCGGTCCGCACCGCCCCTTCGACCTTCCCCTCGCGGGAGTCGTAGTCGCCGACCGACCCCTCGACGAAGTCCTCGACGAGCGCGAGCGCCGCCTCCTCGCGACTCATCTCGCCCTCGAGCTCGCGAACGCGCTCGGCGACGCCGTCGATCCCGAGGATGTTCTCCACGCGGTCCGCCATGTCTCGCGCCGTCGGGATCTCGACCTCCGGCTTCGGGTCGTCGCCGATCCGCTTCGCGCGCTCGGCGACGTCGAACGCTTCGTCGAGGTTGGCTTCGAGCCGCTCGAAGTACCGCTCGTCTGCCTCCCGCATCTATAGCCAGAGGTCGAGGTCGGTGGTCGCGTCGTGCTCGCGCACGAGCTCGGTGTCGAACGCGGCGACGTACACCTCGCCGGCGAACACCGTCGCCTCGTCGAGGTGGCCCGCCACCGACTCGCCGTCGGGCCGGGAGAGGACGACGTGCGTGTGCGCGAACGGCTCCCCGTCGAGCTCGCTCAGGTTCCCGACGCACGCCGCGACCTCCAGGTGCTCGTCGAACTCGACGGGCTCGTACTCGCCCTCGTCCTGGTGATAGTACCAGACGGTCGCGTCCTGGACCGCGCCGAGCCCCACGAACCACCCGGCGTCGATCTCCTCCTCGACGGCGAGTTCCTCCAGCTGGGCGCGCCAGTCCCGCCCCGTCTCGAGCCGTCCGAGGTACTCCCCGACGGTCTCGACTTCCCGGTAGTGCATACCAACGCCCACGACGCCACTGGGGAAAAATCTGACCAACGGTCGCGCCGGTCGCCGCGACCCTCGACGGACCCCGGCGACGCCGGTCGACGTGGCTCGAGGATGGCGCTGCGGCTACGGAGTCGAACGACCGTAGAGGTGGGAGAGACGTTGCCTCTATCGCCAGTCCGGGAGGTCCGGGGCGTCGTCCGCCTGCATCGCGAGCCACGCACCGTCTGCTGTGATGTCGGCGATTACGTACTCCTTACTGGAGCCCTCGCCGTCGACAGACGATACCACATCGTACCCACTGTTCGCGTCGGTGGGTCCAGACTCGGATGCGGCCATGTGTGCCCATGTCTCATGGAGGGGTATAAACGCTCCGAAAAAACAGGACGGTTTATCGGCGCGCTTGCGGCTCCAAACTCGGGGAGGGCGACCGGATCGGTGGTCGGTCGGTCACGTAAGCGACCGTTTCGGTGTGTGAAGGACAACCACGGAATGCTGGTCGTTCCAGCGCGCAATCGCACGGAAACGAGCCCGTACCTCGGTCCCGGATCGCCGCCCCGTCGTCCGTTCGATGGGACCGGTCGATAGTTCCGCACGACTGCGAGCGTATCTTATCCCTTTCTTGGTATATTCCGCTGCGGATAGCGGCAACAATCCGGGGAACCTCGAAGTCGGTGCAGTCTTGCGAAAACCAACGCCCTCTTATGAATGTTTGGGTATGTAAAACGGCGGCAGACCATAACGGTAATTTTAACCGAATCGTCTCCAAAGCAGTGCGTGGGATGACAGACAATACCAGCGTCGACCGACGTCGCTTCCTGCAAGCGACCGGTGGCGCAGCAACTGCAGCGGCAATCGCGGGTTGCCTCGGTGGCGGCGACGAAACCGAGACCGAACCCGAAACCGAAGACGGTGGCGACGGGACCGACACGACCACTGGCGGAGACGAGGAGCCCCAGGGCAACGACCGCACCCTGCAGCTCATCAACTCCACGATCACCACGCTCGACCCCATCAAGGCGACGGACACCGCGTCCGGCACGATCATCCAGAACGTGTTCGACGCCCTGATGAACTACCCGAACGGCGAGATCGCAGTGGAGAACCTCCTCGCGGAGGAGGTCTCGGTCTCCGACGACTTCCGGACCTACACGTTCACGCTCAAAGAGGGCGTCCAGTACCACGACGACATGGGCGAGGTCACGGCCGAGGACGTCGTGTACTCCTTCGAGCGCCTCGCGGCCTCGGACAACTCCCGACGGACGTACTTCATTCTCGCATACGCGCTCAACATCGAGCACGAGACGGACGACGAAGGCGCGTACGTCCCCGGCTCGCTCAACATGGCCGCGACCGGTGACTACGAGTTCAAGATGCAGCTCGCGAAGCCGTTCGCGCCCACACTCGAGATGCTCGCGTACACGTCGTTCTCGGTGATCCCGAAGGGGATCGTCGGCGACATCGACGTCGTCCCGTCCGGTGGCAGCCTCGGCTCCGACGAGACCGAGGACATCGGCGACGGCGAGATGGCCCACGAGGAGTTCGCGACCAACAACCCAGTCGGTGCGGGTCCGTACGTGTTCGACCACTGGGAGACTAGCCAGGAAGCCGAGATCGTCCGAAACGACGACTACCACGGTGGCGAAGTCCTGAACGGCGGCGTCTTCTGGAAGGTTATCCCGAAGCCGGAGACCGCCTACCAGTACGCCCAGAACAAGAACTCCGACCTGATCTCGATGCCGACGTCGAAGTACGACCCCGGCAAGGTCAACGTCGAGGGAACCGACGACCTCGGCCGCAAGTACGGGACGTACGGCCCGATGGAGAACAGCGCCACCGCCAACTACCTCCAGGTCGCGTCGATCAACACGTACTACATCGGCTTCAACTGCGAGAACGTCGAGAAGCCCGCCCGGCAGGCCATCGCGTACGCGATGAACCAGCAGGAGGGCGTCGAGCAGGTGTTCAAGGGTCGTGGCAAGGCCGCGTACCACCTCACGCCGCCGAACATCTACCCGGGTGGCGCACCCGAGTACGACTCGCACGCGGAGAACAACTACCCCTACGGGTACAACCAGACGCAGATCCAGCAGGCAAAGAGCGTCATGGAGGACGCCGGCTACGGCCCCGACAACCAGTACGAGGTCACGTTCACGACGTACCAGTCGTCGACGTGGCAGGGCCTCGGCAAGATCCTCCGCGACAAGCTCGCGTCCGCGCACGTCAACATGCAGCTCGAGGAGGCGCCGTTCTCGACGCTCCTCCAGCGTGGCCGGAACGGGAACCTCGAAGCGTACTCGCTGGGCTGGATCATGGACTGGCCGCGCCCGAACAACTTCCTCGGGCAGGTCGTGCCGGAGCTCACCAACACGGACCAGGAAGGCGGCGCGCAGGGCTTCTACCTGGACTGGGACGGCGACGAGGGTGGCATGAGCAGTGCCGCACAGCAGGCCCAGAGCGCCTGGGAGACGATCCAGAGCAACCCCGAGCCGACCGACTCCGCACAGAGCGAGCGCGACTCGGCGTACGTCCAGATGGAGGAGGCCATGTGGGATGACATGGTCCTCCTTCCGATGTACCACGTCGCAGAGGAGCGTCTGTGGTACGACTGGGTCGACATTCCGCGCTTCGGCGGTGGCGGTCCCTCCCGCCAGAAGAAGTGGAAGGTCGTCATCAACGAGCGCGACCAGTAACGCCCGGAACGACTTCGCGTTTTCCGTTTTTTCGCGGCCATAGCGACGCCTACGCGCCGGTTATCATCAACCGTGGAACGCAAGACATAACCATGGGTGCGAAATACACTATCAGTAGAACAATGGTGATGGAAGTGGCTCACCGGAGGGCCGAAAAATGAGTCGGTGGTCGTACTTCGCTCGCCGGCTCGTACTGGCGGTTCCGGTCGTGCTCTTCGGAACGACCCTCACGTTCATGATCATCTACCTGGGCCCGATAGACCCAGTGTCGGCCATCCTTGGCCCGCAATCAAACCAACAGGCCTACGAACAGATCGAGGCCCAGCTCGGGCTGAACAAACCGCTGTTCGGGCAGTACCTCGACTTCATCGCGAACCTCGCGATGTTCGACCTCGGCGATTCCTGGGTCATCCAACCGGACACCTCGGCGATGGAACTCATCGGGAGCTTCGCACCGCGGACGCTCTGGCTGGGCTTCTGGTCGGTGCTCCTCCCGCTGTTCATCGGGATACCGCTGGGCTTCTACGCCGGACTGAATCCGAACACGTGGTCGGACTACTTCGCGTCCCTCGGCGGGATCGTCTGGCGGTCGATGCCGAACTTCTGGCTCGGCGTCATCCTGTTGGCGTGGCTGAGTCAGGACAACGTCCTCTTCGGGTTCAACTGGAAGACGTTCGTCGTCGACACCGGTATCGTCGGCGCACCGTCGTTGAACTTCTACGACGTCGCGGGCGTGACGAGCATCGACCTGTTCGGGACAACGCTGTTCCGGCTGCCGTTCAAGTTCAACTTCGAGACGTTCCTCGCGGCGATCAAGCGCATCCTGCCGCCCGCGATCGTGCTCGGGTCGGCGTCGATGGGTAACGAGATGCGTCTCGGCCGGACGGCGGTCCTGGAGACGGTGAACTCGAACTACGTCGAGACCGCGCGCGCGAAGGGGCTGTCGAGCGGGAAGATCGTCTGGAAGCACGTCTTCCGGAACGCGCTGATCCCGCTCGTCCCGATCATCCTGAACGAAGCGTTCCTCCTCATCGGTGGGTCCGTCATCCTGGAGACCATCTTCGGGATCAACGGCCTCGGCTACCTGTTCTTCCAGGCGGTCGTGCAGGCCGACCTGCCGCTCGCGGGGTCGCTGATGTACATCTTCATCCTGCTAATCGTGTTCTTGAACATCCTACAGGACTTCCTGTACACGATCATCGATCCGAGAGTGGGGTACGACAAATGAGCGAACGAAACGAGGACTCGACGTTCAGAGAGCGCGTGCTCGCGCACCCCGAACCTGCGATGATCTGGCTCGCGGGGGCATTCCTGCTGTTCCTCCCGCAGGCGAGTGCGTTCTTCGAGACGCTCATCCTCTGGGGCGACATGGTGAACCCGTTCACGACGGGGTCGCTCGAGATCATGAGCTGGTACGTCGACACGATGTACAGTACGGGTGGGACGGTCGGTGGCACCATCCTGACCGCGATCGGTGCATTCGTCGCCATCGCGGTCGTGACGGTGCTCATCAAGGCGTTCTTCATCCCGTTCTCCATCGTGGAGAGTCTCGGCGTGGAGGACTGGCCGATCAGCACCGACCTCCTCGAGCGCGTCATCGTCGGCTCGATCGTCGCGGTGGCCGGACTGCTGCTCGTGTTCTCGCCGCTCGGGAGCGCGCTCCAGTCGCTGTTCGCGATCGTCGCGGACGTCGGGACCGTGTTCGCCGACCGGTGGACGCTCCTGTCGCGCGAGGTCATCCCGAACCAGGGGTTCGCGCCACCGTCAGGCGCGACCGACCAGTACTCGACCGGACCGCTCGGTCCGTACCACGGGACGTTCCTCGGCCTCGAACCGGCCGTCGCGTGGGCGATCCGCGTCGTTCTCGTGTACGTGTACGCGTTCGTCTGGATCGCGTGGGCCTGGTTCGGCTACAAGACGTTCCGCCGGCACTACCGGTACGCTGACTGGACGCCGCGCGACGACATGATCGATCGCTTCAGCACGCACCGCTGGGGCCAGTTCGGGTTCGTCGTCGTCGCGATGTTCCTCGTCATGGCGATCTTCGCGCCACCGCTCGGTCCGGTGACCGCGCAGGAGAACATCCACGAACCGTACAGTTACTCGGTGAACTACACGGAGGACGGGGAGGTGCTGAACATCACGCACGGCAGTGCGAACTCCGGGTCGACCTCGCAGGGCGGTGACCGGAACGTCGGCATCCTCCAGTACGACGACTTCGGTCGGTTCCATCCGATCGGGACGACGACCGGCGGGAAGGACCTATGGACGTTCATGACCATGGGGTCCCGCGTCAGCCTGTTCATCGGGCTGCTCTCGGTCGTCGGGAGCGGGTTCATCGGTGCGGCGCTCGCGCTCGTGACGGCGTACTACAAGGGCTTGACTGACCTCATCGTCGTGGTGACGTCCGACGGCATCCAGGCGATGCCGGCGTTGCTCGTGCTCATCCTCCTGGGGACGGTGCTCGCGGACCATCCGATATCGAACGTGTACAACGGCGCGCTCGTGTTCGTCCTCATCTTCGTCGCGATCGGCTGGGCGGGGATGTGGCGCGCGCTCCGTGGACCCGCGTTACAGGTGTCCGAGCAGGAGTGGATCGACGCCGCCAGGAGTTACGGGCAGCGACCGACGACCACGATGAAGAAGCACATGGCGCCGTACATCCTCGGCTACCTGCTCGTGTACGGGTCGCTGCGGCTCGGCGGCATCATCATCAGCGTCGCCGCGCTGTCGTTCCTCGGCCTGGGGATCGAGCCGCCGGTCCCGGAGTGGGGTCGGATGGTGAACTCCGGTCAGCCGTACGTGTCCGGGCCGTCGTGGCACATCGCGACCGTCCCCGGTCTGATGGTCGTGCTCGTCGTCACGGGCTTCAACGCGTTCGGTGACGGCATCCGCGACGCGATCGACCCGCAGTCCGAAGGGGCGTCGGGTGACGAGGCCGCGGCTGCAGGGGGTGGTGGATGATGTCCACGCCCGAGCAGGTCGCGACTGACGACTCCGTGCTCCGCGTGAAGAACCTGCAGACGTCGTTCTTCACGGACAAGGAGACGATCCGTGCGGTCGACGAGATCAGTTTCGACATCGAGAAGGGCGAGACGGTCGGTATCGTCGGCGAGTCCGGGTCGGGCAAGTCCGTGACGGCGCGCTCGATCATGGGGCTCGTCGAGAGCCCGGGGAGCGTACTCCGTGGGAGTAGCGTCCAGTTCCGCGTGGCGAGTGCCGTGGAGGAGTTCGCGAACACCTTCGAGAGCTCGACGGTCGACCTCGGGCAGCTCGCCGCCGAGAACGATCTCACGGCGGAACTCCAGGACGCGTTCACGCAGCTCAGTGCGGTACCGAGCGACGTCACGGAGGACCCGCGGTACGCGGACGAGCGTGCGGAGGACGTGAACGTCCGGAAGATGGTCGACGACGGCGTCGTCACCTGGAACGACCTGATCACGTCCGGGTACGCGGACGAACTCGGACTGGTCGACGAGAACGACTTCGTGTTCATCGAGTCCGGCGAGATCACGTCGGGTGGCGCGACGGTCGAGTCGGGGTACATCGACGTCACTCGCGCGCACGACCGCGGGCTCCGGAAGCTCCGCGGGGGGAACATCGCGATGGTGTTCCAGGACCCGTTGACGTCCCTGAATCCCGTGTACACGGTCGGAAACCAGATCAAGGAGGCGCTGAAGCTCCACCGTGGCCTGCGGGGTGCGGAGGCGACGGAGGAGGCGATCAACCTCCTGGAAGCGGTCGGGATTCCGGACTCGCGGCGGCGCGTTCGCGAGTACCCTCACCAGTTCAGTGGTGGGATGCGTCAGCGTGCCGTCATCGCGATGGCGTTGGCGTGCGATCCCGAACTCTTGATCTGTGACGAGCCGACGACCGCACTCGACGTGACGATCCAGGCGCAGATCCTGGAACTCCTCGAGAACCTCCAGGAGGAACGCGGCCTCTCGATCATGTTCATCACGCACGACATGGGTGTCATCGCGGACATCTCCGATCGCGTGAACGTGATGTACGCCGGCGAGCTCGTCGAGACGGGTGACGTGAGGGACATCTTCCACGACCCGAAGCATCCGTACACGCAGGGGCTTCTGCGGTCGATCCCGGGCCAGCAGGCCGGGGATCGTCTGGAGACGATCGAGGGCGACGTGCCGACGCCGAACGAGGATCCGACGTACTGTCGGTTCGCGCCGCGGTGTCCGGAGGCGTTCGACGACTGTGAGGCGGTGCATCCCGAGCAGGTCGGGGTGTCGACGGAGGAAGACGACCACGTCGCCGCGTGCCTGCTGTATCCGGAGGACGTGACGCAGGCAGAGGCGATCGAACTCCACAAGGCGAAAGGAGGGCGGAACGAATGAGCAAACAAGCGATGTCAACGGCGCAGTCGACGGACGAGGAGCACGCGATGATCGAGGTCCGCCAGCTCAAGACGTACTACGAGGGCGGCGGCCTGATCTCGAGCAACCCCGTGAAGGCGGTTGACGGGGTGGACTTCGACATCCGGAGCGGTGAGACGCTCGGGCTCGTCGGCGAGTCCGGGTGCGGGAAGTCGACGCTCGGTCGGACGCTCGTGCAACTGGAGGACGCGACCGCTGGGATGAGTCGGTTCTCGAAGCCGGAAGTCGTCCAGCAGTTCGCGAACGGGAACCGTCGTCGGACGGTGTTCCTGCCGGACGTCTACGGCGAGCACGACGCGGTGTCGCTCGTCGAGCAGTTGCTCGACGACGGCGTGCTTCCCAAGCACATCACTGACGTCCCGCGGTTCGCGACGCTGTCGCCCGGCGAGGTGAACGCGGGGACGCTCGTGGACGATGGGAACGTCACGGTGGAGTCCCTCGTCGACGCCGGATTCGGGGAGCGTCTGGGCCTGTACGGCGAGAAGGACTTCGTGTTCGTCGAGTCCGGGTCGAAGGACGGCGACACCGTCACGGTCGAGTCGGGCTACATCGACGTGACGTCGGCGCCGGATTACGCGCTGAAGAAGCTCCGCGGGAAGCAACTCGGGATCGTCTTCCAGGACCCCGAGTCCAGCCTGAACGACCGGATGACGGTCGGGGAGATCGTCCGGGAGCCCCTGGACGTGCACGGTTGGGGGACCAAGCGCGAGCGCCGCGAGCGCGTTCGCGAACTCCTGGATACGGTCGGGTTGCGGCCGGAGCACTACTTCCGATACCCCCACCAGTTCAGTGGTGGGCAGCGCCAGCGCATTGGGATCGCGCGAGCGCTCGCGCTGGAGCCTGACTTCCTCGTGCTGGACGAACCGGTGTCGGCGCTGGACGTGTCCGTGCAGGCGAAGATCCTGAACCTCCTAGAGGACCTCCAGACGGAGTTCGGGTTGACGTACCTGTTCATCGCGCACGACCTCTCCGTCGTCAGGCACATCTGCGACCGCGTCGCCGTGATGTACCTCGGGAACATCATGGAGATCGGGGAGACCGAGGAGCTGTTCGACGCACCGGCGAACCCGTACACGCACTCGTTGCTGTCCGCGATCCCGGAGCCGGATCCGGATTCGAACAAGGAGCGCGTGACGCTCCGTGGGACGCCGCCGAGTCCGCGCGACCCGCCGGTCGGTTGTCCGTTCAGTACGCGGTGTCCGGTGAAGATCCGTCCGGAGGCGTATCGAGAGATGGACGACGACGTCTGGGAGCGCATCGAGGTGTTCCGGGAGGTCGTCCGCGAGCGAACGCGCGCGGACCGGTCGTTCTCGGACCGGGTGCGGGAGTTCCTCGGGAAGGAGACGCGGTTCTCGGACATCACGGAGATCACGGACGAGCTGTTCGGTGACGTGCAGGTTCCGGACGGCGCGCAGCAGCATCTCCGCGAGGCGGCGAGTTACGTGGAGGCGGGCAACGACAACCAGGCCCGGGAGTACCTCTTCGAGGAGTTCGGGAGCGTCTGCGACAAGGAGAAACCGCGGCATCACGATGTGACGGCGCTCCGGACGAGTTACTGCCATCGGCACCTCGACGAGTACGAGGACAGCCAGTCGGTCTTCCAGCAGCTGTAGGCCGGCCGTGTCTTCTACGGATTCCACGCCGCGCGAGGCGGTCGAGGTCGTCGCGTTGAAGGTCGTCGACTTGCTGACGTACGTGGTGGTACTGGTTGCGGTGGTGTTCGTGCCGGTCGCGGCGTTCGAGCTGTCGACGTTCGGCGGGCTCGTGTTCACGAAGTGGGTGCTGTTCGTCGTGGGTGGCGTCCTCGGCGTGTACTCGAGCTTCCAGTTGCGGCCGGCCGGGCCGGAGCGTCGGGCGGCGGCGGTCGACGCTGGTCCGAGCAGTGCGACGGTCGGTGGCCGGGAGGTGTCTCGCCTGCAGCGCGTGGCGGCGGCGATGCCGCCGGCGCGGTGGACGGGGTTGACGCCGACGGAGCGGTTCTCGCCGTACACGAAGCAGTTCGCGGCGGCGGTCGCGTTCGTCGTGACGGCGTGGCTGCTGGAGGTCGTGTTCGACGTCGGCCTCGGACTGTAGGCGGGGCGAGCAGGCGTCGTGACGGGTTTCCTTCGGTGAGTCGTCGACGGATAGAGACACCCTTAACCGACTCGGGTGTGTTGTGCGACCCATGCCCGAAGCCCCCGATATCGACGAGGAGGATTTCACGCACGCGGACCGGATCGCGGCGAACGCGGACGCGATCCGGGAGGCGTGGGAGGCGACGCTCGAGGACATGGAGGCGATGGCGGAGGCCCGACGCGAAGATGGATGGGAGGCTGTGACGTGCATGGCCGTGGATACGGCGCCGACGAACCCGGACGCGGGCGACCGCGACGACTTCGGGCTCGTGTTCGTGCTCCCGAACAACATGGCCGAGGAGTTCGAGGCGGCCTACGAGGGGAAGGCGTTCCCGCAGTACGAGGTGTACCGGGCCGCGGACGAGGGACGTGCGTACCTGGTCGTCGAGTACATCGACCCGGAGTCGGAGACGGCGATCTTCGTCGCGAGCCAGTACGAGCTCCGGTTCGCGCCGGGGATGGTGACGGCGGCGCGTCGCGAGGAGACGATGTACACGTACGCGCAGCTCGTCGACGGGACGCGCATCGGTGCGTTCGAGCACGATAGCGTCGACAAGTTCGTCCCGGAGATCGACCGCATCGAGGAGTACCGGATGGAGACGCCGGACCCCCAGGAGGTCGCGAAGAAGCTCGACGACGTGGAGCCGGAGGCGGTCGAGGACGCGGACGTCGACGAGGCCTGAGCGTACTGTCGGCGGTCGTGAGTGTCGCTCGCCAGAAACAGGGGCTTTATTTCCGTTTTCGCTGTAGAGTGCGAGTATGAATGTCGCGGACGCGATGACGACGCGCTCGGAGCTAGTCACGGTCGAGTTGCCCGGGACGCGCGACGACGTGCTGGAGTACCTCCAGGAGTACGAGTTCTCGTCGGTGCCGGTGGTGAAGCGGACCGACGCGGGCGAGGAGTACCGCGGGCTGGTGTCTCGGGACGCGCTCATCGAGCACCCCGACGAGGACCAGTTGGCGATCCTGATGGAGGACGTGCCGACGACGACGGCCGGGGAGAGCCTGGAGTCGGTCGCCCGGGTGATGGTCGAGGAGGGCGCGCGTCGCATGCCGGTCGTTGACGGCCAGCTGGAGGGTATCGTGACGGTGACGGACGTCGTGCACGCGATCGCACGCGGCGACGCGGCGACGGATGCGACCGTCGAGGGCTACGCGTCCCGGGACGTGAACACGACGTACGAGGGGACGCCGCTTCCGGTCGCGGAGCGCGAGCTGTTCTACGCGAACGTGCCGTACGCGGTCGTGCTCGACGACGACGCGGACGTGTCGGGGATGTTGACGGAGGTCGACATCCTCGAGGTGGCGCGGATCGTCGAGGGCGAGGACGACACGGGCGACTCGATCGCGAACGAGGACGACGAGTGGATGTGGGAGGGGATCAAGGCGGTCGGTGGCCGGTACGTGCCGACGCGGAACGTCGAGATTCCCGCGGAACCGGTTCGGGAGTTCATGACGGCGGACGTGGTGACGATCTCGACGCGGACGTCCGTCGAGGAGGCCGCCCAGCGCATGATCAGCGAGGACATCGAGCAGGTGCCGATGGTGTCCGGCGACCGGCTCGTCGGCATCGTCCGGGACGTGGACCTCCTGGAGGCGCTGTATGAGTAGCGACCTGAGCGAGCTCGCGCGCCGTCGCGGGTTCTTCTTCCAGGCGAACGAGTCCTACGGCGGCGTCGCTGGGTTCTACACGTACGGTCCCGAGGGGGCGGCGTTGAAGCGGAAGGTCGAGGAGGCGTGGCGCGACCGGTTCGTGACGAAGGAGGGGAACCTCGAGATCGATTCGCCGACGGTGACGCCCGAGGCGGTGTTCGAGGCCTCGGGTCACCTCGAGGGATTCGACGACATGCTCGTCGAGTGCGCGGAGTGCGGGGAGAGTCATCGCGCGGACCACGTGGTCGAGGACGCGACGGACGTGGAGGACGCCGAGAGCCTGCCGACCGACGAGGTCGAGGACCTGATCGCGGAGCACGACCTGCCGTGTCCGGAGTGCGGGGCGAGTCTCGCCGGCCAGCCCGTGGAGACGTTCAACCTGATGTTCGAGACCGAGATCGGGCCGGGCGGCGACCAGGCGGGGTTCCTGCGCCCGGAGACGGCCCAGGGGATGTTCACGGAGTTCCCGCGTCTGAAGGAGTACGCGCGCAACCAGACGCCGTTCGGCGTCGCGCAGATCGGGACGGGCTACCGGAACGAGATCTCGCCGCGCAACGCGCTGTTGCGCGCTCGCGAGTTCACGATGGCGGAGCTGGAGATGTTCGTCGACCCCGAGGCAGACGAGCCGGACCTTGCCGCGGTCGCGGACGTCGACCTGCCGCTGTATCCGGTGGACGCGCAGCAGGCCGACGGCGAGGAGTACCTGCACATGACGCCCGTGGAGGCCGTCGAGGCGGGCGTGGTCGGGAGCGACTGGATCGCGTACTTCCTCGGGCGGTCGACGGCGTGGTTCGAGCGCGTCGGCGTGGACCTGGAGCGATTCCGGCTCCGCCAGCACCTCCCGGGCGAGCTCGCGCACTACGCGAGCGACTGCTGGGACGCGGAGGCGCTCGTCGACGGCGACTGGGTCGAGATCGAGGGAATTGCGGCTCGGAGCGACTACGACCTCTCGAAGCACGCCAAGTACGCCGACGACTCGTTCACGATCTTCAAGGAGTACGACGAGCCGGTGTCGACCGAGCGTGCGACGGTCGACCCGGACATGAGCTACCTCGGCCCCGAGTTCGGTGGGGCCGCGGGCGAGGTCGCCGACGCCCTGCAGGCGCTCGCGGAGCGCGACCGGTCGGCGTTCGACGGCGACGAGGTCGTCGTCTCCGTCGACGGCGACGAGTACGCGGTCCCCGTCGAGCAGACGGGGTTCGCGGTCGAGGAGGTCACGGAGCACGGCGAGCACGTCACGCCGCACGTCGTCGAGCCGGCGTTCGGCGTCGGTCGCGTCGTGTATTCGGTGCTCGCGCACGCGCACGAGTCGGACGTCGTCGAGGGCGAGGAGCGGGACGTGCTCCGGCTCCCGCAGGCGGTCGCGCCGACGTTCGTCGGCGTGTTCCCGCTCACTGACCAGGACGGCCTGCCCGAGACGGCCCGCGAGGTCGCGGAGACGCTCCGCGCGGCCGGATTGGACGTCACGTACGACGACTCGGGGAGCATCGGGCGTCGGTACCGCCGCCAGGACGAGGTGGGGACGCCGTACTGCGTGACGCTGGACGCCGACCCGGAGGGGACGGCGACGATCCGCGAACGCGACTCGACCGCGCAGGCGCGCGTCGAGCTGGACGACCTCGTCGGGACGCTCGCGGAGTTGCGGGCGGGCGAACTCGCGTTCGAGGACCTCCCGGAAGCGTGACGGAGTCGGGTAGCGATCAGTTGGCGGGACTCCGCGACGAGGTGGCGCGACGCCTCGTACACGCGAGCGGTGCGGCCGTCCCGGTCGCGTGGCTCCTGGGTGCGCCGTGGTGGCTCGTGCAGGCGTTCATGGTGGTCGCGGCGGTCGGCGCGGCCGTCCTCGAAGCCGTCCGCCTGTTCGTCGGCCTCGAGTGGGTGGTGTTCGACAAGCTCACTCGCGAGTACGAGCAGGACAACCCCGCGGGGTACGCGCTGTACATGTGGAGCGTCGCCGCGGTCGTCCTCGCGTTCGGCCACGAGCCCCGGATCGCGGTGGTGGCGATGCTCGCGCTCTCGCTGGGCGACCCCATCAGCGGCCTGCTCGCGTCCGGGGAACTGCGGACGGTGAAGCGACCGCGGGTCCTGCTCGCGATGTTCGCGACGACGCTCGTACTCGCGTGGCCGTTCTTGCCGCTGTCGGCGGCGCTCGTCGCCGCGGTCGGCGCGACGGTCGCCGACGGCGTGAAACCGCGGTTCCGTGGGGTCATCGTCGACGACAACCTCTCGATCCCGATCGTCGTCGCCGTGGCCGCGTGGGCGGCCATGCGGTACTTGCCCTCGCTCGCCCCGCCACTCGGTGCGTGACGGCAACCGGTCGTCGCCGACGACCGGGCGCTTCACTTCCGCCGCGCTCGGCGAACCCTTAACCCGCCGGGCGCGCTACGAGTCGGGTAGATGGCGACGACTGACGACGGCGACGTCGCGTACGTCGAGCACCCGCTCCTGAATCCCGGGTTCATCGAGCGACGCCTGTACCAGCTCCAGCTCGCGGGCGCGGCAGCGGACGCGCACACGCTCGTCTGCCTCCCGACGGGGCTGGGGAAGACGACGGTGAGCTTGCTGGTGACCGCGCGGCGACTGCACGAGGTCGGGGGGACCGCGCTCTTGCTCGCGCCGACGAAGCCGCTCGTGAACCAGCACGCGCAGTTCTACCGCGAGGCGCTCTCCGTCCCGGACGACGAGATCGTGGTGTTCACGGGCGAGGTCAAGCCCGAGGACCGCGCGGCGCTCTGGGGCGAGGCACGGGTGGTCATCGCGACGCCGCAGGTCGTCGAGAACGACCTCGTCGGCTCGCGGATCACGCTGTCGGACGTGACGCACGTGACGTTCGACGAGTGCCACCGCGCGACCGGCGACTACGCGTACACGTACATCGCGGAACGCTACCACCAGGACGCCGAGAACCCGCTCGTGACGGGGATGAGTGCCTCTCCGGGTGGGGACGAGGAGGAGATCGAGACGGTGTGCGCGAACCTCGGCATCCGGCAGGTCGAGGTGATGACGGAGGAGGACGCGGACGTCGACGAGTACACGCACGACACGGACGTCGAGTGGGTCGAGGTCACCCTCCCCGACGAGATCCTCGAGATACGGGACGCGCTGAACGACGTCATCAGCGATCGCTTGGAGGAGTTGAAGGAGCTGGGTGTGACGAGGAAGACGTCGCCGGACCTTTCGGAGAAGGAGGTCAACCGGATGAGTTCGGAGCTTCGCACCCTCATGGACAACGACCAGAGCGAGGGCTACCAGGGGATGAGTTTCCTCGCGGAGATCCGCAAGTTGCGGACGGCGGTGACGTACGTCGAGACCCAGAGCGTCGAGAGCCTCCGGCGGTACTTCGAGCGCCAGGAGAACGCGGCGCGCTCGTCCGGTGCGTCGAAGGCGAGCCAGCGGATGATCTCGGAGGCGAAGGTCGAGGAGGCGATGCGGCGCGCGAGGCGGTACGACGACCTCCACCCGAAGTACGCGCAGGCGCGCCGGCTGCTCGCGGAGACGCTCGGGCTCGAGGGCGGGGAGCGCGTCATCGTGTTCACGGAGTCCCGGGACACGGCGGAGGCGCTCACGGACTTCCTCTCCGATGGCTTCGACGTCCGCCGGTTCGTCGGTCAGGGCGACAAGGAGGGCAGCGACGGGATGACCCAGAAGCAGCAACAGGAGACCCTGGACGACTTCCGGGCGGGCGAGTTCGAGGTGCTGGTGTCGACGAGCGTCGCCGAGGAGGGCCTGGACGTCCCCGAGGTCGACCTCGTGTTGTTCTACGAGCCGGTGCCGACGGCGATCCGCTCGATCCAGCGGAAGGGCCGGACGGGCCGGCAGGCCGAGGGGCGCGTGGTCGTCCTGATGGCTGAGGACACCAGGGACGAGGCGTACTTCTGGATCAGCAAGCGCCGGGAGCGCGAGATGGAGTCGGAGTTGCGCGACCTGAAGGCGAGCGTCGACGACCTCGCGGAGGAGCTGGACGACTCTCAGGCGTCGCTGTCGGCGTTCGAGGACGCGGACGACGCCGCCGGCGCGGACGGCAACGACGCCGGTGGCGGGGACGGTGCCGACGGCGGCGGTTCGGCCGACGAGTCGATGTCGTCGTCGGAGACGGCTGGGACGACCGCGGCACAGACGGCGAGCGACGGCGGCCCTCAGCCCGGCCTCCAGGACTTCACTGGCGGCGAGAGCGATGGTGGCGAGGCCGGTGACACGGAGAGCGACGCGGACGGCGACGGCGAGAACGACGAGCCGGATACCGCCGAGGCTGGCGCGGACGGCGACGCGCCCGTCGACGCTGACGCCGTGGAGCGCGCGGAACCGGACGCCGACGGCGGCGTCGAGGTGGTGGTCGACCAGCGCGAGATGGACTCGTCGATCCCGCGCGAGCTCTCGAAGCGCGAGGGCGTGACGACGCGGCTGGAGACGCTGTCGGTCGGGGACTACGTGCTCTCGGATCGCGTGGTCGCGGAACGCAAGTCCGTCGACGACTTCCTCGACACGCTAACGGGCGGCGACCGGTCGATGTTCGAACAACTCGGGGACGCGAGCCGGCACTACTCGCGGCCGGTCGTCGTGCTCGAGGGCGAGGGGAGTCTATACGGGCGGCGGAACGTCCACCCGAACGCGATCCGTGGCGCGCTCGCGTCCCTCGCCGTCGACTTCGGCGTGAGCGTCCTGCGCACGCAGAGCGAGGCGGACACGATGGAGTTGCTGTCCGTGATCGCTGAACGCGAGCAGGAGGCGGAGGACCGCGAGGTGAGCGTGCACGGCGAGAAGGCCTCGAAGACGCTCGTCGAGCAACAGGAGTACGTCGTCTCCTCGATCGCGGACGTCGGCCCGGTGACGGCGCGCTCGCTCCTCGAGCACTTCTCGACGGTCGAGGCCGTCATGACCGCTCGTCAGGACGACCTCGAGGAAGTCGATGGCGTCGGCGCGGTCACCGCCGAACGCATCCGCGAGGTCGTCGGGAGCGAGTACGACCCCGGAACGAACGAGTAGGGCTCGATTCTCGAAGATAGAACGGATTATCGGTCGAGCGCGTCGAGGGTGTCGGTGGCGTCGCGGACGACGGCGAGGTATTCGCGGGCGCGGTCGGGGTCGTCGGTACGCGCGGCGGCGGCGGCGAAGCGCTCGAGCGTCGCTTCGACGTTCCCGACGGCGTCCCCGTCCGTGGCGACGGGGTCGTGACCGCGGTCCACGGCGTCTGCGTTCCGGTCGGGGGCGTCGCCGCGAGCGTCCGAGCTCGGGGTCGCCGGCGTCAATTCGGTCGCAGAGGCAGGTTCGGCCGCAGAAGTCGGGTCGGTCGGTGCGTCGGCCGCGGGTGCGTTCGTGGAGGCGTCGGAGTCGGGCGACGGCGTCGGTTCGGTCTGGACCTCGATGGCGTCCGCGCCGGCGTCCTCCTGCTGGTCGGTGCTCTGTCGACTGGCCGTCTGCTGGTCGGCGGTCTGCTGGTCGGTTCCTCGCTGGTCGGTCTCGGCATCGGCGTCGCCGTTGCAGGACGGGCAGAACTCCTGGCCGTCGTACCGGAAGATCGGGTCGCCACAGCGCCCGCAGTGACTGTTCGTCATCGTCGCACCCTTCAGGAGCAACTCGCTCATGTGCTGGGTCGCCTCGCGGTCCTCGCGCTCGGCCTCGTACTTCTCCCTGAGTCGCTCGCGCTCGGCTTCCTTGTCGAAGTCGCTCATGGTCGACGAGAGACGCTCGGCGGCGAAAAGCGTGGCGTTCGTGCGACACGTACCGTCGGCGGAGACCGAATTGGACCTCGTGACCGCCGGAGGGAGACGGCGACGAGTACCCACCAGCGGCGTCGCGGGGCGGCGGGCAGGACTTGCGACTTCGACACGATTAACTCCCCTGCGGTGGCAGTTTCTGGTGTTATGACGAAAGTCAGCGTTGTCGGCGCGGCCGGTACGGTCGGTGCCGCCGCAGGGTACAATCTCGCGCTTCGGGACGTCGTGGACGAGCTCGTCTTCGTGGACATCCCGGACAAGGAGGACGAGACCGTCGGGCAGGCCGCCGACGCGAACCACGGCGTGGCGTACGACTCGAACACGACGGTTCGACAGGGCTCGTACGCGGACACCGCGGGGTCGGACGTCGTCGTCATCACGGCGGGCATCCCGCGTCAGCCGGGCCAGACGCGCATCGACCTGGCGGGCGACAACGCGCCGATCATGGAGGACATCCAGTCGAGTCTCGACGAGCACAACGACGACTACGTCTCCGTGACGACGTCGAACCCCGTCGACCTCCTGAACCGCCACCTCTACGAGGCCGGCGACCGCGACCGGAACAAGGTCGTCGGGTTCGGCGGCCGTCTGGACTCCGCGCGCTTCCGGTACGTCCTCAGCGAGCGCTTCGACACGCAAGTCCAGAACGTGGAGGCGACGATCCTCGGCGAGCACGGGGACGCGCAGGTCCCGGTGTTCTCGAAGGTCCGCGTCGACGGCCGCGACCCCTCCTTCAGCGGTGACGAGAAGGAGGAGATCCTCGGCGACCTCAAGCAGTCCGCGATGAACGTCATCGAGCGCAAGGGCGCGACGGAGTGGGGGCCGGCGACGGGCGTCGCGCACATGGTCGAGGCGATCCTGAACGACACCGGCGAGGTGCTGCCTGCGAGCGTGAAGCTCCAGGGCGAGTTCGGGCACGAGGACGTCGCACTCGGCGTTCCCGTGAAGCTTGGCGCGAACGGCGTCGAGGAGGTCGTCGAGTGGGACCTGTCGGCGTACGAGCGCGAGCAGCTCGGCGAGGCGGTCGACAAGCTCAGCGAGCAGTACGACGAGATCGCCTAGAAGCAGTCGCGTTCCTTTTCCGGTCGGATTGGTGGTTCGAGTCGACGATCGCGGCGTCGCGAGTTGCGACGTCGAAAGTTGCGTCGTCAGTCGCTGGCGCGCGCGGGCGTCGGCGTGGCTGTCACCAACTGCGTCGGTCGCGGTCGGTGCGGTCCTCGTCGGGGAGGGCGTCGGGCACCGACGCGTCGAGGAGGCGCGCCCATTCCTCGATGTGGGCGCGTCGGTCGCTGTGTCCCATGCCGGTAGGTATCGTGAACGTCCGAGAGAATAACTCTTACGCCGATTGTATACGTTTCGGGCGATTGAACAGACGCCGTCGGGGGCGGGCGCTGGACTCTCGCGGTCTGGGGGTCGCCGATTCGGTCAGGGCCGGTCGAAGAACTCGCCGACGAGTTTGCGTTCGGCGGCGCGGAGGTGCTGGTGGTACGTCGACCGGGCGATACCCATGGATTCGGCGAGGTCGTCGCCGCTGGTCGGCCGCGGCCATTCGAAGAACTCGCCGAAGTACGCGCGGCGGAGGGCGGTGAGCTGGCGGTCGGTGAGGTCGGCTTCGAGGGCGGCGACGAACTCCTGTTTCGTGGCGTCGGCGCGGTCGCGTTCGCGGTACGCGGTCAGTTCCACGTCGGCGAACGCGGACTCGACGTGGTCGACGAGCGACCGCGCGTTCGCGTCCCTTGGGAGTTCCACTTCGACGGTGGCGTTCGTCGGCGACGCCGTGATCTCGCGGATGTCGGCGCCGTAGTCGGCGAGCGTCGACAGCAGACCGGCGTTCTCGACCTCGAACTCGACGAGGCACGCGCCCTCGGTCGCGGTGACGACGGTGACGTCGACGACGTCCGGGAGGTCGGCGGCGACCGCTTCGAGTCGGTCCGGGTCGTCGGTCTCGACGGTGAAGAACATCCCGAGGCGGTCGTCGTCGCGATGCATCGAGCCGGCGTAGGACAGCGACACGTCCGCGTCTTCGGCGATCCGGACGAAGAACGCGTCGCGGTTCCGGACGGTGAAGGCGAGGGAGACGACGTCGTCGGCGGTGAGCGTTCGCCGGGTCTCGACGGCGGAGATGGCGGTGCCGGCCATCCGCCCGAGCGCGTTCAGGACGGCGACTTCGCGGTCGTCGACGGCGGTGGCGTCGTCGACGTACGCGCAGAGGACGCCGTACTTCGCGTCGCGGTGCGAGAGCGGGACGACGGCGACGGTCGCGAACGCGTCGTCGACGCGGGCCTCGTGCCAGTCGCGGTCGGGGAGGTCGGCGACGTCGACGACTTGCGTCTCGCCGGTCTCGATCGCGGTCTGGATGGGGCCGTCGCTCGCGCGCAGGTCGAGGGGGTCGCCGTCGGGCGTGCCGCCGGCGATCGCGGTCGGCGCGATGGTCTTCTCGGCGAGGTCGGGTTCGCCGACCCACGCGCACGTGTACGGGTCGTTGTCGACGATGAGGTCGCACGTCGCGGTCTCGACGGACTCGCGCGTGGTGGCTTCGACGAGCGCCTGTCCGGCGTCCTGGACGAGGCCGTCGATGCGTTCGAGGACGTGCTGGAGGCTCTCGCGTTCGGTCGCGAGTTCGGCGGCGCGGCGTTCGGCGACGCGTTCGGCGTTCACGCGCTCGCTGACGTCGGTCTGGAAGCCCACGAAGTGCGTGACGTCGCCGTCGGCGTCCCTCACTGGTGCGATGTCGACGCGGTTCCAGAACTTCTCGCCGTCGGCGGTGTAGTTCGCGAGTTCGGTGGTGACGCTCGTCTCGGCCTCGATGGCGGCGCGCATCTCCGCGACGGCGTCGGGGTCTGAATCCTCGCCCTGGAGGAATCGACAGTTCCGGCCGACGACGTCCGCGCGGTCGTAGCCGGTGAGGTCGACGAACGCGTCGTTCGTGTACACGAGCGGCATGTCGTCGGCGTCGGCGTCGGCGATCGTGATGCCGACGGGGGCTTCGTCGAGTGCGCGTTGCGTGAGGACGCCCGTGCGGTCGCGGCCGTCGTCGACGGCGCGCGAGACGGCGTCGTCGAGGCGGCGCTGCCAGTCGTCGACGCGGCGGACGTACGCGGTGACGTCGAGGGCGACGGCACGTTCGGCGAGCGCCTCGTCGCCGTCCGCGGTCAGGACGACGAACGGGACGTCGCCGTGGACGTCGCGGACGGTCTCCAGGAGGTCGATCGCGGACCGGTCGCCGAGGTCGCGCTCGCAGATGACGCAGTCGACGGCGTGATCGCCGAGTTCGACGAGCGCCGCGTCGGCGTCGTCGACGGCGGTCGAGTCGCGGCCGGTCGTCGCGAGGGCGTCGACGGTCGCCCCGGCTCGGTCCGAGTCCGCGTCGACGACGAGAACCCGGGGACGTGTCGTCATATCTCATACTCAGACTGCAACCGTATAGGAGTGATGCGTCGTCGGGTCGTCCGGTCGTCGCGGGCGCGCGCCGTCGTCCGACGCTGCTCCTGTGATCCGTTGCGTGCGCTCGCCGGTCAGGGGACGAGTTGGTCGCCGTCGTCGTCGTAGACGCGGATGGCGTCGACGGGGCAGGCGCGCGCGGCGAACTTCGCGTCCAGTTCGGCGTCCTCTGGGACCTCGCGCACGAACACGCCGTCCTCGCGCTCGTCGCTCCCATCGAGCACGGCCTTGCCGGCGTCCTCGTCGCGTTCGAAGGCGTCCCACTCGGCGACGCACTGGAACATTCCGATGCAGGTGTCGTAGTCGTACTCGACGCGCATGCGTCGAGGTTCGCGCGACCGGTGGAAAACCCTGACGCCCCGGGCGGGCGGCGTTAGCCGACGGCGAGGGCGGGAGTCGGGTGGGTCGGTCAGTCGGTGGCTTCGTGGACAGTCGCGTCGTCGCCGTCGGCGACGAGCCGTTCTTTGCGCGCTCGCGAGAACGTCTTGATCTCGTGCTCGCGGGACATGGCTGCTGAGCGCGTGTCGTAGGACTCGACGTGGACGAGCGAGACGGGGGTGCGCCCGCGCGTGTACTTCGCGCCGTCGCCGGCGTCGTGCTCGTCGACGCGTCGGTCGACGTCGGTCGTGTACCCGGTGTAGTACGTCCCGTCGTCGCACTCGAGGACGTAGACGAAGTGACTGCTCATGGGTAGTGACTGCTCATGGATAGTGACTGCTCATGGATAGTGACTGCTCACGGGGCGTGATGTCTTGCGCGGATGCAAAGAGCCTTCGCGTGGTGAATCACTGCGCGGTCAGGAATCGGGTGCCGCTCGGCGTCTGGATTCCTCGGCAATGCCGGCGTTCGCCGAGCAGTTCACGCACGCCAGGATCCGGCCGTGTTCGTCCGAGAACACGCGAGCGAAGCGTTCGGAGACGTGTGCGCCGCAGTTGTCACAGTCTGGCATAGTGGGGGGACCGGCGTGGTTCGGGAGCCGGTAGCACGCTCTTGGTGATGTTCCTATAAATACGCCCGGAACCAGGAGGCGTCGTTGGGAATCGGGAAAAGTTTCTTTGCGGATGCCGTGAAACTGGTCGGGGTCCTCACGCGTCGTCCGTGCGAGGAGCGTCACCGTCTCGGGCCGCGCCGACGGCGCGAGCGACGAGCGCGGCCTGTGCGCCGGCGACGAAGCCCGCGTCGACGTTCACGACCGAGAGTACCGTACAGGACTGGAGCATCCCGTCGAGCGCCGCCTCGCCCTCGCCACCGTGCCCGTAGCCGGTGGAGACGGGGAGGCCGACGACGGGCGCGTCGACGAGGCCGGCGACGACCGTCGGGAGCGCGCCCTCGCGGCCGGCGGCGACGACGAGCGCGTCCGCCGCGTCGAGCGCGTCGCGCGCGTCGAGGACGCGGGCGATGCTGGCGACGCCGACGTCCGCGATCGTCTCGACGGTCGCGCCCATCTCGCGGGCGACGACCGCGGCCTCGCCGGCGGCTTCGGCGTCGCCGGTGCCGCCGGTGACGACGCCGACCGTCGCGGGGACCTCCGGCGGGTCGTAGTCGGCGGCGTGCACGACGACGAACCGCGCTCGGTCGTCGACCTCGACGGTGGCGTCGGGGTGGGCGTCGGCGACGCGCTCGCGGACGGCGCTCGCGGCCGCGTCGCTCGCTCGCGTGACGAGCGCGCGCCCGGTGGTCTCGACGGCCGTCGCCGCGAGGTTCGCGACCTCGGTGGGCGTCTTCTCGTCGGCGAGTACGGCTTCGGGGACGCCGCGGCGTTGCTCGCGTGCGGCGTCGAACCGTCCGTCGTCGGTCGTGGCGTACCCGCGCAGTTCCGCTTCGGCGGCCGCCGGGGAGAGATCGCCGGCGGCGACGCGTTCCAGGACGTCTCGCATGGACGAGACTCCGTCCCGCACGCACACCAACCCGTCGCTCCCGTCCACCGCGTCGCGCTCGCGAGCCAGCCGCTGAGCGAGTCGCGCGCGAGTCGCCGCGGGCGCCGACGCTCGCCGTCTCGACGACGGCGCCGCCCCCAGTAACGTGATCCCACCAAAACTTGTCGGTCTCGGACGCACCAGACACACCCCGAGACGCGCTCTCGCGCCCGTCTGACGGCGCTAACTGGAAACTATTATAAAGGGGGCATGGGTATGGCCGCTTGTATGGCAGACCTCATCGTCAAGGCAGCCGTGAAGGAACAGCTCGAGGGTAAGAACGTTGCGTCCGACTTCTACGACGCACTCGACGAGGAAGTCGAGGAGCTCCTCGAGGACGCCGCCCGCCGCGCCGAAGCGAACGACCGGAAGACGGTCCAGCCGCGCGACCTCTAAACTCGGTTCGAACCGACTTCTCGACGAGGGGTGACCGCGGTGGTCACCGCTCGGCTTTCAGTACCCGACAGCCACGGCCCCGTCCGTCGACGTCGACGACGGGGTCGTGGGGGCTCCGCAATCGCCGCGGACGTCGCGAGCGACGGCGTCGGTTCAGCTCCCGTCGTCGTGGACGTCGACGCCGTCGTCGGTGCCGACGTGGACGGAGTGGGCGAGGTCGACGAACAGGCCGTGCTCGACGACGCCGGGCGTCGCGGAGAGCGCGCTGGCGAGCGCGGCGGGGTCGTCGACGGCGTCGAACGCGCAGTCGAGGACGAGGTTCCCGTTGTCGGTGACGACCGGACCGTCCTTCCGGTCGGCGCGCCGGAGTTCGGGGTCGCCGCCGCGGTCGCGGACGGCGGCCGCGACGACGGTCCGCGCCGCCGGCAGCACCTCGACGGGGATCGGGACGGAGACGGCGTCGGCGACCTTCGAGGGGTCGGCGACGACGTGGAACTCGTCGGCCGCGGCGTCGACGAGCTTCTCGCGGGCGTGCGCCGCCCCGCCGCCCTTCACCAGGACGACGTCGGCCGCGCCCGTCGCATCCGCCGCGTCCGGTGCGTCGTCGGCCTCGACGCCACCGGCTCCGCCGACGCCGACGACCTGGTCCGCGCCGTCGATGGCGACGTCCACGCCGTCGACGTCCGCGAGGTCGACGAGCGGGACGCCGACGTCGCGAGCGAGTTCGCGGGCCGCGAACGACGTCGGGACGCCGCGAACGTCCAGGCCGGCGTCGACGCGCTCGCCGAGTTCGCGGATGGCGTGCGCGGCCGTCGATCCCGTCCCGAGGCCGACGACCATGCCGTCCGCGACGTGCTCGACGGCGCTCTCGGCGGCGCGGCGCTTCTGGTCCTCGCTGCCACCGGTCTGCTTCATCGTCCACACGCTCGACCGGCCAGAAGTTAGGCCGTTCGGTCCCCAATGGCTCCCTGCGAGCGCACCGTCGGGTACGGCATTGATACGTCTCGACGACGTACGTGAACGCGTGACAAGCGGTTCGAGCGGCGAGGACGCAGCGAGCAGCGAGGACGCAGCGAGCACGTCGGTCGACGACGCGCCGGCCGCGAGCGCTGACGCGAAGGAGACGACGGACGCGAGCGGGGCGGCGGACGCGGCCGTGGCGCTCGCGGACGCTCGGAAGACCTACCAGCTCGGCGAGCCCGTCCACGCGCTCGACGGCGTCACCATCGACGTCCCGCGAGGGTCGTACACGGCGGTCATGGGGCCGTCGGGGTCGGGGAAGTCGACGCTGATGAACCTCGTCGGCTGTCTGGACACGGCGACGTCCGGGCGCGTGTTCGTCGACGGCGAGGACGTCGGTGCGATGAGCGACCGCGAGCGAACGCGTCTGCGCGGGGAGAAGGTCGGATTCGTGTTCCAGACGTTCAACCTCATGCCGCGACTCACGGCCCTGGAGAACGTCGCGCTGCCGCTCGTGTTCCGCGGCGTCGACCGCGACGAGCGCCAGGCGCGCGCGGCCGACATCCTCGACCGCGTCGGCCTCGGCGACCGCCTCGAACACGCGCCCAACGAGCTCTCGGGCGGGCAACGCCAGCGCGTCGCCATCGCGCGAGCGCTCGTGAACGACCCCGCGATCCTGCTCGCGGACGAACCGACGGGGAACCTCGACTCGGAGACGGGCGCGAACATCCTCGACCTCTTCGACGAGCTGCACGCGGAGGGGAACACGATCGTCATGGTCACCCACGAGCGCCACGTCGCGGAGCGCGCCGAGCGCGTCGTCCACCTGCTCGACGGACAGATCGAGCGCGTCGAGGAACTACCGGGTGAGTCGGCGTGAGGTCCCGAGCGACGAGGTCGGAGCCAGTGGCGGGTGAGTCGTCGTGAAGTTCCGGACGACGGTGGCGATGTCGTGGCGCGCGATCCGCGCGCACAAGCTCAGGTCGACGCTGACGACGCTCGGCGTGGTCATCGGCGTCGCGGCGGTCTTGACGTTCGTCATCCTCGGCGCGAGCCTGCAGGCGGGCGTCATCGGCGACGTGAGCCCGGACGACCGCGAGAACGTCTACGGGTGGGCGGCACCACCGGATACGAACGGCGGCCCCGGTGCGGGCGCACAGCCGGTGTTCACGCCGCGGGACCTGGAGCGGATCGAGCAAGAGCCGGCGGTCGAGGCGGCGTACGGCTTCCAGCCGGTGCCGACGCAGACGCTGTCCGCGCGCAACGAGACGGTGCCGCGCGGGAGCGGCGTGTACGCGACCGGGCCGGCGTATGTCGACGCCGAGGACGTCGCGCAGGGCCGGCAGTTCCGCGCGGGCGAACGCGAGGCGGTCCTGAACCCGGCGGCGGCGGCGCTGTTCGACCCGAACCTCTCGATCGGGGACGAGATCGCGATCCAGGTGCCGGTCGTCGGGACGGTGAACGCGACCGTCGTCGGCATCACCGAGGACGCCGAGTCGCGGAGTCCGTTCGAGGGATTCAATCCCGAACCGCGCGTGTACGTGCCGACGGACCCGTACGTGACCGACGTCACGCAAGCCGACCGCACGCGGTTCTCGCTCGTCGTCGTCGAGGCGACCGACCAGGGGAGCGTCGACGACGCACGAGACCAGGCGCTCGCGTACCTGAACAGCTCCGAGAGCGACGCCGCCGGGTTCGGCGACGAGGATCTCGCATTCAACTTCCAGACGAGCCTGGAGCTGCTCGACCAGTTCCAGGAGCTGTTCGACGTCCTCCAGAACTTCGTCGTCGGCGTCGCCGGCATCTCGCTACTCGTCGGCTCCATCGGGATCGCGAACATCATGCTCGTCTCCGTCACCGAACGCACCCGCGAGATCGGGATCATGAAGGCCGTCGGCGCCCAGCGCCGGGACATCCTCCAGCTGTTCATCGTGGAGGCGGTCGTCCTCGGCGTCGTCGGCTCCATCCTCGGCCTCGTCCTCGGCCTCGTCGCAGGGTACGGCGTCGCCCAACTCGTCGGCCTCGAGCAGCTCGTCGTCCCCTGGGAGTGGGGCGCGATCGCGGTCGTCGTCGGCATCGCCGTCGGCGTCCTCGCCGGCCTCTACCCCGCGTACAACGCCTCCAAGACCGACCCAATAGACGCACTGCGGTACGAGTGAGCAATCGGTTCGATCGACGGACTGCGGTACGAGTGAGCGGCCGATTCGATCGACGGACTGCGGTACGAGCCGGTGGCGGGTCGCGCCCGGGACGCCCGTACCGCTTGGGCCAAAGATAAGACGGTTCGGGTGCTATTCTCTACCATGGTCATTCCAGGCTACGATCTCGACGACCTCGACGAGAACCTCCGCGAACGCATCGACGAACAGAAACTCGACGACGTCCTCGACGACGAGGACCGCGCTCGCCTCGAGTCCGGCGAGAGTCTACTCGACGTCCTCGACGACGAGGACATCGACCGCGTCACCGCCCCGAAAGAATCGAACTGACCGCGCGCCGAACGCGCCGCCCTGCGGTCGCGGGAGTCCCGGGACGAGTTTGCGGCCGTGAGGGTCGCTACTCGCCCGCGGCCATGCCTTCCTCGCCGCCGAGGACGCGCGGTTCGATGTACACCGTCTTCACGGACGACTCCATCGTCTTCAGCTTCGACTCGATCGCGGTGATGGCGTCGTCGATCTCCTCGGTGTCCATGCTCGGGTCGAACGCGACGTCGGCGGTGACGACGAGCTTCTGCGGCCCGAAGAACACCGTCCGGAAGTCAGCGACGTTCTCCACGCCGTCCCAGTTCGCGACGGCGTCGCGGAGCGGCGTCTCCGCGTCCTCGGGGAGGCTCTCGCCGAGGATGAGGCGCTTGTTCTCCCACGCGAGCAAGATCGCGAACCCCATCAGGAGCAGGCCGATGACGAACGCCGACGCCGCGTCGTAGACCGGGTTCTCCGTCACGCGCGAGGCGTACACGCCGGCGAGCGCGATGCCGGCGCCGGCCCCCGCGATCGTGTCCTCCGTGAGCGCCGTGAGCGTCGTGATGTCGCTCGACTTCCGGAACGCCTCCCAGATGGACGTCCAGCCGTTCCGGTCCATCTGTATCTTGATGGCCTTGTACGCCTTCGCGAACGCCCACGCCTCGAAGACGATCGCGCCGATCAGGACCGTGTAGTTCACCCACACGTTCGGGATCTCCGCCGCGACGACCGGGAGCGTCACCGTCCCCGTGGAGACGGGCTCGGGGTGCTGGAGTGCGTGCAGGCCGTGGTTCGCGGACTCCCAGCCCGCGATCCCGAACAGCATCACGGACACGAGGAGCGCGTAGAAGAACTGCGCCTTCCCGTACCCGAATGGGTGACTCCGGGAGGCTTCTCGTCCACCGTACTTGATTCCGACGAGGAGGAACACCTGGTTCCCGGTGTCCGAGATGGAGTGATACACTTCCGAGAGCATCGCGGGACTGCCCGTCAGCAGGTAGCCGACGAACTTCATGATCGCGATGGAGCCGTTCGCGACGAGTGCCGCGAGGACGACGCTGGTACTGGAGGCCATCTATTCGTTCTGTCACGGGCCCGCGTCGACAAAAGCTGTTTCCGTATCGGCTCACCTCGCGCCCGGGACCGCTGGTCGCCAGTCGTCGGTCGCCATGCGCCGTTCGCCAAGCGCCGGTCGCCAGGTACAGATCGCGCCGCAGAGTCGCTCAGGCGGGCGCGTACGTCCAGACGCCGTCGCCGCCGTCGACGGGCGCGTCCACGCCCGGGAGCGTGCGAAGGCGCGGTCGAACGCACTCCCACCAGTTCTCCCGGTCGTCGTAGCCCGCGCTGTGGCCGGGGTAGACCGCGTCGACGATGGCGGCGTCGGTCGCCGCGCCCTGCTCGACGAGGTACTCCCACGCGCTCCGGATGGCGTCGCGCCGCCAGTCCTGCATCATCTCGCTCACGCCGGGAACGTCGAGTTCGGCGATGGCGTCCGCGACGGCGTCCGTGCGGTCGGCGTCCGGCGACCCGGACGCGAGCCGTTCGACGTGCGCGGTCGCCGGCAGGTACCACGCGTGCACGGACGCGCTCTCGGACGCAAGCGTCTTCTCGGCGAGGTCGCCGTCGGCGACGAGCGCGTCGAGCGCGTCGACCGCGCGCTCGCGCTCGAGTCCGGTCTCGGCGACGACCTCCCGGAGCGTTCGCGGGGCCGCGTCGACGAACGTCCCCGCGACCGCGTCGCGGTCGACGACCGCTGGCCGGCCGCCGCCGCTGTCGGCGTCGGTAGCGTCGGCGTCGGTGGCGTCGGCATCGTCACCGGCGGCGTCGCCGCCGTCGACGACGGCCGGCGCCTCGTCTCGTTCGCGCTCCTGGGACATGCGCCGGACTTGGCGGGCCGGCCCCAAGGTCCTTTCCCACGCTCGCCCGACACCGCCGGTGACACGGTGTCGCGTCGCCTTGTCGTCTGGTCGCTGCGTCGTCGGATCGCCGCGTCGCCGCGTCGTCGGGTCGCTGCGTCGTCACGTCGAAAGACTCGACCGGCGGCGACGCGAAGACGGGGTATGCTCGTCGTCGTCTCGGACTCGCATCGCGAGACCGGTACCGGACTGGACGGACGGACGCTCGCCGCGGTCAGGGAAGCGAACGTGGTCGCTCACGCCGGCGACTTCGTTACCGCCGACGCCCTGGACGCGTTCCAGGACGCCGCGTCGCGACTGTACGCCGTCTGCGGGAACGCTGACCGGCCCGCGGTCCGCGAGCGTCTGCCGACGGCACGCTCGTTCGTATACGAGGGCGCGACCGTCGCGATGACGCATCGCCAGCAGGGCGGTGCGATGGGCCTGGAGCTGTTCGGGCGCGAGCGGGACGCGGACGTCGTCGTCTCCGGGCACACGCATCGCCCCCGCGTCACGCGGACGGAGACGCTGACGCTCCTGAACCCGGGGAGTCACGCGGACCCGCGCGGGAACCGCCGCGGGCACGCGGAACTGGAGCGAGTCGCGGACGGCCTCGACGGCCGTCTGGTGTCGCCCGACGGCACCGTCGCGGAGACGTTCCACGTCCCAGCCGCCGACATCGGCGACGTCGACGACTCCTGACCGCTGGCACTCGAAGAACGCCACCGCTGCTGCGCGCCAGGCTGTGTCGCGGGGATCGTCGCGGATGGAGAGTGGACTGTGTCGAGGGATCGTCGCGGAAGGGTAGGGGGTGGAGGCGTCGCGGTGGAGGGCAACGGCCTCGGTGGCAGGGGGCGTCGGCGTTCGGGGAGGGGAACCGCGTGAGGGCCGGCGATGGGGGAAGGGAACTGCGTGGGGGTGGGGGCAGGGGAGGGGAACTGCGTGGGGGTGGGGGTGGCGTTGGGGGAGGGCAGGTGGCGTCAGCGGGAGCGGCGGGGATGGGCACCTTGGACGCACCTGTACGTACAGCGTATGTATCAAAAGGGATACCGGAGACTCAAAGCGGAGTTTTACCTAGAGTGCTCGCGGGCGAACGCTCGGATTTCGCCGGTCACGGACTTGAAAGAAATCAGTTGTGTCGTGCGTACCAGTACGCGAACCCGGCTGCGAGGACGAGCGCGCCGCCGACGAAGAACGCCGCGCCGGGCGGGATGCCTGCGGCGGCGGCGTCGACGGTGCCGGTCGCCGCGTCGGTCGCCGCGGTCGTCGTCTCGACGGTCGTCGTATTGTTCGGGTTCCCCGCGACCGGCTGTTCGCCCGGGCCGGGTGCGGGTCGGCCGATGGCGGGGTCGCCGCCGAACAGGCCGCCGAGGTCGCCGGCGAGTGCCTGCACGAGCACGGAGAGCCCGGCGAGCACCGCGAACGCACCGAGGAGGCGCGTGAGTGCGGCCTTCAGCCCCGTCGACTTCTCCTCGCCGCCTGCGAAGACGACGAGTGGTTGGTTCGCGGGCGCGTACACATTCATCTCGCGGCCTTTCGCGGAGTACGCGGTGTCGATCACTTCGATGACGTCCGCGTCCTCCAGCTTCTCGAGGTGGTACTGGGTGTTCTGGAGGGACGTGTCGACGCGGTCGGCCAGCTTCGACGGTGTCCCCGGGTCCTCGTGGAGTGCCGTCAGCAGTTCCCTGGCAGTGCCCGAGGAGAGCGCCCCGATGAGGTCGTCGGCGTCCTCGCTGTCGAGCCCGATGACGCGGGGTTCCGCGTCCTCGACGGCCGACGTGTCGGGGGTGGAGGGCAGCAAGTCAGCCATGTGGAACCGCTAGTCATCGATTCCCATGAATGTTTGTATATTTTCGTCGCGGAAATCCACGGGAGGGAACCGCGGAACTGGACGCCCGGTTCGATGTCGGAATCTGAATATTCAGCCCGTCGAGGTTTCAGAACCGGCAATACTTGGGTGGTGGGTTCGGAGATAACCGTTGGTATTGGCATCAAGTAGCGTGGGTCGTGTTACCTTTCAACGATCCCGGGTCCGCCGATCGCGAGCAATCGCTGCCGCCACGGCGCGCGACCTGACCCGGCGACGACCGCCGCCGTCCGAGCGCCCTGCGAAAGGCCTATGATGGCGCTACCGGAACGTGCAGCCAACAATGGCGTGGTTAGGCTTCATCCCCGAGGATCCCGTCGCGCTCGTCTTCGTCGTCCTCGTCCTCGCGCTCATCTTCTTCGTGTACCTCATGCTCCGGAAGACCGTCACGGAGTTCAGCGAGGGCATGCGCAAGGGCGGCAACTGACGCGACCGACGGCGTCCCCCGACCGACGACGCCGGTGATTCGAGCAGTCGCTTCCTTCAGGCGACGACGTCCCCGATACGGGTGACCGCTGTCGTTACGCGACGACGTCCCCGATACGGGCGATCGCTTCGTCCACGTCGTTCCGCGAGACGTCGAGGTGCGTGCAGAGGCGGACGCGACCGCCACCGAACCCGGAGCAGCGAACGCCGGCGTCCTCGCACGCGCTCGCGAACGCGTCCTCGGTCATCCCGGTGCCGGTGACGTCCGCGACGACGATGTTCGTCTCCGGCTCCTGGACCGCGATGCCGTCGACGTCGTCGAGGCCGGCGGCGAGCAGCCGAGCGCGTTCGTGGTCGGTCGCAAGCCGCTCGACGTTCTCCAGGGCGTGCAGGCCGGCGGCACCGAGGACGCCCGCCTGCCGCATCCCGCCACCGAGGAGCTTGCGGACGCGGCGCGCGTCCGCAACGAATTCCTCGTCGCCGACGAGCATCGACCCGACGGGCGCGCCCAGGCCCTTCGAGAGGCAGAACATCACGGAGTCGACAACGTCGGCGAACGCGCTCGCGGGCTCGTCGAGCGCGACGGCGGCGTTGAACAGGCGCGCGCCGTCGAGGTGGACGGGCACGCCGTGGTCGTGGGCGACGTCGGCGGCCGCGCCCAGTTCCTCGGGCGCGATCGCGAGTCCGCCCCGCGAGTTGTGCGTGTTCTCCAGACAGAGCAGGCCCGTGCCGGCGCGATGGAGGTCCTCGTCGACGAGCGCGTCCGCCACTTGCTCGGGAGTGGGCACGCCGCGCTCGGCGTCGAACGTCCGCACCTGGAGCTCGGAGTGTTGGGCGAACCCGGCGAGCTCCCACTTGTAGACGTGCGACTGCACGTCGACGACGGCCTCCTGGCCGCGCTCCGTGTGGACGCGCGCCGCGATCTGGTTCCCCATCGTTCCGCTCGGCACGAACAGCGCCGCGTCCATCCCCAGCATCTCGGCGGCCCTGGATTCGAGTTCGGCGAGCGTCGGGTCCTCCTCGTAGACGTCGTCGCCGACATCGGCGTCGGCCATCGCCGCCCGCATCTCCTCGCTCGGCTTCGTGACGGTGTCGCTCCGGAGGTCTATCATGCCCGGACGTACCCGCGGTGCGCGCAAAAGCCTGCCCCAATCCGACCGATTCCGTCGTCGAGGCGTCGCGGTCGGCGCGACGCCGCCCGGTTGGACTGGACGACACAGTCAGGGGTGGCGAGGGTTCAAGTAGGAGACCGCGGCCAGCGGCGGTATGGCGAACACGGAGACTGCGACGCTGTACGCCGGCGACGCGACCGTCGTCGAGGACGCGACCGACCGCCGCGAGTTCCGCGGGCGCGTGGTCGTGCTCGCGAAACCGGACGGGACGGTGCTCGTGCACGATCAGGACGGCTACCAGCCGGTCGCGTGGCTGACGCGAGCGGACGCGGTGACGGTGACCGACGACGAGGACGCGGTCAGGGTGACGGCGCACGACGAGCGCGCGGACGACTGGCTGCGCGTCACCGGCCACGACGCGCGACTCTCCGGCCGGTACCCGGTGTCGGTCGCGGGCGACCCGGTCGGGGACTGTCCGGAGTGCGACGGCGCGCTCGTCGACACCGGCGGCGCGGTCGCGTGCGTGCACTGCGACGCCGTCCACGGTTACCCCGACGACGCCACCCTCTACGGCGCGACCTGCGACTGCGGCCTCCCGCGGATGCGCGTCGAGCGCGGCGCGGCCATCGACTGCTGCGTCGACCGCGACTGCGAACGCCTCGACGACCGCGTCCGCGAACACGTAGAGCGTGCGTTCGACTGCCCGGACTGCGACGGCGACCTCGTCGTCCAGTGCGAACGCGGGCTCTTCCTCGCGTGCGAGCACCGCCCCGACTGCGACACCGCGTTCTACGTCCCGAGCGGCGTCCACGACGGCACCTGCGACTGCGGCCTCCCCGCGTTCTCGGTCGCGAACGGCCGCCGCTGCCTGGACGCCACCTGCGACGCAACGTAGCGCGACGCGGCCGGCATCGCCGACCGCGGAATCCGACTCTCGAGGCGTATGCTGGGCAGGCAGTTCGTGGGAAACGGCGACCTGGCGGTCGCCGTATGCTGGGCAGGCAGTTCGTGGGAAACGGCGACCTGGCGGTCGCCGTATGCTGGGCAGGCAGTTCGTGGGAAACGGCGACCTGGCGGTCGCCGTATGCTGGGCAGGCAGTTCAATCGACACCGCTTTCGGCTGTCACCGACTCCCTCCGAACATGAACATCGAGGGGCACGTCGACGGCGACGTCGTGCACGTCGGCCACGACGCCCGCCAGCGGTTCCACGACTCTCGCGGCTACGGCTACCCACTGGAGGGGAACGACGTCGCGCTCGCGCCCGTGGAGGCAGCGCACTTGCTCGCCAGGGGCGACCTCGCGAGCGTCGACGGCATGGACTTCCGCGCGTTCGTCCGCGCGAGCGACGACCCGACGCTGCCCGTCCGGTACCTCGTGTACGCGGACCTCCGCGAGCGCGGGTTCTACTGTGCGCCCGCCCACCCCGACTGGACGGCGTTCGCACGTACTGACGGCACTGCGGACGATGCTGGCGGTCGGCGGGGCGACGACTTCGTCGTCTTCCCGCGCGGGAGCGGACCGGGCGACGGCGAGATCGCGTACCGCGTCCGCGTGTCGGGCGAACGGACGTCGGTGCCGGCGCGCGCGCTCGGCGACTGCGTGCTCGCGGTCGTCGACGAGGAGTCCGAGATCACGTACCTGGAGACGCGGACGCCCGAGGTCTCGGGGACGGTGACGCCGTCGCTCCCCGAGTCTGCGTCCGCGGACCTGCTCGCGGACCGCGTAACCGTCTGGGGGCCGGCGGGCGACGCACTCTACGAGCGAGGGTTCTACGGGACGCCGCTCTCCGGGCGGGACACGGGGACGGGCGCGATCGTGGTGTCGCTCGTCGAGGCCGCGCACCTCGCCGCGAACGATGCGCTCGACGTGCCAGCGGACGTCGTCGTCGCCCGCGGCCGCGACGTCGAGGGCGAGCGATACGACCGTCGCCTGGCGGCGTACCGCGACCTCCGCGCGGCCGGCGTCGCACCCAAGACCGGGTTCAAGTTCGGCGCGGACTTCCGGACGTACGCCGACTTCGAGAGCCCGGACGACGTCGGGCACAGCGAACGCCTCGTCCGCGTTCTCCCGAGCGAGCACGCATTCGCGCCGCGGGACCTCGCGCTCGACGTTCGCCTCGCCAACGGCGTGAAGAAGACGATGACGTTCGCGCTCGTCGACGCGACCGGCGACGGCCCCGCGACTGGCGACGAGACAGCGACCGGCGACGACGGTGCGACCGTCGAGTGGCTCGCGATCTCGCGACTCACGCCCTGACCGTCCGGAGCCTCGGCGGGCCGTCGATCCATGGGATCGGTCGTGCCGCGAAGTGCGGGTGTCGAGAGCGAACGCTTTTTGCGCGTTCCGCGGCGAGTGCGGGGTATGACAGACGACGCCGACGCCACGGCCGACGCCGCTGCGGGCGTGGACGAGGAGGAAGCGGTCCGAACCGACGGCGGTGACGCCGCCGCGGCGGGTGCGGACGACGTGGCGCTCGACCCGTGGGGGTCCTCGACGGTCGCGGACTATCGAAAACTGTTCGAGGAGTTCGGCATCGAGGAGTTCGACGAGCTCCTCGAGTCGGTGCCGAACCCGCACTACCTGATGCGTCGCGGCGTCATCTTCGGTCATCGCGACTATCGGCCGGTCGCGGAGGCGATGCGCGAGGGCGAGCCGTTCGCGGCGCTCTCTGGGTTCATGCCGACGGGCGACCCCCACATCGGGCACAAGCTCGTGTTCGACGAGATCATCTGGCACCAGGAGCAGGGCGGGGACGCGTACGGCCTCATCGCGGACCTCGAGGCGCACGCCGCCCGGGGGTTGACGTGGGCGGAGATCGACGAGCATTCGCGGGACTACCTCCTCAGCCTGCTCGCGCTCGGGTTCGACCCCGAGGACGGTGAGCTCTACCGGCAGAGCGACAACCGCGAGCTCCAGGATCTCGCGTTCGAGCTGGGTGCGGAGGCGAACTTCTCTGAGTTCCAGGCGATCTACGGGTTCGACGGCGAGACGGACGTGAGTCACATGCAGAGCGTCGTCACGCAGATGGCGGACATCCTCTACCCACAGTTAGAGGAGCCGAAGCCGACCGTGATCCCGGTCGGGCCCGATCAGGACCCGCACGTCAGGCTGGCGCGGGACCTCGCGACGCGGATGCGCTACTTCAAGGTCACGGCGGCGTACGCGAGCTTCGAGTGCGACGACGCGGAACGCGAGCTGGTCGCGGCGGCGTACGCGGCGCTCGCGGACGACGTGGAGGAGGGCGGGAACGGCGACGAGTCGGTGCGTTGCGAGGACGCCGCTGACTGGTTGCGCGAGCACGCACCGGAGCCGGTCGACGCCCGAGAGTCGGTGGTCGCGAAGCTCGAAGAGGCGGGGATGGAGCCGGTGCGACCCCGGACCAGGTTCTTCGACCGGCAGGCGACCGACGACGCGTTCGAGGCGCTCGTCGAGGCCGTCGACGGCGAGAAGCGCGTGTACGAGGGCCACGTCGACTCGTTCGAGCTGGATCGCGCCGAGGCGGAGGAGCTCGCGCGCCAGGTGGAGCTCGACCACGGCGGGTACGGGTTCGTACCGCCGTCGTCGGTCTACCATCGGTTCATGACTGGGCTGACCGGTGGGAAGATGTCGTCGTCGGTGCCGGCGAGTCACATCAGTCTGCTCGACGACCCCGCCGAGGGCTACGACAAGGTGAAGTCCGCGACGACCGGCGGTCGCGAGACCGCCGAGGAGCAGCGCGAGAAGGGTGGGCGAGCCGACGAGTGCCCGGTGTACGAGCTCTACGCGTACTTGCTCGCGGGCGACGACGACGAGTTCGCGACGGAGGTGTACGAGGAGTGCGTCGGCGGCGAACGTCTCTGCGGGGACTGCAAGGAGCAGGCCGCGGTCCTCATGGAGGAGTTCCTCGAGGAGCACCAGGAGAAGCGCGAGGAGGCCGAGGCGCTCCTCGAGGACCTCGATATCGACCTGGATTCGGACCGGCAGCGCTAGCCGCACGCTCGACTCGGGATTCGAGCGCGAGGACGCCCCGTCGCCAGCGCCGTGGGCGGCCGTCGATCCGTTCGCGGAGCGTCACTCTGGCTTGCGGAGGTAGACGGCTGGCGAGCCGGTTCGCTGGACGTACTCGGCGTCGGGGTCGGCGTCGACGGCGGTCCAGTAGTTCCGCGGGTGTGCGCCGAGGACGTCGTGGATGCGGTCGTAGGAGAGGAGATTCTCGCCGGCGGCGACGAGCGAGAACGCGTCGCGCTTGTCGTGGTCGGTCTCGTCGAGCCCCTGGGCCCACGATTGCATGTTGCGGTTCGGGTACGTGAGGACGAGGTGGCCGCCGGGGGCGGTGAGTCGCCAGAGTTCGCGGAGCGTGGCCGTGGCGTCGCGGACGAAGTAGAGGACGGCCATGCAGTAGACGACGTCGAACGTCCGGTCGATCCCGGTGTCGGGGAGGGCAGCGACGTCGAACGAGACGTTCTCGAGGCCCTCTTCGTCGGCTTTCACGCGGTTCGCGTCGACGACCGCGGGCGCGGCGTCGTAGCAGTGGACGTCGACGTCCGGGCGGCGTTCGGCGACCGCGAACTCGGCGGCGGCGGGGCCGCAGCCGACGCTCGCGAGCGACTCGACTGGGTCGCGCTCGCCGCGTGCGGCGTGGTCGAGGAACCCGTCGAGGTGGTCGGCCATGTCGTCGCCGCCGACGTACGCGCCGCGGTCCCAGTCGCCGTCCTCGTAGTGCGATTCCCAGGAGAACCCCATGTCGGGTGGAGGAAGGGGCCGCGGCTTAGTGCTTGTGAACCGTCGCGGAATTGGCCGTAATCCGACCCTACGGCGGCGTCTGCCGCCTATACGGGATATTCGGCGACGGCTACCACGCGAAACGATTGGAAGCATTAAATGAATGGATGCCAAGTGTAGATTCAATGGCTACCACGTCCGTTGCAGACGACGACAGGGAGGGATCGTACACGCCGGCCGGGGACGTCGACGCGGTTCTCGCCGCGCTCGAGGACGTCGACGTCGAGGCATCGAACGACGGGGTCGCGGGCGAGCACGACGACGACGCGGTGCTCCCGGGGCTCGACGCCGCGCTCGAGGAGCTCGCGGCGGCCGTCGGCGCATCGGCCGACGACCCCGGAACCGACGACGACGGGGACGACGCCGGTTCGACGGCGGACTCGGGCGAGCGGGGCGACTCGAGCGACCGGGGCGACTCGAGCGACCGGGGCGGGTTGACGCGCGAGCGCGCGGACTTCGACGTGGTCGCCGAGAACACGGAGGTCGACTCGATCCCCTACGAGAACGCGGCGGCGTTCCTCGCGAACACGCTGTACGCGGTTCCGCCGGCGAACACGCGCTTCGAGTGGGTCGCGTTCGAGACCGAGGCCGAGGACCCGACGCCGGACTGGGACCTCGACGTCGACTGGTAGCGACGTTCGGTTCGAGCGCGACGCGGCGGGTGCAGCGAGCGGTGAGAGCGGACGTGGACGTGGACGTGGACGAGAATCGGAACGCGTGGGTTTCAGCGGAACGTTTAATCTGTGGCAGGTGCCTACGGTGACGTATGGTAGCCGCATCCGGCTCCGGTGGGAGCGTCGACGAGCACGCCACGACTCCGGGAGTCGGCTTCTTCTTCGCAGCGGCGTGAGCGCGGTGGACGTTCGAGTGCGACCGCATCGCGGGGAACCGCGCCTGCGGTCGTCTTCGGGCTCGAAACCGCTCTCGTCGCGAGTAGGAACTGATAACTGACCGAGTAGCGGATACGCACACAAGATCGATGGAACTGAAAGCGACACACGTCGCGGTCCTGGAGACCGCGGACGCGACCGAGCCGCGGTCGGTCGACGCGATCGCCGACGAGTCCGGGGAACCGCCGGAGTCCGTCGTCGGCGCGGCGTTCGACCTGGCCGAGCGCGGGCTCGTCGACGTGACCGAGCGCGTCGAGGAGTCGGTGGCCCTGACCGCGGAAGGCGAGAGGTATCGTGACGCGGGCCTCCCGGAGGTCCGATTGTACCGAGCGGCGAAGGCGGCCGGTGCGACCGGCGACGAGGCGGTGCCGATGGGCGAGGTCATCGGCGCGAGCGACCTCGGCGACGCCGTGGACATCGCGCTCGCGAACTACGCCCGGAAGGGGTACGGCGTCGTCGAGAGCGGCGAGATCACTGCCGACGCGGACGCGGCCCCGGACGCGGACCCGGAGGCGGCGGCGCTCGACGCGGTCGCTGCTGGCGAGGCCGTCGACGACGACGTCCGCGAGAACCTCGAGCGCCGGAACCTCGTCGAGGTGACAGAGCGCACGCTCCGGTTCGTGGAACTGACCGAGGACGGCGTCACCGCGCTCATGGAGGGCGTGGAGGCGACCGACGCCGTCGGTCAGGTGACGCCGGAGCTGCTGTCCTCGGGCGAGTGGCGCGAAGCGGAGTTCGCCGAGTACGACGTCGAGGCGGACGCGGACGTCGAGTACGGCGGGAAGGAGCACGTGCTTCGCCAGACCGCCGAGCGCGTGAAGGACGTCCTCGTCGGGATGGGTTTCGAGGAGATGGACGGCCCGCACGCGGACGCGGAGTTCTGGATCAACGACTGCCTGTTCATGCCCCAGGACCATCCCGCTCGCACGCACTGGGACCAGTTCGCGCTCGACGTGCCGCCGATGCAGGACCTCCCCGAAGAGCTCATGGCGCGCGTCGAGGACGCGCACCGGAACGGCGTCGGCGAGGACGGCGACGGCTATCACTCGCCGTGGGGCGAGGAGATGGCGCGCGGCGTCGACCTGCGCGGGCACACCACATCGCTGTCCATGCGATACCTCTCCGGGCACGCGGTCGGCGACCTGGAACCGCCCCAGCGGTACTTCTCCGTGGAGAAGGTGTACCGGAACGATACCCTGGACGCGACGCACCTCCTGGAGTTCTTCCAGATCGAGGGCTGGGTGATGGCCGAAGACCTCAGCGTGCGCGACCTCATGGGGACGTTCGAGGAGTTCTACGCGCAGTTCGGCATCACGGACATCGAGTTCAAGCCCCACTACAATCCCTACACGGAGCCGAGCTTCGAGCTGTTCGGCGAGCACCCGGAGACCGGCGAGGTCGTCGAGATCGGGAACTCGGGGCTGTTCCGCGAGGAGGTCCTGTCGCCGCTGGGCGTGGACTGTGACGTGATGGCGTGGGGGCTCGCGCTGGAGCGCCTGCTGATGCTCACGCACGGGTTCGAGGACATCCGTGACGTGCACGGGACGCTCGTCGACCTCGAGTTCCTCCGCGACGAGGAGGTGGTGTACTGATGCCCGTCGTCGACGTGCATCCCGACGAGCTACGGGAGCTGACGGGTCACGAAGAGAAATCGGACGAGGAGCTCAAGGACGACCTGTTCGGGCTCGGCCTCGAGTTCGAGGGCGAGACCGAGGACGGCGCGTTCGAACTCGAGTTCGCGCCGGATCGCCTCGACCGTCTCAGCGTCGAGGGCGTCGCGCGGAGCCTCCGGTACCACTACGGCGACGACCGCGGCGTCTACGTTCCGAACACGAACGACGCGGACTGGACGATCCAGGTGGACGACAGCGTGCCCGACGAGCGCCCGTACGTCACGGGCGCCGTCGTTCGGGACGTGGACCTCGATGAGGACGCGCTGGATTCGCTCATCCAGCTCCAGGAGAAGCTGCACGCGACGATGGGTCGCAAGCGCGCGAAGGGCGCCATCGGCATCCACGACCTGACGATGCTGAAGGGAGCGCAAGTCGAGCGGGACGATGATGCGACCGGCGACGGGGAGGACGTCGGTGACGTCGGCGACGACGTGCGGGTCGTGGAGACGAACAAGTCCATCTCGTACGTCGGCGTCGAGCCGGACGAGGACGCGTTCGTGCCGCTGGACTCCGATAGCGAGCTGACGCCCGCCGAGGTCCTCGAATCGCACGCGACGGGCCGGGAGTACGCGGACCTCGTCGCCGAGTACGAGCGGTATCCGGCGATCTACGACGACCTCGGGCTGTTCTCGTTCCCGCCGGTCATCAACGGTCGCCGGACGGAGGTGTCGACGGACTCGCGGAACCTCCTCGTGGAGATGACGGGCACGGACCAGTGGACGATCGACAAGATGCTGAACGTCGTCTGTTATGCGCTCGAAGCACGTGGGGCGACGATCGAGGACGTCCAGGTCGAGTACCCGGACAGCGGCGTGTACGCCGCGGACGACCGCGCGAATCCGGGGGCGACGCTCGTCCGCCCGGACCTGACCCTCGACGAGAAGCGGGTCGCGCACGACCGCATCGAGCGCGTGCTCGGCGTCCCGCTGGACGCGAGCGAGGTCGCGGACCTCGCGGAGCGCGCCGGGCTCGACGCCGCACCGGTCGATACGGCGACCGGGGCGCATCCCGAAGCGGCCGCGGGGACCGGAAGCGACCTGCCCGACGACCCGCGGGGGGAAATCGAGGGGTCGGGGGCGACGACGGCGAGCGCGGACCGAGCCGGCGGGAGTGGGGACGCCGAACCCGCGGGGTCGACCGTCGAGGGCGACCTCGTCTACGACGTCGACGTGCCGCCGTACCGCGTGGACGTCCTCCACGCGCTGGACGTCGTGGACGACGTCGGTCGCGCGTACGGCTTCAACGAACTCGACCCGAAGGCGCCGGACGTGTCGACGAACGGCGGCCGGCACGAGCGCTCGCGCCTGGAACGCGCGGTCCGTAGCCAGCTCGTCGGCCTCGGGTTCCAGGACTTGCTGAACTTCCACATGGTCGCGAGCGAGGAGAACTACGACCGCATGAACCTGACTGCCGCCGACAGCGCCGCCGACGCGGACGCGCTCGGCGCGGCGCCGCCGGTGACGATCACGGAGCCGTACAGCGAGGACTACGAGCAGTTGCGGTCGTGGGCGCTCCCGAGTCTCGCGCTGGTCCTGGAGAACAACACGCACCGCGCGTACCCCCAGGACCTCGCGGAGATCGGCCTGGTCGCGCACGTCGACCCAGACGAACCCACGGGCGTCCGCGAGGAACGCCACGTCGCCGCGGTGCTCGCTCGCGCCGACGCCTCCTACGAGGACGCCAAGAGCCGCCTGCAGGCGCTCGCGCGGAACTTCGACGCGGACCTGGAGACGCCGCCGACGGCACACCCGTCGTTCATCGACGGCCGGACCGCGAGCGTCGTCCTCGACGGCGAGGAGGCTGGCGTCGTCGGCGAACTCCACCCGAGCGTGCTCGTCGAGCACGATCTGGAGGTGCCGGCGGTCGGGTTCGAGTTCGACCTCGGAGCGCTCGAGTAAGCCTGAAGGGGCGTTTTTTCACCCATGTTTTGCGGGTCCCGAGCGGAGCGAGGGACCCGGTAAAAGATGGTCGTAGTACGATCTGGAGGTACCGGCGGTCGGGTTCGAGTTCGACCTCGGGGCGCTCGATTGACATCCTCCCCGCCCTGAAGGGAGGGGATTTCTCTTCGGTCCCCCGTAAGCCGCCGCTATCGGCGGTCGACTCCTGACACGTTCCTCGTTCTCGGCAGTCCTTCGCTTCGCTTACCAGGTTCCGTCTGGGAAGGGACGGGTTCGTTCCAGTTGTAACGATTAGGCGTCACCCCCTTTCCTCGGTCTGGCTTCCTCCCAGTATGGACGAACTGACTGAGGCTGACGATGGTGGCGGACGCCGCGAGTTGCTGGACGACGTCTTCGCCTGCCTGGGGAGCGGCGAGCGCCGTCGGGTCCTCGAACTCGCGCTCGATCGGGCGCCCGACGCGGTGGGCGTCGAGGAGGCGGTTAGCGTGCTCGCTGCCCGGGCGGACGACGACGACGCGACGGCGTCGGCGGAGCGGGAGGCGAAGACTGCGCTCCGTCACGCGCACCTCCCGAAGCTATCCGCGGCCGGCCTGCTCGAGCACGACGCCGACGCGGGCGCGTTCGCGCTCGCGGATCATCCCGCGTTCGAGGACTCGAGAATCGTCGGCGTCGTCGAGGGCGACGTCGAGGACAGTCCCGAGTCGCTCGATACCTTCCTCGCGGCGATCTCTGACGCGCGTCGTCGAGCGGTCCTCGACGTGCTCAGCCATCAGTTCGGCCGGATTCACGTGGAGACGCTCGCGCGCGAGCTCCTGGCCGACGCGGAGACGAGCGAGTCCGAGGTCCCTGGCGCGGCCGTCGAGCAGGCGCTCGGAGGCCTCCATCACGTCGACCTCCCGGCGCTCTCCGACGCGGGACTGGTGGCGTACGACGCCGACGCGGGGACGGTCGAGTACCGGGGCCACCCCGAGCTGTCCGTGCCGTGGATGCACTCCGTCCTCGAACCGGCGTTCCGCGGGTCGATCACGGGCGAGGTCGAGCCAAGCGGCATCGGCGAGATCGAGGGACGCCAGGGGGTCGTCTCGTTCGGGCAGTCCCTGTGCGAGCGCGCCGACGACGAGCTGTTCTGCATGTTCACGGACACGGACTTGCTCGAGGCGGGGTGTCTCACGCGGATCAGGGACGCCGCCGACCGCGGCGTCGACGTCTACCTCGGGACGCGCGACCCCGACATCAGGGCGTACGTCCGCGAGAACGCGCCCGAGGTCGTGCTCTGGGAGCCCAACACGGACTGGTTGAACATCCCGGTCGCCGGCGACCGCGTCGGTCGACTGGTGCTGGCCGACCGCGAAGCCGTCATGCTCGGGACGCTCCTGGAGGAGGAGACCGACGGCGTCCACGAGGAGCAGGCGATCGTCGGCGAGGGCGAGCACGACACGCTCGTCACGATGATCACCCAGCTCCTCCGCCCGCACCTGGAGACGATCGACGACGAAGTGGACGACGTCGAAGCGGACGACGTCGAAGCGATGCTCCCGCTGTAACGGCCGGGCCACCACTGAAGTCGGCCGTCCGTCCGGCGGACCCGGGACGACGAGCGCGCCGCGTCGGGGTCGCTCGGTAGCGGATGCGCGACGGTCAGAGGAGCGCGTTCTCGATTCGCTCGCCGAGCTCTTCGAGTCTCTCGACGGGTTCGTTGCTGAAGACGATGCGGACGTACTGGTCGCTGTTCTCGTCGCCCCAGTGGCGCATCGGGGTGGCCGCGACCTTGCTCTCCTCGAGCAGGCGGTCGGAGGCAGTCGAGGAGTCGTACCCGAGTTCTTCGACGTTCATGAGCTGCATCCAGCCGCCCTTCGAGGGGACGGTGGTGACGCCGACGTCCCGGAGCTGTTCGGTGACGGTGTCGCGCCGTCGCTGGAGTTCGGGGACGTACTCGTTCGGTTCGAAGTCGGACTCGATGGCGGCGAGCGCGCCCGCCTGCCCGATGCCGCCGGGCGTCGTCGTGTTGTAGATGTGGGTTCGCGCGGCGTCGTTCATGAACTCCTCGGGGCCGACGATCCAGCCGACGCGCCAGCCGATCATGCCGTAGGACTTCGTGACGGAGCCCGCGATGACGGTTCGTTCGGCCATCCCGTCGAGGGAGGCGGGGTGGATGAGGGGGAGGTCGTCGAAGAGGACGGACTCCCAGATGGCGTTGTACAGCAGCCAGACGTCGTGCTTCTGGCAGAGGTCGCTGATGGTTTCCCACTCCTCGCGGTTCAGGACCGCGCCGGACGGCATCGACGGGTTGACGAGGAGGAGGACCTCGGTGTCGTCCGTCACCGTCTCCTCGAGCGCGTCGACGTCGAGCCGCCACTCGTCGCCGGCGTTCTCGTAGGGGACGAACGACGGTTCGCCGCCGGCGAGCCGGGTGCGGTTTATCATCCCCGCGTAGATGGGGTCGGTGAGGACGACCTCGTCGCCGGGGTCGATCATCGCGAGCAACGAGTCGAGCACGCTCTCGCCCGTGCTACAGGTGATGACGACGTTCTCCTTCCCGTAGTCCTGACCGGAGCGGTCGTTCGTCTGGCCGGCGACCGCCTCGCGGAGGTCCTCCTTCCCGATGAAGGGGAGGTAGCTGTTCGCGTCGAACGTGCCGACGGCGTCGCGCGTGGCTTCCTTCACCTCCTCGGGGAGTAGCTCGGACATGAGGTTCACGTCGAGGTTCTCGAGGCGCAGTACCTCCGGGTCGTCGCCCGCAGCGTTGGCGACCTCGTCGATGTCGAAGCCTGGGACGTCCTGCAGTCGATCGGTAGTCATGCGGTAGCAATTGACGCGGATGGGGTAATAGTTCCCCGGCCTGGTTCGGCAGCGACCCCGCCGGAGTATAGTGATTTTTCGTGAAGTACGTCGGCGAGCTGTCTCCTCGTCCGGGCGTCCTCGACGCGGTCGCGATGGGGGTTCCGGGAATGGAAAGGTGTTTGCGGCACGCTCTCGGATTCCGAGGCATGGACCCGCGAGTTCGCGAGCACGCACAGATCGTCGCCAATCACTCCGCTGGCATCGAAGCCGGGGACAACGTCGTCGTCGACGCGCACGGCTCCGCGGGCGACCTCGTGACGGCGCTGTTCGAGGCGTGCGCGGACGTCGGCGCGAATCCGCTCGCGATATCCCAGCGGATGGGCGACCGGTTCCGGCGCGCGTACCTTCGGAACGCCGACCCGGAGGACTTCGAGTTGCCGAGTCACGAGATGGCGCTGTTCGAGGAGATGGACGTCTACGTCGCGATCCGCTCGGGTGGGAACGTCACGCAGACGAGCGACGTCGACAGCGACGTCCAGATGGCGTACGACAAGGCGCGTCGGCCGCTGCTGGAGGAGCGCCTGGGGAAGACGTGGGTGCTCACGCAGTACCCGACTGACTCGTTCGCGCAGCTCGCGGAGATGAGCACGGAGGGCTACGAGAACTTCGTCTGGGACGCCGTGAACAAGGACTGGGACGAGCAGGGTGCGTTCCAGCAGCAGATGGTGGAGATACTCGACGCGGGCGAGGAGGTCCGCATCGTCTCCGGCGACAGCACCGACGTGACGATGAGCGTCGCGGGGAACGAGACCCTGAACGACACCGCGGAACGCAACCTCCCCGGCGGCGAGGTGTTCACCGCACCGGTCAAGGACTCCGTCGAGGGCGAGGTACTGTTCGACAAGCCGCTCTACCACCAGGGCCGCGAGATCACGGACGTCCGCCTCGTCTTCGAGGGCGGGCAAGTGGTCGAGCACGAGGCGGCGAAGAACGAGGCCGTCCTCACTGGCGTCCTGAACACGGACGAGGGCGCGCGCTACCTCGGCGAACTCGGCATCGGGATGAACCGCGACATCACCGAGTTCACGTACAACATGCTGTTCGACGAGAAGATGGGCGACACCGTCCACATGGCGGTCGGGCGCGCGTACGACGCCACCGTCGGCGACGAGAACGAACAGAACGACTCCGCCGTGCACGTCGACATGATCGTCGACATGAGCGAGGACTCGCGCATCGAGGTCGACGGCGAGGTCGTCCAGCGCAACGGCACGTTCCGTTTCGAAGACGGGTTCGAGGACGAGGCCTGAGGCGTCGCCGTCGATTCAGTCGGCGACGAGCGCGCGGACGATGTGGTCGGTGCAGCCGACGTAGATGACGTCGTCGACGACCGTGGGTGCCCCCACCACCGCGTAGTCGGTGTCGTGCGTCCACAGCTCACTGCCGGTGTCGGCGTCGAACGCGTGGAGGCTGTCGGCGCCGAGGTATACGACGCCGTCGGCGACGGTGGGTGCGGCGTTGGTCGTTTCGCTCGTGGTCCTCCTCCATCGCTCTGACCCGTCGGACCGGTCGAGTGCGTACACGACACCGTCGTCGGCCATCAGGTACACGCTGTCGTCGGTGACCGCCGGCGAAGCCTGGAGGTCGACGTCGAACCGCCACCGTTCGCTCCCGTCCGTTCGGTCGAGCGCGTACAGTTGACTGCTGGCGGCGTCGCCGTTGGAGAACGCGACGTAGACGGTGTCGTCGTCGACCGTCGGCGCGGTGATGCCGCCCTCGACGTCGCCGAACCGAGTCCAGTTGCTCGCGCCGACGGCGACGTCGTACGCGGGGGCGACGTCGTACGCGCCGAGAACACCGGCGGCTGACGCGGCGTAGAGGACGCCGTCGACGACCGCTGGGTCGACCGTAACTATCATCCCGACGCTCGCGTTCCCGAGTTCGTCGCCCGTCGACGCGTCGAGCATCGCAACCTCACCGTAGAGGTTCCCGAAGAACGCGGCCCCGCGGGCCACCGCGGGCGCGACCCAGCACGAGTCGATCAGTTCCGTTCGCCAGACGCGCGTGCCGTCATTGGCATCGACGGCGTGAGCGTGCTGGTCGTTCCCGCCGACGTAGACGGTGCCGTCGACGACGGTGGGCGAGGACTGGGAGCCGTCGTCGATGCGGTACACCCACTCGACGGTTCCATCCGACGCGTTCAGCGAGTACAGGCCGTGACCGTTCCCGTTCCCGGTCGCGTACACGGACCCGTCGACGACGGCGGGTTCATTCGCCTCCTCGAAACTCACCCCTGTCGACCACGCCTCGGTCACGCCTCCGTCCGGCCCGGTCTCGGTTCGCGCCCAGCTCGAGTTCGCGAAGTCGTACTGGACGGTCGGCCAGTCGCCGTCGCCGTCGTCGGTGCCGTCGCGGTCGTCATCGCCTCCGGTGCGGTCGAGGATGCGGACGTCGTCGAACACCCAGGCGGCGTCGCCGGCGCCGTAGAAGCCGATCCCGCCGTCGGTCGGCGCACCGTCTGGTTCGGGCGCGCTGAGTTCGACCCACGGGTTCTGTGTGCCGACGGTGACGACGATCTCGTCGCCGGTCGCGGCCCAGTCGACGGTCATCACGTAGTACCAGTCGCGGTTGAGGTCCACGTTCGTTCTCGCGATCGTCTCCTCGTCGTCGGGACTGCGGCTGTACTGGAGGCGGACCTCGTCGTCGGCGGGTTCGAACTCGAGTTCGTAGCGACGCTGGAAGTCCTCTGGGTCGGCGATGCCGAAGCTGAACATCGCGTAGCCGTCCCAGTTCCCCATCGTTCCGAATTCGAGCCGGAAGCGGTCGCCGCGGCGCGGGTACCTGGGGAGGCCACCGTGGGACTGGAGGTCCGCGCCGTCGCCGCCCTGGAACTGGAGCTCCTGCGCATCAGCCGCCCAGTTGGCCTTTGGGCCGTCTCTGGCGACGTACTCGGTGAGGTCGCCGTCCTCGAAGTCGTCGACGACCCCCTCATCGCCGTTACCACCGTTGCCGCCGTTTCCGCCGCCGCCGTCGCCGCGGTCGTCGCAATCGAGTATCGTCACGTAGTCGAACACCCACGCGGCGTCGCCGGTTCCGTAGAACCCGATGCCGCCACCGGTCGGCGCGCCGCCGGGTTCGGGAGCGCGGAGCGTCGTCCGACCGTTGCTCTGGTCGGTGACCGAGACGACGAGGTCGTCGCTCGAGGCCGCCCAGTCCACCTCGACGTCCTGCAGTTCGCCGCGCTCGAATTCGTGGGACGCTCGGGCGATCGTCTCCTCGTCGCCGGGGGCGCGGCTGTACTGGAGGCGGACCTCGTTGGCGGCTGGTTCGAACTCGAGCTCGTAGCGACGCTGGAAGTTCTCTGGGTCGGCGATGCCGAAGCTGAACATCGCGTAGGCCTCCCAGCCGCCGACCGGGTAGAAGTTGAACGAGAACCGGTCGCCGCGGCGCGGATACGTTCCGAGACCGCTGTATGACTGGAGGTCGGCGCCGTCGCCGCCCTGGAACTGGAGGACGCGGCCGTTGCGGAACGACGCGACCCGCCAGTTGGCCTTCGGGCCGTCCCTGGCGACGTACTCCGAGAGGTCGCCGTCCTGGAAGTCGTCGACGACGCAGCGCGCCCGTGCGTCGTCTCGCCGGCGTTGGTCGTTCTCGTACTTTCCTCGCTCGCTGCCAGCGGCGGCGTGGCCGCCGACTGCGGCGAGTGCACCTGCGCCCAGCGTCCGAAGGAGGAGCCGCCGTTCGATGCTCCCCGAACCAGAACCTTCGCTGGTCATGCCAACCATCACCACGACTGCGAACATAGGTACACCAGATAGTTCCGGCCTTCCGGCGTCGTGTCCACGAACCTACTCGAAGCGATAGGCATGTTACAGACTACCAAACGGTAGTTTCGGTCGAACACGCCCACCAGCGAACCCGACGACTGCGACGCACCCGGCGCGATACGGATGCCAGAGCGGCGCGAACGCGACCGTCGAACCCGTCAGTTCCCTGGGCCGCGATCCTCGGCGTCACTGGTGACGGGCCGGCCGTCCTCGGTCGGCGGCGCGAGGTAGTCCACGAACTCGTCGACGCTCGGATCCGCGACGCGAACGCGAACGTGGAGGTCGCCGAGTTCGTCCGGGTTCCCGACCGCGAAGTTCACGACGCCCTGGAACGCCGCCTGCTTCTTCAGCGCGAACGCGAACGCGTCCCCGTCCCGTCCGGCCTCGAACTGGCCCCTGGCGGTGTCGAGGATCTCTTGGGCGTGCAGGCGCTCCGAGAAGTGCTCCAGTTGGTGCGTGGTCGCCAATACCTCGCCCGGCTGTTCGCTCACGTCGGCCTCCGGGAACAGGTTCGTCACCGCGTCCACCACGCGGTCCGTCACCTCCGTATCGTTCACGGGTGCCGTGATCTCGACGTCTACCGAGTAGATCATATCGACTCCTCCGTGACGGCGTCCGGGCCGTCCTCGAGCAGCGCCTGGATGCGTTCGCGGAACGCCTCGAGCGAGGCCGTGTTCTCGATTCGGACGTCGGCGCGCGCCATCGCGTCGTCCATCCCGAACCCGCGCTCCCGCTCGTCGCGCTCCCGCAGGGTCTCGCCGACGTCGCCGTCGGTCTCGTCCCGGCCGCGGTCCGTGATGCGGTCCTTCCGGACCTCGAACGGCGCGTCGATGCTCACGAGCAGCCAGTCGTCGCCGAACGCGTCCTCGAACCGGTCCGCTTCGACGCCCGACCGCAGGCCGTCGACGAGAACGGTGTCCACGTCGTCGGTCGCGAGGTACTCGCGGATGATGGGGAGCGAGCGCGCGGCGATCGCGTCCGGGCCGTTCTCCTCGCGGAGCGCTTGCGCGATCTCGCCGTGGTGGGTCGCTGGGTCGAGTCCGCGGTCTCGGCACTCCTCGCGGATGACGTCTCCCATCGTCACCACCGGGATTCCGGCGTCGCGCGCGACCGCCGCAGCTTCCCCTTTCCCGCTCCCGGGCAAGCCGACGGTACCGATGACAGTCATTGGAGACGACTACTCGAGTCGGCGGCTTAACCCCACCGCTCTCGCGGCCACGGGAAGACCCATACCGCCAGCCGTCCACAGTTCTCGTATGGCCGACCAGCACTCCCTCCCGGTTCGCGCGGCGTACTTCCTCCTCGTCGGCTGGTGGCTCACGCTGTTCGCGATCGAGGTCGCGTGGCTCCTGAACGTCACCGTCGTCGGCATCCCCATCGGCGTCACGATCATCAATCGCGTCCCGTACCTCCTCACGCTCAGACGCCGCGACGCCGACGTCCGCAGCGACGGCACCGCCCAGGCCGGGTTCCTCAAGCGAGCGGTCTACTTCGTGCTCGTCGGCTGGTGGGCGAGCCTCGTCTGGGCGCACGTCGCGTGGGCGTTCTGTGTCACCGTCATCGGCATCCCCATCGGCGTCTGGATGTTCGACCGCCTCCCCTACGTCACCAGCCTCCACCGCCTCGACGCCTGACCTTGAGCGCGACACCGAATCCGGACCGCTTTTTTGCACGGACCGACGAGAACACGACCGAGGGCACGTAGCTCAGCCAGGATAGAGCGTCGGACTTCTAATCCGACGGTCAGGGGTTCGAATCCCCTCGTGCTCGTTTTCATCGGCTGGTCGTCGCTTGTGGGACTTCCATCGTTTTGTGTTCGATGGCGGGGAGGCAGTCGTCCTCGTCCTCCCCAGCCGACGCCTCGCTCGCGATGCTCGTTCGGCGTCCCTCGCGCGGTGTCGAGCCGACGCGGCTCGCCGTCGCTCGCCGCGTCGTCGCAGCGCGCGCCACGGTGGCAGGTGTTGGTTCGAGTCTCTGAGGGATTGGGTCGGGTCGACCCGAGTCGTTTTGCCGTGCGTGCTCGAACGGTCGGGTATGTCGAAGTACTTCGAGGACGTCGAGGTCGGCGAGGAGCACGCGTTCGGCGAGTACGAGGTCGGCGAGGCGGAGATCCTGGAGTTCGGCGAGCAGTACGACCCGCAGGTGTTCCACACGGACCCGGAGGCGGCTCAGGAGTCGATGTTCGGGGACCTGGTGGCGTCGGGCTGGCATACGTGCGCGATGACGATGCGGTTGCTGGTGGAGAACGAGCTCGCGGACACGAAGGCGATGGGCGCGATCGGCGTGGACGAGTTGCGGTGGAAGCAGCCGGTGTTCCCGGGTGACTCGCTGCGCGTGGAGACGACGGTGCTCGCGAAGGAGGACTGGCAGCCGGGCGTCGGGCTGGTGCGGTCGCAGACGCGGACGTTCAACCAGGACGACAGCGAGGTGTGCTCGTTCGTCGGGCTCGTCCTCTACCAGAAGCGCGACTGATCCGTCGGTGTGGGGTGTGGTGACGCGATGGCGGAACGTTTTCGGTGGGTGCCGTCGACGTCGACGACATGACGGAGACGTTCCGGCGTGCGGTGTTCTTCGATCTGGACCACACGCTCCTCGCCTTCGAGACGGAGTACGCGGACGTGTTGCGCGAGGTGACCGAGCGTCACCTCGGTGCGGGGGACGAGGCGTTCGAGGTGACGTACAGCGACCGGTTCCTGGAGCTCCTCGGCGACCACGTCGACGAGCCGTACCGGCGGGCGTTCGAGCACGCGCTCGACGAGCACGATTACGCGGACGACCCCGCGGTGTCGGTGGACGGGCTCGTGGAGACGCTCCGCGAGCGCGAGGTCGCCGGCGTCGCGCCGTCCCCCGGCATCGAGCGCGTGCTGGACGCGCTCGACGAGCGCGACGTCGGCGTGGGCGTGCTCACGAACGGCGTGCCGGAGTTCCAGCTCGCGAAGCTCCGCGGGCACGGCCTCGACGCGTACGTGGACGCGTCGGTGGTGTCCTACGAGGCGGGCGCGCACAAGCCCGACGAACGCCCGTTCGCGCTCGCCGCGGAGCGCCTGCCCGCCGACGAGTACGTGATGGTCGGAGACTCCTACGGGGCGGACGTCGAGGGCGCTCGCGCGATGGGGTGGCGGGGCGTGCACTACGCGCCCGACGGCGACTCGCCGGCGAGCGACCCGCTCGAGTCGTTCGACGACCTCCTCGAACGGCTCGACCGCTTCGACTGAGCGGCGAGCGTCCCGGTGGATGACCGGCGGGCGCCTCGCGCTCGCTCAGTCGAACCCCGATATCAGGGTGACGAGCCACTGCGCGGGGTCGGGGCTGTCCCGTACCTCGACCGACTCGACCCACTTCACCCACTGGAAGCCCCTGCGGCCGGGCGCGACGAGTCGGAGCGGGTAGCCGTGGCCGTGCGCGAGCCGGTCGCCGTCGACGTGCGTCGCGAGCAGCGCGTCCGCGGCCGCCGTGCGCGGGAGGCTCCACCGGTACCCCGTGATCGACGTGAATCGAACCCAGTCGGCGTCGGGGTCGGCGTCGGCGGCGTCCAGCAGGTCGCGGACGCGGACGCCCCGCCAGTCGTGCTCGCTGTACCAGCCGCTCGTGCAGTCGAGGAGCGAGCGCTGGTTGCTCGCGGGGACGGCGGCGTCGCCGAGCACCGCCGATTCGTCGAGGTCGAGCGGGCGGTCGACGAGTCCGTGGACGGCGAGCGTCCACGCTGCGGGGTCGACGGGGTCGGGGTCGTCGGCGACCCAGGACGTGACGGGGAAGCGGTTCCCGTCGTCGCTCCCGCGTTCGGTCGACCCCGTGAATCGGCGCGCGGGACCGAGGAGCTTCGTCGCGCGCCACGCGACGGCGCCGGCGACGAGCGTCGCGGAGAGCTTGAGCGCGTTCCGGCGGCTCGCGTCCCGGCGCGTGGGCGTCCGGAACCGCGAGTACAGGTGGACGACGAGGACGGGGAGGAGCGCGAGGCCGACGTACGCGTGCAGGACGAGGCCCGTGAACGGCCCGACTTGCTCGAGGAGGCCGAGCGTCCACGCGAGCCCGGACGCGAGCGCGAGGACCGCGATGGCGGTGAGCGCGACCGACACCCAGACGGTCCGGTTCCAGGACCCACGGAGGCGGTGGCCGACGCGCGCGAGCTTCGCGGCGAGTGCGCCGACGAGGACGACGCCGGCGACGCCGTGCAGCCAGAGCACCCACGCGTCGCTCGGCGTGCCCGCGAGGATGCTCGCGACCCCGGTCGCGGTCGCGACGACGACGCCCGCGAGCAGGAGGGCGTCGACGAGCCGGCCGGGCAGCCACGACGAGAGCCGAGACACGCCCCCGAATACGCGCTCGACGGGCATGAGTGCTGGTACCGGCCCGCGTTCGCGACACGGCGGTCGCGGCGGCGGTGCTCGCCGCGCTCGCACCACGGCGGTCGCCACCCGGACGGTTTTGGACGTGCCGGTCGCAGGGCGAGGTATGCTCGTGGACCTCTCCGTCGAGGCGGTCATGACCGCGCCCGTCGAGACGATTTCGCCCGACGCGACCCTGGAGACGGCGGCGACGCGACTCGCCGAGGGCGTCGGCTCGCTCGTCGTCACGGAGGACGGCGACGCCGTCGGCATCGTCACGAAGACCGACCTCGTCGCGGCGCTCGCGGCCGGTCGGACGGACGCCACCGTCGAGCGCGCGATGTCGACGCCGGTGCACTCGGTGCACGTCGACGACGACCTCGGGGACGCGGCGGTGGTCCTCGGGGAGGCTGACGTCGGGCAGGTGGTCGTCGTCGACGACGCGGACGCGGTCGTCGGCGTGCTGTCGGCGACGACCGTCGTCGACTACGTCCCGGCGCTCGCGCACCGCCACGGCGTGGCGGGCGCCGGCGACCCGAAGCGCGCCGGCGACCGCGACCGGCACGGGCACGTCCGAGAACCCGGTCGCGTCGACACGGCCTACGAGGAGGGCGACTGGGCGTTCGAGTGGGACGGCGGCGACGGCATCGCCGTCGGGAACGTCGCCCGGTTCTCGAAGCACGTCACGGAGGCCGACGTCGAGGAGTTCGCGCACGCGACCGGGGACACGAACCGCCTGCACCTCGACGACGAGTTCGCGGCGGGGACGCGCTTCGGGCGCCGGATCGCCCACGGCGTCCTCTCGCTCGGGCTCGTCTCCGCGGCGCTCGCGCGGATGCCCGGCGCCATCATCTACCTCAGTCAGGACTGTTCGTACCTCGGCCCGGTCGACGTCGGCGAGCGCTGCATGGCGACGTGCGAGGTCGTCGACGACCTCGGCGACGACAAGTACCGCCTCGACGTCGCCGTACAGGACGAGGACGGTGAGGACGTTCTCTCGGGCGGCTCCACGATACTCGTCGACGACATCCCCGAGTAGCCCGCCGCGACGCCTTCGGACGAGCAGGACGGCGTGCGCTCAGACGAGGAGGACGGCGAGCGCGATCGAGATGAAGACGACCTTGAGCGCGGTGTTGAGTGCGACGACCTTCGAGCCGAAGCTGGCGCCCCAGATCCCGTACTGGAAGGGGATGGAGCGCTTGAACGTGGAGACGGCGAAGGAGACGATGCCGCCGACGAGCATCGTCGCGACCGCGGTCCGCGGGGTGAAGGGACCGTCGGGGCCGACGAGTGGCGCGACGAAGAACGCGCCGCTCGTGGTGTCGACGGCGAACACGCCGACGACGCCGGCGGCCGCACCCGGGAGGCCGAGGAGGCCCGTAAGCGGGTCGGCGAGTCCCGTGATGGCGTCGAACGCGGCGGGGTAGCGCTCGACGACGACGAGCACGAGCGAGTACACGACCAGGAGTCGCGGGACGACCCGGCGGAGCGTCGACCGCGTCGACGCGAGCGCCTCGCGCCCGCGGTCGCGGGCCGTCGCGTCGCTCTCCGCTCCGTCGTCGCCAGCGGTGGCGTCCTCGCCGCTGGCGTCGCCGTCGCTATCGGCCGTTCCGGTGGCGGCGTCCTCGCGGCCGCCGTCGGTCGCGCGCTCGGCGCCGCCGCCGAGGTCGTCGGGGGTCGCGCCCGGGTTCACGTTCTCGGGGCCGAGCAGGACGGCGCCGCCGGCGACGCCGACGAGCGTGATGGCGAGCGAGATGGCTGCGCGCGCGCCGACGTACAGGAGGCCGACCTCGAGGCCGAGGATCGGGACGAGGACGGGGACGTAGAACGTGAAGATGTGCTGGACGAACCCGAAGAACGTGTTGATCGTGACGGCGACGAGCGTCGCGCGGTCGTCGAGCGTCCCCGAATCCCTGAGCGTCGCGAGCATCCCGTAGCCCGCCGTCGGCGAGGCGGCGGTGGTGACGACGGCGACGCCGGCCTCCGCGGGGAGGTTCGCGCGAGCTGTCAGGGGTTCGGCGAGCCCGCGGACGCGGTCGACGACGCCGAACGCGACGGCGAGGTTCGCGAGCGTCACGCCGACCGCGATGAGGACGGTGACGGTCGCAACCCGCGGGAGCACCTGCCCGAGCACGACGTCGACGATGGACGCGTCGCTCACACCCCTGCCTCGGACTGCCGTCAGTAAAGTCGTCTCGATACGCAAACGGGCACAGGACCAGCGAGCCGGTGGTCGCCGAAAGCTCGATGCGTCGGTAGGGACGCGCTCGACGCGTCAGGAACCGACCGAACCGGCGGCCTGGAGGCCGCCGGATGCTTGCCGAGTCACTTTCCGCCGCAGGCGTCGACCTGCTCCATCTGCTCCTCGCCGTTCTCGCGGTGCTGTCGCGCCTCGACGAGATTCCCGTCGCTCGCGTCCGTGGCACCCTCCTCGAACGCGATCGCGGCCTGCTCGAGGTGCGTGGTCTGGCACGACGCGACGTCGATGCGCGCCGACAGGTCGCCGTCGGCGTCCGCGTCCGCGGTCGCGAACGTCTCGTTCGCGGTCTCGAAGTGCGCCCTGGCGTTCTCGAAGTCCGCCTTCGCCGCGTCGAACTCCTCGGCCTCGCTGTGGCTCCGGCCGGACTCGAGGTCCTGCGCGCCGAGGATGCTCGCCTCGTACCCGCCGGTGAGCGTCTCGAACCCGTCGACGAGCGTCGCCGTCTCCGTCACCGCGCTCTCGACCTTCGCGTACTCGACGCCGTCGACGGCCGCGAGCCGGTCCGGGTCGACCCCAGTGAGCGCGTCCTCGGCGGTCGTCGTCCGCTCCTGGGCCGTCGTCGCCTTCGAATTCGCGTCCCGGACGACCGACAGCGCCTCGTCGTAGTTCTCCGCGTCCACCGCGGTCTTCGCGTTCTCGGCGACCGCGTCCGGGTCGACCGCGAGCAGGATGCCGACGACGCGCGTCAGTTCCTCGAGGACCGTCGCGAGGTGCCGGAGCGTCTCGATCTGCGCGGCCTGCTCGTCGGTCGCGGTCTCGCTCGCCGCGTCGAGGTTCCCGCGAGCCTCCTCGATGCCGGACAGGAGCTTCTCCTGGTCGAGTTCGACCTCCTCGGGCGCGTCGAGCTCGTCCTGGACCTTGTTCAGGCGGAGCGCGACGGCGTTCAGCGTACTCACCGCCTGCGCGACGTACAGGTCCGCGTCGTTCTCGCCGTCGGTCGTGGACTCCTCGCCACCGCCGTCGCCCCCGTCGCTCGTGTTCTCGCCGCCGTCACCGTCGCCGCCACCGTCACCGCCGTCGTTTGCGCCGCCGTCGCCACCGCCGCCGGGCGACGGCGCGTTCGAGCAGCCCGCGACGACCGCGGCGCCGACGGTCGCGACGGTACCGAGTAGTTCTCGTCGTTCCATACGGCCACCTGCAGCTACGCCCCCTTGAACGCGTTGGCGGTTCCAGTAGGTTCGCACTATTCAGGACCGTTCAGAGCGTTCACGCCGCCGGAATTTCCGGTGGCGACCGAAGAGCGAGTGCGCCGATGGTCGGTGGTCGCACCCGGGTCGCGGTCAGGTGGCGAGGACGTCGGCGACGGCGACGAGGACGAGGACGCCGAGGACGTCGCAGGTGTTCGTGACGACCGGGATGACGACGTCGTCCGGGTCGAGACCGCGAACGTACGCGACGTAGGTCGCGACGAGCGTCACGGCGACGGCGAGGACGGCGAGCGCGAGGCCGGCGACGGTCGCGACGAGGACGACGCGGAGCGGCCCGAGTCGCGTGGTGCCGGCGACGAGTTCGGCGGTCGCCCACGCGCCGAGGCCGACGGCGGGGAACACGGTCGCGGCGAGCGCGAACGTCGCGAGCGCGTTCCCGACGAGCGCGTCGTCGTCGGGTTCGAACGAGACGGTGCCGAGGTGGACGGCGGTGGAGAGGCGGGCGGCGAGCACGCTCCCGAGGTTCCCGGCGGTCCCGATGGTGACGGGGACGAGCACGAGCAGCGACGGTGACGCGAGCAGGGTCTCCTCGACGCTCCCGAGGACGAGGCCGCTCCCGAGTTCGACGAGCGAGAGCACGACCAGGAGCGGGAGGGTGGCGCGCGTGATCGCTCGCACCGTCCAGTCCTCCGGCATCTACACGCCCCCGAGCACGAACTCGACTACTCGCACGGCGATCAGGAGGAAGGCGAGGCCGACGAAGTCGCCGGTGGTGGTGACGACCGGGCCGACGAACGTGTCGGGGTCGAGGCCGCGCCGGAATCCGACGACGACGACGGAGACGACCGCGAACGTGAGCGCGAGCCCGGAGAGCACGCCGGCGACGAACGCGATCGCGACGAGCCCCAGCAGGGACGCGGGATCGTCCCCGAGCAGGCGGAGGGCCGCGTACGTCGCGGTGGCGGCGAGCACGGAGACGAGGACGCCGTTCGCGAGCGCCGCGGCGATGGCGCCCCGGAGCCGGTCGTCGTCGAGGTCGAACCGCGGTTCGAGCAGGCCCTGGTGGAGCCCGGTCGCGAGCCGCGCACCGAGGCTCCCGTAGACGTTCCCGCGCGTCGCGAGGAGCGCGGGAACGAGCACGAGCAGGCCGGAAACGTCAGCGAGGTCGCTCCGCATCCCGCCCAGCACCGCGCCCGCGAAGAGGCCGCCGACGACGCTCGCGGACATCGCCGGAAGCGCCTGTCGGTACGCGCTCGCGGCGACCTCGCGGACTGTCATAGGCGACGGCACACGCCCGCGCCCCTTGACGCTTCCCCAGGCCGCAATTCGCTTCGTCATCGCGACCCGGAAGCGACAGGTATTCCGAGCACGCGCCCCGAGTTGGCGTCGATGACTGACACGGCGACCGAGTCGACCGGCGAGGACGAGGCGACTGGTTCGGCCGATAGTGTCGACGGTGCGTGGGTCGCGGTGGAGGTGGCGTCGGTCGTGACGGCGACGGTCGCGTTCGCGCTCTGGCTCGACGGGTCTCAGGCGGTCGCGGTCCCCGGCGGGTCGCTGTCGTCGTTCGATGCGGGCACGTTGTTCCTCGCGCTCGGCGCGCTCGCCGCCGCCGGCAAGGCTCGACACCGCAGCCTCGACCTCCGGGCGATCGGGCACGTGATACTCGCCGTCGGCTTCGGCGTCGTCGCCGGCTTCGGCTCGGTCGTCGTCGGCGGCGTCCTCACCGGTGCGACGATCGGGATCGTCGTCGCCGTCGCCGGCGCGAACCTCGTCGTACTCGACTTCTTCCGATAGCGCGGTCGCAGTATCTCGACTTCTTCCGATAGCGCGGTCGCAGTATCTCGACTTCTTCCGATAGCGCGGTCGCAGTATCTCGACTTCTTCCGATAGCGCGGTCGCAGTATCTCGACTTCTTCCGATAGCGGCGGTGTCCTACATTGGTTCGTCCACGTCCTCGAACGCCGCGGAGTACCCCTGGAACCAGTCGCGGATGCGCTGGATGCGGTCGACGACGTGCCCGGGTTCGCCCGACCGCGAGAGTTCGTGGCCCTCGCGGGGATAGCGGACGAACCGCGTGGGCGTGCCGGCCTTTTGGAGGCCGCGGTGGAGGAGTTCCGCGCCCGCGGTCGGGACGCGGTAGTCGTCGTCGCTGTGGACGACGAGCGTCGGCGCCGTTATGTCGTCGGCGGCGAGCGCCGGCGAGTGCCGGTAGAGTAGTTCGGGGTCGTCGAACGGCGTGGTGCCGTAGTCGCCCTCGACGAGCATGTACGCGGCGTCCGTCGACCCGTAGAACGACACGAGGTCGTAGACGCCGCGCTGCGGGACGCCCGCGTCGAACCGGTCGGTGTGCGCGAGCAACCACGCCGTCATGTATCCGCCGAAGGAACCGCCGGCGACGAACGTCTCCGTCTCGTCGACCGCGCTCCGCTCCTGGACGGCGTCGACGCCCGCGAGGACGTCCGCGGCCGTCACCGGCCCCCAGTCGCGCTCGATCGCGGCCTGGAATGACTGGCCGTAGCCGGTCGCGCCGCGCGGGTTGCACGCGAACACGCAGAACCCGGCGGCGGCGAGCGTCTGGAACTCGTGCCACATCGTTCCCGACGGCGTCCACGTGACGTGCGGGCCGCCGTGGACCTCGACGACCAGCGGCGCGGACTCGTCGGGGCCGAGTTCGGGCGGCGTGAACAGCCAGCCCTCGATCGTCGCGTCGCCGGCCGGTGCGCGGCCGCGGTCTGCCTCGGGTTCGAGGCGCAACTCGCGTTCGTCGCCGGCGGGGACGGCGACGGGTTCGGGCTGGACGACCGCGCGCTCGTCGAGGTACCCGTGGTTCAGCGTCGAGAGCCGCGTGGTCTCCGCGCCTCTCGGGGTCGCGGCGAAGACGTCCCCGGGGTGGTCCCACTCGCTGGCCGCGTACGCGAGCGCATCCCGGCCGACGTGGAAGCCGCTGCAGTGCGCGTCCGTACCGACGACCACCGACGGTGCCGCGTCCGGCGACGAATCGCTGCCCGCGGGTGCGACCGGGACGCGCCGGACGACGACGCTCCCCGTCTCCGGCGTCAGCACGTACACCGAGTCGTCGTTCGGCCCGAACTGGAGCGGGCTCTCGGCGTCGACGGTCCGGTCGAGACCGGCGGTCGGCACCCGGACGGCGTCGGTCTCGGGGTCGTAGACGTGCACCTCGGCCTGCCGGAGCGTATTCCCGCCGTCCGGCGAGGCGACGTACGCGACGCGGCCGTCCGCCGCAACCGCGATACGCGGCGCCCACGCGTCGTCGCGGACGAGCGTCCTCGCGTCGCCGTCGGGAGCGCGTCGCCGGAGCGCGAATTCGACGGTGTCGTCCGGGTCCGCGTCGGGATCCTCAGGGTCGCGAGCGCCGTAGTAGAGCGCGCCGTCGTCGCCCCACGCCGGCGCGGTGTGGTCGACGTCGCCGTCGGTGACGCGCTCGACGGCCCCCTCGCCGTCGCTCGCCCGGTCGTCGTCGAGGTCGACGACGTAGACGTGCGAGCGCGCGCCGTCGTGGTACGACTGCGCGGCCCGGTAGACCGTCCGATCGATCACGCGCGGATCCGGCGACTCGCGCTCGTACCCGTCGCCGACGCCGCGGTCGTCGCCGCGCTCGCGCTCGCCTCCGGTCGTCGACTGCAGGAACGCGATCCGGTCGCCCCCGGGCCCCCACGCGAGCGCGGATACGCCGCCGGGGACGCGCGTCACGCGCCGCGCCTCCCCGCCGTCGGTCGGGAGCACCCACACGTCCGGCGCGCCGTCGTCGCCGCGGTCGCTGACGAACGCCAGCCGGTCGCCGCTCGGCGACCAGCGCGGGCACGCGTCCACGCCCGCCGCCGTGAACCGTCTCGGTTCCTCGCCGCCGAGCGGCACGACGAACACCGACGCCTCGACGTCCTCGACCGCCGTCGTGTCGTCCTCTCCCTCGTCCTCCGCGAATGCGATCTCGTGCTCTCCACTCCCCCCGCTCCCGTCGGCGCGCGGCGTCGTCCGAACGAACGCGACCGCGTTGCCGTCTGGTGACACCCGCGGTTCGCTCGGCGTCGCCAGCGCCAGGTAGTCCTCGGCCTCGACAGTGTGCATGCCCGGGCGAACGCCCGGCACCCACAAGGCGGTTCGGACTCGCGACACCGACAGCTACCGACCCGGCGCAGTCGCTTCCGTCCTCGAATTCGAGCAGTCGATTCAGTCCTCGATCTGGCGCAGTCGATTCAGTCCTCGAACTCGACGCGGCCGCTCGTCGCGCTCCGCAGTCGGTCCCTGAGCGCGTCGGCGTCCGCGACCGGGACGCGCGCGTCGATCCGAACCCGCTCGCCGTACTCGGCGTCGAACTCGACGCCCTCGCTCTCGATTATCCCCCGAACCGTCCCGGAGTCGTCGTAGTCGACGACCGCCCGCACGCGCTCGTGGGGGCGTTCTTCGATCACGCCGGCGTCGTCGACGGCGTCCTTCACGGCCTTCGAGTACGAGCGCGCGAGTCCGCCGACGCCGAGGTTCGTCCCGCCGTAATAGCGCGTGACGACCACCGCGACGTTCTCCAGGTCGCGCTGGGCGAGGACGTTCAGCATCGGCTTCCCCGCGCTCCCCGTCGGTTCGCCGTCGTCGCTCGCGTACTCCCGGAGCGGGTCCGCGCGCACGCGATACGCGGGAACGTTGTGCGTCGCGTCCGCGTACTCCTCGCGGATCGCGTCCACGAACGCCTCCGCGGCATCGACGCTCTCGACGGGTTTCGCGTGCCCGACGAACTCCGAGCCCTGCACCTCGAACGCCGCGCGGCCGCGGCCCGCTATCGTCTCGTAGGCGTCGTCGGTCACGACTCCAGGCTCGCGTCGCTCTCCTCCGCCGACGCGGCGTCGGCACCGTCAGTCGACGCTGCGTCCTCGGTCGTCCGTTCGCCGTACAGGAGCGCGACGAGGACGACGAGCGCCGTCGCCTCGACGACCTTCGTCACGACGAGCCGCCAGTCCTCGAACAGGTGCGCGAACAGCGTCGCGAGCGCCGACCCGTGCGCGTGTCCGGCGGTCTCCCACGCCGGCGCGATCAGGCCGCCGCCGGTGCGATGCCCGCCCATGAACACCCACCCGAGGAGGTAGGTGAGCATGAGGACGATGCCGAGCGCGTACACGTACTCGCGCCGCACGCCCCACGCCGCCAGTCCGACGCCCGCGAGCACCGCGAGCGACGACAGCACGAACAGGACCTGGAGCGGGTCGATGAACGGCGTCCCCGCCTGCAGGTAGACGAACAGTCGCTGCCAGCCGATCCAGAGGTGGATCGCCGCGGTGACGAGCGCCAGCTGGAGCGCGGCGAACCGCAGCGCCGCGTCCACATTCTCGTCCATACGACCACGTCGGCGTTCGCGCTACCTCAACGCGTCGGTTCCGTAATCGAGCGGCGGAAGCGGGTCACGCCAACGCCGCCGGGCGATTACTGGAACTCGAGCTTGCGGACGAACGAGAGGTCGCGGAGCTCGTTGATGAGACTCCCGGGGAGGTCGTGATCGGTGACGATGTGGAGTTTCGGTTCGTCCGTGAACTCGGGGTCCTCGCTGATGGTCTGGCGGATGGAGACGTCGTGCTCGGCGAGCAACCCGGTGACTTCGGCGACGATGCCGACGTCGTCGGCGTCGTGCACCGCGATGGAGAGTACCGTGAGGTCGAGCACGGGCGCGAGGTCCATGAGACTCGGGACCTGCGAGATGTTCTGGAAGATGCGGCGAAGCTCCTCGTCCTCCAGGATGGCGCCGGTCGTCGAGTCCACGACTCGGCGGTCGACGCCGATCTCGCGTGCGATCCCCGTGTTCGGGATCTCGATGCCGCCCGAGACCACTCGCCCGTCGTCGTTCACGGAGAACCCGCGCTCGAGGAGCAGGCGGATGACGGCCTGCTGGGACGGGCTTCCCTCGAACTTCTCCATGATCTCGTCGAACATGCGGAAGTCATCGCAGGCGGACCGCTTCCCTCTTGGGGTCTCACGCCCCCACCAGAGCTGTTGCTGTGGCGCTCGTCTCTCGCCGTTCGACGACCGACAGCCGTGTTCTACCGCCAGTCCAAGCACCGACTGACCACGCCGGCCGCCGATAGACCAAACCTCTAACACGTCTCTGGCCGATGCTCGCGCATGCGCCGCCCCGTTCTCAGTGCAGTCGTCGCCCTCCTCGTCGGCATCGCTCACGCCGCGGTCGTCCTCGGCGTCGCGCTCGAGTACGGCTACGACGTCGGTCCCGCCGCCTACCCCGTCGCGGGCGTCCTCTGGCGGTACGGCGGCCTCGTCGCGCTCGGCACGTTCGCGGCGTGGCTCGCGCTCGACGCACGTCTCGTCACGCCCGTCGTGCTCGTCGGCGCGCTCGCCGGCATCGCGCTCCACGCCGAACTCACGCCGCCCGCGCCCGTGTTCCGGGACGTCGCGGAACTGGAGCCGAGCATCGACGAGCCGACGGGGATCACCGTCGTCGAGAACGGCCTCCACCTCGTCAAGTACCTGAGCGCGTGGTACGTCTGGACCGCGGGTGCCGCGCTCGTCGGTGGCTGGGAGTCGATCGTCCGGAGTCGGGTCGCGTGGCTGAAGGCGCCAGCGCGCGCGTGGAACCCGCCCGCGACGACCAGGAGCGCGCTCCTCGTCGCCGGCGCGGCCGGGGCGGTCCACGCTGCCGCCTCGCTCGGGTTCGGGTTCGTTCAGGGCCTCAACGCGTCCCTCCCGTTGTGGCTCTGGATGGGCGTCGGTGCCGTCCTGCTGCTCGGCGTGCCAGCGTACCTCCTGGTTCGACGTGACCTCGCGACGCCGACGGTCGTCGCCGCTCTCTTCTTCGTCAACAGCGTCCACTCCCAGCAGTACGGCGGGCCTGGCGACCCGCACGCCCTCTACCTGGCCGCGTGGTTCGTCTTCCTCGGTATCGCCCTCCTCCCGGGCGGCGTCGAGTACGGAATTCGACGACTTCGCTCGGCGTGAGTTGCGTCGAGGTTCAGAGTTCGCCCTTCGTGCTCGGCGTGTCGCTGCGGCGGTCGTCGATTCTGGTGGCGTCGTCGAGCGTCCGCGCGAGCGCCTTGAACAGCGCCTCGATCTCGTGGTGCGCGTTCTCGCCGTCGACGTCGGCGTGGAGCGTGAGGTCGGCGTTCATTGCGAACGACCGCAGGAAGTGCTCGGCCATGTGACTGGTGAGGCCGCCGACGCGCTCCTGGCTGAACGCGCCGTCGAACTCGAACAGCGGTCGGCCGGAGACGTCGACGACGACGCCGGCGACGGCCTCGTCGAGCGGGACCTTGCGGTCGGCGAACCGGCGGATGCCGCGCTTGTCGTCGAGCGCGTCCGCGAACGCCGACCCGAGGGTGATTGCGACGTCCTCGACGGTGTGGTGATCGTCGACCTCGAGGTCGCCGTCGCAGCGCACGGTCACGTCGAACAGGCCGTGCTTGGCGAACGACGCGAGCATGTGGTCGAGGAAGGCGATGCCGGTATCGACCTCGCTGTCGCCGTCGCCGTCGACGGCGACGGTCACTTCGACGTCCGTCTCCGCGGTCTCGCGGGCGACGGCGGCGGTTCGGTCGGTCATACCTCGCCGTTGACGGGGCGGACCCATAGCGCTGACGGGAGCGGCGAGGTCCGGTCGCGTCCGCATCGGGGTCGTCGTGTCGGACGCGGGGTCGGGTGTGTGGTGGCTGCGGCGAGAGGTAGTCCGGCGCGCGCAACGACGCGCCGGCCGCCAGAGCCCCTCCGGAAACCTCGGCTTACCCCCGAAGTACCAGAATACAAATCAGTTACTGAAGCAATCAGAAAATACTCGATAACGGATTTTGGGGCGGTTCTAAAACGTCTAAAGATATCTAAGAGCTCTAAAAGAAACCGGTAAAACGGCGAATACTGGGTGAAACGTATCGAAAACAACCCAACCCTCGACCCGGTTTATTATGGTACAGGTTTAACGAGTGATTGCCGACGAGGTGTCCAACATGTCCACGTCAACCCCCTCCACTCCCGACGCGTCCCACACCGGCCTTCGCTCCCGCGTTGGCCTCGAAACGCTCGCCGCACCAGTCCGCGCCACCTGCTTCTACGCGGCACTCGCGCTCCCCCTCGCGTACGTGCCTCTGCTCGTGTCCGGACTGGAAACGGTCTCCCAGACCGGCAACTTCTTCCTCCTGCTCGGTCTCCACGTCCTCGCACTCGCGCTCGGACACGGACACCAACCCGGCGAGTAGCCCTCCAACCCTCACCCCCACCGAACTCTCACACCCCAGATTCCCACCCGGCGGAAGTCCCACACCCCAGATCCCTGCACCCCCGCCGTACTCCCACACCCCAGATTCCTACACCCCCGCCGTACTCCCACACCCCAGATTCCTACACCCCCGCCGTACTCCCACACCCAGATCCCCGACGGCTCATTCTCCAGAACTTCGCGCCGCGTGTCTCGTACCTTCCGCCGACCGCTCCAACGTCGCCAGTCCCACTTCGGCGGGACGTGACCGTGGACGCCGCTCTCGTCCGTTCGAACATCGGTCCCTTCGAACGTCGCTTCTTCGCCGACGACGCCGTCGGTCAGCCGTCCGGTCAGTCCTCGCGGTCGGTCGCGAGTGCGTCGCGGGCGTCGGCGAGCGAGAACCGGCCCTCGTAGAGCGCGCTCCCGACGACCGTCGCCGCCGCACCAGCGTCGCGGAGCGCGAGCACGTCCTCGACGGACGCCACGCCGCCGCTCGCGATCACCGGCAGGTCGACCGCGGCCGCGAGCTCGCGGACCGGCTCCGTCGCCACGCCCTCCAGGCGTCCCTCGACGTCGACGTCGGTGAAGAGGATCGCGCACGCGCCGAGGTCGGCGTACCGCGTCGCCGCCTCGGCCGGGTCGAGGCCCGTCGACTCCGTCCAGCCCTCGACGACGACCTCGCCGTCCTTCGCGTCCAGACTCACCACGACCGACTCGGGATGCGTCTCGCTGATCTCGCCCACTATCTCGGGGTCCTGGACGGCCGCCGTCCCGAGGATGACGCGGTCGACGCCGCGGTCGAGGAGGTCGCGCGCGTCCGCCGCCGTCCGGATGCCGCCGCCGAGCTGGACGGGGACGTCCACGGCGTCGACGACGCGCTCGACCGCGTCCGCGTTCGCGCGCTCGCCCTCGAACGCGCCGTCGAGGTCGACGAGATGGAGGGTCTCCGCGCCCGCGTCAACCCACCGTCGAGCCGCGTCGACGGGGTCGCCGTACGTCGTCTCCGTGCCGCGCTCGCCCTGGACGAGCTGGACGACCTCGCCGTCCTGGACGTCGACTGCCGGCACCACCTCGAACTCGCTGAACGGTCGCATACGTTCCAGGCCGGGAGCGTCGCGCAAGAACCCACCGGAATCCGCGCCATCGCACCCGGGAGCACGCCCGTGTTCGTCGATCCCACTCGAGTCGCGCGTCTACGTCGCGAACCGCCACCGGACGGCGTCCTCGACCCTCGAACCGGCGAATTCGCGTCGTCGCGCGTGACTTTGCAAACAGCAAGGTCTTAGGGCCCCGAACGCGAACCCTCGCGTTGATGCCCACGGTAGAATACCTCAACTACGAAACTCTCGACGACCAGGGCTGGGACATGGACGACGACGACCTCTTCGCGAAGGCCGAGGAGGCCGGACTCGACGACGAGGACTACGGCTCCCTCGAAGTCAACCAGGGCGAGTACATCCTCGAGGCCGCCGAGGCCCAGGGCTACGACTGGCCGTTCTCGTGCCGCGCCGGTGCCTGCGCGAACTGCGCAGCCATCGTCACGGAGGGCGAGATCGACATGGACATGCAGCAGATCCTCAGCGACGAAGAGGTCGAAGAGAAGATGGTTCGCCTGACCTGCATCGGGTCGCCGGCCACAGACGAGGTCCAGATCGTCTACAACGCCAAGCACCTCGACTACCTCCAGAACCGCGTCATCTGAAGGCAGCCCCTTCTTTGCGTCTTCTCGCGCGCCGTCAGCAACGACTTCGCGATCGCGTGGCGGGGTCGAGGGAAAGACCCATGGCGCGTCCGCGGTCAGGTTCGTCCATGACCGACGCCGTCGATGTCGACTTCGGGGAGGATGGTCTCGTGCCGGCGGTTGCGCAGGATGCGGAGTCGGGCGAGGTCCTGATGCTGGCGTACGTCGACCGGGAGGCGCTGGATGCGACTCGCGAGACGGGGCTGGCGCACTATCATTCGCGGTCGCGCGACGAGCTCTGGCAGAAGGGCGGGAGTAGCGGGCACGTTCAGCGCGTCGCGGACGTGCGCGTGGACTGCGACGCGGACGCGCTGCTCTACCTCGTCGAGCAGGAGGGCGGGGCGTGTCACACGGGCTACGAGTCTTGTTTCCATCGGACGCTCGAGGGTGAGGTCGTGGGCGACCGTGCGTTCGACCCCGAGGACGTGTACGATGAGTGACGGCGCGGACCCCGCGGACGCGGGTGCGGCGGCGGCCCTGCGGGCGGCGGCGAGCGACCTGGAGGCGGCCGAGGCTGCGGTCGCGGACCACGGCGGTCGCGGGCAGCTGGCGGCGGTCGCGGAGGCGGTGCGGGCGGCCGAACGGAAGCTCGATGGGTACGAGGACCGCGCGACGGGCACGGGCGACTTCGAGGCGTACGTGGAGTTCCAGGAGGCGTTCGCGACGCTCGTCGAGGGCCTCGACGACGACCTGCCCGAGCGCGAGGCGTTCGAGGCGGCCCTGGAGTGTACGGAGAAGCGCCGGTTGAGCGAATCGGACTTCGACGCGGCGAGAGACGCGTTGTCGCCGGCACGCGAGCTGTCGTCGATCCGCGACCGGCTCCGGGAGGCGCGCGAGGCGTTCGAGGACGCGCGGCGTCGGGCGACCGACCGCTTGAGCGCGGTCGAGGACGGCATCGCGGCGCGCGAGCGACTCCTGGAGCTCGGCGACGCGGACCTGGACGCGCCCGTCGACGAACTCCGGCAGCCAGTGGAGGCGTACGACGACGCGGTGACGGACGCGTTCGCGCGGTACCGGCGGGAGCGGCCGGCGCGCGAGGTCCTGGACGCACTGGCGACGGCGTCGGAGTACCCGCTCGTCGACGTGCGCTCGCCGCCGAGCGAACTGCTGTCGTACGTCCGCGAGCGCGACGCCGGCGAGCACACCCTTCCGGAACTCCTGGAGTACGCGGACTACTCGCGGTCGAAGCTCGAGCACTACGTCGACGACCCGAGCGCGCTCGCGACGGCGGTCGGGACGCGCCGGACGTACCTCGACCGCCTCGACGGCTCGGGGTTCGCGGTCGGGTGGCCGCCGCCGGCGGCGGAGACGCTCAAGCACGTCACTCGCGAACTGCTCTCGGTCGTCACGGCGTTCGCGGACGAGACCGTCGCCGAGCGCCTGCGGGCGGTCCGCGAACTCGCGTGGCGCGAGGACTACGAGCGCCTGCGGACCGCAGCGGTGGCGCTCGACGAACTCGGCCCAGAGGAGCGCGACCGACTCGCCTCGGGTGCCGTCGAGGACGAACTCGACGCGCTCCGCGAGGAACGCGAGGACCTCCGGGCGGCGCTCGACGACACCGACGAGTTCGCGTGAGGAAGGCGTCGCGGCTTCGTCGCGGGCGGTGTCTGCGTGGTCTCAGGTGTCGTCGCGGGCGCCGGCGAGCGCGGAGACGACGAACTCCACGAGCTCGTTCGCGCGCTCGGCGCTGTGCGCTTCGGCGTAGACGCGCACGAGTGGTTCCGTGCCCGAGGGACGCGCGAGCACCCACGCGTCGCCGTAGTCGAGTCGGTAGCCGTCGATCGTCGTCAGTTCGGCGTCGGCGTCGTCGGCGACGGCTTCGGCGGCGTCGAGCATCGCGTTCCGTTCGTCCTCGGTGTCGTACTCGAGGTTCCGGCGGACGTTGTGGTAGTCGCCGTACGGCGCGACGATCTCGCTGACTGGGCGGTCGGCGACGAGTTCGAGGAAGCGCGCGGCGACGTACGCGCCGTCGCGAGCCAGCCGGTAGTCGGGGAAGAAGATCCCGCCGTTGCCCTCGCCGGCGACGGGCACGTGCTCGCCGTCCGCGATGAGCTCCTCGATGCGCGTGATGATGTTCGTCGACCCGATCGGCGTCAGCTCGAGGGTCGCGCCGGTCTCGGCGGCGACGTCGACGAGGCGCTGACTGACGTTCACGGCCGATACGGTGGTGTCGCCGGCGTCGAGCGTCGCGGCGGCGAGCGCGGCGAGCGTGGCGTCGCCCTCGACGTAGGTTCCGGATTCGTCGTAGAAGATGGCGCGGTCGGCGTCGCCGTCGTGCGCGATGCCGACGTCGGCGTCCGTCGCCCGCACGAGCCGCCCGAGGTCCTCGAGGTTCTCCGGGACGGGCTCGGGGTTCCGGCCGGGGAAGTGCCCGTCCGGCTGGGCGTTGACGGTGACGACCCTGCAGCCCAGTTCCCGGAAGAACTCGGGGCTCGTGAGCGCACCCGCGCCGTGCCCGGGGTCGAGCGCGACGGTGAGGTCGGCGTCGGCGATTCGCTGGCGGTCGACGGCCGCGAGCAGCTCGTCGACGTACCGGTCGCCGGCGTCGGCGACCCGCGTGACGTCCCCGACCTCGTCCCAGGTGGCGTCCGCGAACGACTCCCCGATGAGGACGTCCTCGACGCGCTCTAGGTCCTCGACCGCGAGTTCGACGCCGTCGGCGCCGACGAGCTTCACGCCGTTGTACTCCGGCGGGTTGTGGCTCGCGGTGACGACGACGACGGGGACGCCCTCGCGTTCGCTGTACGCCTGTGCGGCCGGTGTCGGGACGACGCCGAGGCGGTCGACGTCGACGCCGACGCTCGCCAGGCCGCTGGCGGCGGCGTCGGCGAGCATGCGACCGGTCGCTCGCGTGTCCCGCGCGATGGCGACGCGGTCCGCGCGCCCGGCCGTGCCCGCGGCCTTCGCGACGCGCAGGACGAACTCGGGCGTCAGCTCCTCGTTGGCGACGCCTCGCGTCCCGCTCGAACCGAATACCTTCATTCGTGTACGCTCTCGTCGGGGGTCGACTAAGGGATTCCGTTACTGTACGCGGCCGTGAACGACTCGCACGCGGAGACGGGTTCGGGCGACCACGTACGAGCGTCGCGAGCCACGCCGTCCGCGGCGACCCTGCGGTGGCGTGAACGGGGTCGGGGTTTGATACGGCGACGGAGCCAAGGCCCCGACGATGAGCGCGGAGAAGGACATCGGGATCGACGAGAAGCGCGTGTACGACGGCGACGAGCGCGAGACGACCGTGTACGTCGCCGCGTCGACCGGCGTGGTCGCGGTGTCGGTCGTCGCGGAGCGCGTCGGCGGGTTCGAGCTCGCGGCGAAGGGGACGGCGGTGGACGTCGCGAGCGGCCCGGCGGGGGTCGCGGCGGCGACCGAGGAGGCGGTCTTGCTCGACGCCGGCGCCGGGTTCGAGCCGACTGGGTTCGGGGCTGCGTCGGCGGTGTCCGTCCACGGCGAGGACGTCCTCGCGGCGGCCCCGGACGGGTCGGTCGCGCGACGCGTCGACGGCGACTGGCGGGACCTTGGCGCGGTCTCGGCGGTCAACGGCATGGACGGCGACTTGCTCGCGACCGACGACGGCGTCTACCGCGCGCTCGACGATTCGCTCCGGCACTCGGGGCTGGCGTCGGCGGTCGACGTCGCCGCGTCGGGCGTGCCGCTGGCGGCGACCGACGAAGCGCTCTCCCAGCTCGGGAACGGCTGGATCGAGGTCCAGTCGGGCGCGTTCGCGTTCGTCGCGTCCGACCCGGGGGCGTCGGCGGGGACGCTCGGGCGAGCGCACGCCGGGACCGCGGACGTCCTGTACGCGCACCACCACGGCGAGTGGACGGCCGCGACGGACCTGGAGCGACCGATCGTCGACGTCGCGTACGGCGACACGGTGTACGCGGTCTCGGCTGACGGCCGGTTCGCCGCGGAGGCACCGGACGGCTGGCGCCATCAGGAACTCGGCGTCACGGACGTCGCCGCAGCGACTGCACGAACCACGAGCGAGTGAGGCCGCCGCAGCGACTGCACGAACCACGAGCGAGTGAGGCCGCTGCAGCGACCGCCCGCACGACGAGCGAGTGACGGGGCGTCGCGACTTCTCGAATCGCGACGCCGGGCGTAACGAAAACGGATTTACGCACCCGCGGTCACCCCTCGAACATGATCTTCGGTGGGGCGAACTCCCAGTCGCTCGCGGCGGCGTTGGCGAGCGAACTCGACGACGAGCTGGCGCTCGTCGACTACGAGCGGTTCCCTGACGGCGAGTTGAAGACGAACGTCGGCGACGTCGACCCCGAGCGGGCGATCGTCGTGGGGTCGACGGTCGACAGCGACGCGCACGTTCGGTGCCTCCAGCTCCAGGACGCGGTCCGGGAGGCGGGCGCGAGCGAGGTCGTGACGGTCCTGCCGTACATGGGGTACGCGCGCCAGGACGAGGCGTTCGCGGTCGGCGACCCCGTGTCGGCGCGAGCGATGGCGCGCGCGATCTCGACGGGCGCGGACCGCGTGCTGACCGTGAACCCACACGAGACGGCGGTCTGCGAGTTCTTCGAGCCGACGGCGACCGCGGTCGACGCCGCCGCCGTGCTCGCCGAACCACTGCCCGACGACCTCGCTGACCCACTCTTCCTCGCGCCGGACGAGGGCGCGCGCGGGCTCGCGGGGACGGTGCGGGACGCGTACGGTCGCGGCGCCGTCGACCACTTCGTGAAGCAGCGCTTTAGCGGCGACGACGTGGAGGTGACGCCGAGCGACGCCGCGGTCGCGGGGCGGGACGTCGTCGTCGTCGACGACATCGTCGCCACCGGCACGACGATGAGCGAGTCGATCGCGGTACTGGGCGAGCGGTCGGCGGCGTCCGTGTCGGTCGCGACCGTCCACCCGCTGTTCGCGAGGAACGCCGTCACGAAACTCGAGCGCGCCGGTGTCGAACGCATCGTCGGCACTGACACCCTCGAGCGCCCCCAGAGCGTCGTCAGCGTCGCGCCCGCCATTTCGAATCACCTGTGAGGTGGACGCCCGCGATCGCGATTCGCCTGTGATGCGGGTCGCTTCGGGGACCGCGAGCCACCTGTGAGCGCGTTTGGGTACGTGCAATTCGGTCACGCGGCCCAACGATTTATGAGGCCATCGCCGTACGGTATCGACAGTCAACCAGTAGAGCACGCAACATGCACGGAATCCTCCACAAGTCACTCAAGTCGTACGTCGCCGAGAACATGGGCGAGGACGTCTGGGACGACGTCCTCGACCGCGCGGAGATCGACCCGAAGCTGTACCTGCCGGTGTCGCACTACCCGGACTCGGACCTGACCGACGCGCTGTCGGTGATCGCGGCGATGAGCGGGCACGACGAGCCCGCCGTCGAGCGGGACTTCGGGTCGTTCCTCGCGGACGACCTCCTGTCGACGTTCAAGGCGCACGTCCGCGACGACTGGTCGACGTTCGACCTCCTCGAGTCGCTCCCCACCATCTACGCCCAGATCGAGGCGCAGAACGAGGAGACGAACACGCCGGACGTCGCCACGAACCGCCTGGGCGCGGACGAGATGGTGCTCGAGTTCCGCTCCGAGCGGGACCTCTGTACGCTCGGCGAGGGCGTCGTCGTCGGCGTCGGCGAGGTGCTCGAGGACCCCTGCGAGGTCACGCAAGAGACGTGCGTGCGCGAGGGCGACGCGCACTGCGAGTTCCACGTCGAACGGGTCTGAGGCGTCGACTCTCACTGCAGTCCGCGTCGACCGGCGGCGACGACGAAGACGACCGCGAGCACGCCGAGGGCGAGTGCCGCACCGAACCCGGGAACGGGGAGCGGCTCCGTCCCCGTCCCGCCGTCGCCAGTCGCTTCGCCACCGTCAGTCGCGTCGCCGTCGCTCGCGTCCCCGCCCGTGACCGTAACCGTGACCGTCGTGCCGCCGACGCTGATGGTGTGCTCGCCGGCGTCCGCGAACGACGTCGAATACGTTCGCGTCGCGCTCGACTCGGCGGGGACGAGGACCGTCTCGTTCGACAGCACCTCGCCGTCGACCGCGATCGGGAGCGTCACGCGACCCGGCACGCTGGCGTCGTTTCGCACCGAGACCGTGAACTCGACGCCTTCGTCGACCGTGGCCGTCTCGGGAGCGTCGACGGACGCGACCGTCGGCGTCGGCCGCTCGATGACGTCGACGGCGAGCGTGCGGTCGCCGACGACGACCTCGTACGACCCCGGGTCCGCGAACGTTCGCTCGAACGTCTCGGTCGTCGACGCGTCCGCGTCGAGCGTCCCGCTCCGCTCCTCGACGACCGCGCCGTCGACGGCGAGTGACGTCCGGTAGTCGCCGCGCTCCCAGCCGACGTTCGCGACCCGGAGGTCGACCGCGAGCGTCTCGCCGGCGGCCACCGTCACGGTCTCGTTGCCGAGCGTGCGGTCGCCGTAGACGCCCGACGCCGTCACGCCGCCCTCGTCGATCCGGTACTCGAACACCGCTGGGAGGTCGCCGAACGATCGCGCGTGCGTGGACTCGATCCACGTCTCCGCCGTCCGGTCGGTTCGCGTGAGCGACGCCGCGTAGTCGCGGGCATCCGCCCCGGCGGCGTTCCCGACCGCGGCGAGCACGACGTCGTTCGATACCGACCCGTCGTGCTCGTTCAGCGTTCGGAACACCGACTGGAACGTCGCCGTCCGGTCGGTCGTCTCCCGCATGCGGCGGTCGATCCCGCCGACGGCGAGCGCGCCCTTCAGGTAGTTCGCGCCACCGCTCCACGTCTCCGGGAACGCGAGCACGTCGTCGCCGTAGCGGTCGCGCTCGCCGCGCGCGAGGTGGTCGCGGAACCGCTCGTAGGTGACGTTCCGCTGCACGTAGGTGAGGAGTGCGGCGTAGTAGTCGGCGCTCGCCTCCGTCACCCATCGGCCGCTGTCGGTCGTCTCGAAGCCCTGTCTGGTGTGCACGTACTCGTGGAGCCAGACGTTCTCCGGCGAGTTCACGGGTGCGTCGGCGGCCACCCACGCGTCGTCGTTGCCGAACTGGAGACCGCCGACGCCCCAGTCCGCGGACGCGGGTGCGGCGATGACGGTTACGACTTCGCTGCGCTCGCCGACGCGCACCCGTTCGCTGGCGGCGACGAGCGACCCGAGGATGCTAGATGGCGTCGCGGAGAGCGACGCGCGGTCGGGGACGACGAGCTCGAAGCGCTCGCCGCGCCCGGTCGCCTCGTGGCGCGTGACCGGCCCGAAGTACGCCATCTCGCCGCCGGTCGCGCCCTCCCCGGCGACCGTCGTCTCCTTCGAGAGGGTCACGTCGCCCGCGCCCGTCCACTCCCAGCGCGTCCCGACCTGCGGGACTCGCGTGAGCGCCCACGGCCCCGGATCGAGGAACACGTACCCCTCGTCGGCCGACGCCGACGGCGTCAGCGCGTCCGGCGGCGTCAGCGCGTCCGGCGGCGTCAGCGCGTCCGGCGGCGTCAGCGCGTCCGGCGGCGTCAGCGCGTCCGGCGGCGTCAGCGCGTCCGGCGGCGTCAGCGCGTCCGATGACGCCCCCATGCCCGACGGCGCCGCGGTGGCGTCGACGCTCCGACGGCCGCTCGCGGTCTCGTTCGCGTCCACGCGAAGCGTCAGCGACGGCGCGTCCGTCGACTCCGTCCACGCGTACGCTTTCGTCCCAGCGCGCTCGAACCCGTCGGTCGCCGTCACCGTCGACCGGGGCCCGATCGAGGTCTCCAGGCGCGATACCGACTCCGGGATGCGGTAGGTCACGACCGCCCGGATCGTCCCCGGTTCCTCGGGCGTCAGGTGGAGTTCGATGGTCCGCTCGATGGTCTCGTCCGCACTCCCGGCGCTGGCGGCTGGACTCGACGCGGTCGCGGACGGGACGGGTGCGCCCGCGGACGCGACCGCGGGGAGCGACACGACGACCAGCAGGACGAGCGTGACCCGGCGAAGCACACCACCAGTTGGGCTGGTCCCGAAAAGACTCTTGTCCCGACCCGGTCACTCGTCGTCGGGAACGAGCGACCACCTGGTCACCGCGACGCGACGACGGACCGAGTGGTTCGATTCAGGCTTCGGCTTCGGCGACCGGTTCGACCGAGATGGTCACCGCGACGCCCTCGACGTCCCACTCGCGGGTGTGGCCGTCGACGTCGTCGGCGAACGTCCCGCGCGTCTCCTCGGCGACGAGATCGCGGTGCTCGTCGACGAGACCGGCGATGCGGTCGTCGGCGACGTCCACGGAGAGGTGGACGTGCTCGTCGACGTCGAGTTCGAGGTCCTTGCGCATCTCCTGAACGCGCCGGATGACCTCTCTGGCGTAGCCTTCGCTCTCGATGTCCTCGGTGAGCGTCGTGTCGACGTAGACGACGCCCTTCGTGTCGCCAGCGACGTCGAACGTCGACCCGGCGACGCCATCGGGCGTCTCCGTCTCGAATTCGACCATCGACTCGGCGACGTCGGGTTCGCCGACGGCGTCCCGGAGCGCGTCGAGGTCCGTCTCCCCGACGCGCACCTCGTTCAGTGCCTCCATGACCTCGCCGGCGCGGTCGCCGAACGCCGGCCCGAGTTCGCTCATGTCCGCGCGCGCCGAGTACGCGAGCTCGCCCCACTGCTCCTCGGGCTCCACGAGCTCGATCTCGCGCGCGTTCAAGCGCTCGGCGAGGAGGTTCCGGTGGCGGTCGACGGCGTCGTACGTCCGCTCGTCGTTCGGTGCGACCACGACCCTCGCGACCGGCCAGCGGAGCTTCCGGTCGGCCTGCTGGCGCGCGTTCGACCCGGATTCCTCGATGGCGCGCAGCAACTCGACGTCCGCCTCCAGTTCCTCGTCGACCCACGTCTCGTCGACCGCGGGCCAGTCCCGCATGTGGACGGTATCGAACCCGGTGTCGCCCGTGAGCGTCGCGTACATCTCGTCCGCGACGAACGGCGCGAACGGCGCCAGCAGCGCGACGACGTCGTGGAGGACCTCGTAGACGGTCGCGTACGCCGCCAGCTTGCTCTCGGAGGCGTCCTCCTCCCAGACGCGCTCGCGGATCGCCTGCACGTAGAACCGCGACACGTCCTCGACGACGAAGGAGAGGAGCGCGTCCAGGGCCTTGTCGGGACGGCGGTCCTCCCAGTGCTCGGTCATCTCCCGTTCGACGGACTGGAGGCGCGCGAGCACCCACTCGTCGACGAGGCGCGTGTCGAGGTTCACGAGGTCGTCGTCGCCCGGCACGAACCCGTCCATCTCCATGTACGGCAGCGGGAACCGGAAGACGTTCCAGAGGATGTTGAGGTCCCGCTGCATCTCGTCCATGCCGTCCCACGAGAACTTCATGTCGCTCCCCTGCGGGTTCTGGGAGAGGAGGAACCCGCGCATGGGGTCGACGCCGTACTCGTCGATGACCTCCTGCGGGTCGACGAGGATGCCCTTGGACTTGCTCATCGTGCGGCCGTCGGGCATAAGCGCCCACCCGTGCATGAGAACCTCCTCGTAGGGGATCTCGCCGAACGCCGCGGTCCCCATCCCGAGCTGGCTCCAGAACCAGCCCCGTGTCTGGTCGTGGGCCTCCATGATGAGGTCCGCGGGCCAGAGTTCGTCGAACCGCGAGTCGTCCTCGGGGTAGTCGAGCGTCCCCCAGGAGGCGACCGAGGAGTCCAGCCAGACGTCGAACACGTCCGGCACTCGGGTCGCTTCCGCGCCGCAGCCCTCGCAGTCCATCGTCAGGTCGTCGACGGTCGGCTTGTGGAGGTCGACCGAATCGGGGTCGACGTCCTGGTGGACGCGGTCGGCGAGCGTCTCGCGCGTGTCGACGACGTTCAGGTGGTCGCAGTCGTCGCTGTCGCACGTCCAGATGGGGATGGGGATGCCCCAGTAGCGCTGCCGGGAGACGTTCCAGTCCGGCGACCCCTCGACGAAGTCCCGGAACCGGTTGTCCCGGGCGTCGCTCGGATGCCACTCCGAATCTTCGATGTTCGCGAGGAGCTCGTCCTTGATGTCGCTGACCGTGATGAACCACTGGTCGGTGACGAGTCGGACGATGTCGGTGTCACAGCGCCAGCACTGCCCTTCGCCCTCGACGAGGTAGTTCTCGTCGTGCGCGAGCAGGAGGCCCTTCGCGTCGAGGTCCGTGATGACGTTCTCGTTCGCGTCCCGCACGAACTGGCCGGCGTACTTCCCGCCCGAGTCGCCGAAACGACCGTCGCTCTCGACCGGACAGAAGATCTCCAGGTCGAGTTCGCGGCCGCGCTCGAAGTCCTCCTCGCCGTGCCCGGGCGCGGAGTGCACCATCCCGGACTTGTCGCTGGCGTCCGCGTACTCTGCGGTGTACACCTCGCCCGCGCCCTCGCCCTGGGCGTGCTCGGGGACCTCCTCGGGGAGCGGGTACTCGTAGGTCTTGCCGACGAGGTCGTCGCTCTCGACCGTCTCCAGGACCTCGTAGTCGTCGTAGCGCCCGGCCTTCAGGACCTCCTCGACCTGGCTCGCGGACACCCAGAGCACGTCGCTCTCCCCGTCTTTCTCGGCGCGGACCTTCGCGTACTCGGCGCCGTCCTCCACGGCGACGAACGTGTTCGCGGGGATCGTCCACGGCGTCGTCGTCCAGATGACGAGACTCCCCTCCTCGCCCACGAGCGGGAACTGCACGTAGATCGCGGGCTTGTGGACGTCGTGCCGCTCGACCTCGTTGTTCGCGATCGCGGTCTCGCAGCGCGGACACTGGTTGATGGAGCGCTGTCCTTGCTCGACGAGCCCGCGCTGGTGAGCCTTCTCGAACCCGAACCACGCCGCCTCCATGTACTCCGGATTCACCGTCTTGTAGGGATTCTCCCAGTCCATCCAGACGCCGAAGCTCTGGAAGTCCGACTGGAGCCCCTCGAGCTGGTCGTCCGCGAAGTCCTTGCACTCCTCGATGAAGTTCTCGACGCCGAACTCCTCGATGTCCTTCTTGTTCTCGAACCCGAGGTTCTCCTCGACGCGCGTCTCGATGGGGAGCCCGTGCATGTCGTAGCCCGGGCGGTCCGTGACGTCGAACCCCTGCATCCGATAGTACCGGATGAACGCGTCCTTCAGGGTCTTGTTCCACGTCGTCCCCATGTGCGCCGCACCCGACGTGTACGGCGGGCCGTCGACGAAGAAGAACGTCTCCTCGCCCTCGCGGTGCCGTCGGGTCTGCTCGTAGGCGTCGACCGCGTCCCAGTGCTCGAACACGCGGTCCTCGACCGCGTCGGGGTCGTACTGGTCCGCGACCTCCTCGAACCGTTCCATATCCGGTCCTAACTCCCTCCGTCACTAAAGGGGGTTCGGTCCTGCAGACGCCCGCAGTAGCCGGTGGCGGCGCTCGCGTCCGTCGATTTCGGCGACGAGCCGCGGCCGCTGGCCGTTCGGCGAACGCCGACGCGACTCAGTCCACGTCCTCGACGGCGAACTCGTAGCGCGTGCCGTCACTGAACACCGTCATCGTCGACCGCTCGCTCCCGCCGGCCTCCTCGCTCCCGTCGGCCTCCGCGTCGTCCGAACCGGCCGTCGTGGCCGCGCCCGACCCGTCTTCATCGCCGTCCTCGGGTCGCCGGAACACGCTGTGCTCGCCGCTGGCTGTCCTCCGTTCGTCGGCCGACGCGTCCCCCGACTCGTCGGCGAAGATGCTCGAACCCATTCCCGCTGACCGACACGATTCGGGGCACCGTTAGAAGGCTTCTGGCTGAATACCAAAGGCCAGCGCGCGGACGCCCCCTCGAACGCCCAGCCACGGGTAATCTTCATACGGACGCCGGGCGACGTCTCGAACATGAGCGAGGACTGCATCTTCTGTCAGATCGTCGCCGGAGACATCCCGAGTCGCAGCGTCTACGAGGACGACGACGCGTTCGCGTTCCTCGACGCGAACCCGATGGCGCCCGGGCACACGCTCGTCGTCCCGAAAGAACACCACGAGACGCTCGCCGATCTCCCCGAGGACGCCGGTGCGGCGGTGTTCGCCGCCCTCCACCGGCTGACGCCCGTCGTCGAGGACGCCGTGGACGCGGACGCATCGACGGTCGCGTTCAACAACGGCGAAGCCGCCGGCCAGGAGGTCGGGCACGTCCACGGGCACATCATCCCGCGCTTCGACGGCGACGGCGGCGGCCCCGTCCACGCCGTCGCTGGCGCTCGCCCGGACCTCGACGACGACGAACTCGACGCCATCGCCGACCGCATCGCGAACGCCGCCGACTGACTCCTGTAGACGCTGTCGACTGACCGAACCCGCGTCGCCACGGGTTCGTTCCACGTCATTTATCCGCGAAAACGAACGAGGGTCGGGTATGTCCACGCCACAGGCCGTCGCCGTCGCCGGCGTCACCGGCGGTGCGGGAACGACCCGGCTCGCCGTCGAGACCGCCGCCGTGCTCGCCCGGGCCGGTCGCGACGTCGCCGTGTTCGACGCCGCGTTCGGGACGCAAGGGCTCGCCCAGTACGTCCCCGGTCGCGTCGACGTCGACGCCACCGCACTGCTCGCCGACGACGCCGTCGCGCCGAGCGACGGGTTCGTCGACCTGCCCGTCGACGCCGACGGCCGGGTCGCCGCCTGCCCTGCTCGCGCACCGTTCGCCGCGCTCGCCGCGGCGAAGACGCCCGCCGCCGCCGAGCGGTTCGCGGACGTCCTCCGGGAGAGCGCGAGCGCGTTCGACCACGTCATCGTCGACACCCCGCCCGTCGCCGACAACCCGAGCGTCGCCGCCGTCGCCGCCGCCGACCGGACCGCGCTCGTCGCGCCCGCCACCCAGCGCGGCGCGGACGCCCTCCCACGACTCCGCGACCGCCTCGCGGACGTCGACGCCGCCACCGGCGGCGACCTCGTCGTCGCGAACCAAGCGCCCGACGCACACCCCGTCGACGCCGACGTGGACGTCCCCGCGAGCGACGCGACCGCCGTCGCCGACGCCCCGGTCTGCGACGGCACCGCGACGGGTGCGTTCCCCGCCGCCGTCCGCGACCTCGCCGAAGTCGCGTTCACCGTCGACCTCGACCTCGACCTGGAACCGACGGGCGTCGTCGCCCGATTCCGCGACGTCTAGTCAGTAATTTAAAGGCTCGGTGCGCAAGCCTTCTCTACCATGGCAGCAAGCGACCCGACCGTCGACCCCGACATGGGCGTCGGCGCCGTCCTCTCGACAGGCGTCTCGCTCGTCACCGACGACCTCCGGATCAGCGCGCTCCAGCTCGTGGGCGCGATCGTCTCGATGATACCCATCCTCGGCAGCCTCCTCCAGCTCGTCGTCAGCGGACTCGCCATCCAGTACGCCGACGAGACGCTCGGCAACCCCGACCCCGAGAGCTCGCTCGCGGTCAGAGCGATCATGGCGTTCCTCACCGGTATCGTCCTCTTCATCGCCCTCTTCTTCGGGTTCCTGCTGTTCGTCATTCCCGGCATCTTCCTCTCCCTCAAGTTCTCGCTCGCCATTCCCGCGGTCTGGCTCGACGACATGGGCCCCATCGAGGCGCTCTCGGAGAGCTGGGCGCGGACCAGCGGCCACCTCGGCACCATCTTCCTCGTCGGCCTCGTCCTCTTCGGCCTCTCCACCGTGCTCCTCGCCCCCACCGCGTACGTCTTCGTGCCCTGGGAGTCGACCGATGCACTGCTCGCGTTCTCACAGGAGCCGCTCGCGGTCGCCTCCCCGCCGCTGTTCGCGATCGTGGCACTGCAGGCGGCGACGGTCGGCGCGCTCGGCGTCGCCGCGAACACGGTGATGTACCGGAGCTTCGCCGACCCCCTCGTGGACGACCCCGGGGCGGACGCGACCGACGAGTTCGAGACCGAGACCGAGTTCTAGAACCGACCGCGGTCGCCGGCCGTGGCGGCGGTCACGCCCACTCGTCGGCGTCCGGCATCGTCGCGTCGAGCGCGTCGCGCTTCGCGACGCTCGCCGTCCGCTCGTTCTCCAGCGCGCCCTCAACGACGCCGCGGGCACCGTCGATGGGGTCGTGCGTCGCGAGGTACGTCGCGAGCGCGAACGCCGCGTCGCTGACGCCGAGCAGCCCGCGGGCGTCCGCTCGCGACACGCGACCCGAGAGATAGTCCTCGAGCACGCGTTCGCCGGTCGCAGTCACGGGCGACAGTCCCTCGAAGCCGAGCCGGTGGAGTGCCTTCGCGGCCGTGACGGGCGCGACGTCGGCGGCGTGTCCGGCAGCGTCGACGGCGGCCCCGCCGACGTACGCGTCCGCGACCGCGGCCGCGGTGGCGGGCTCGCAGGGGAGGTCGTCCGCGAACGCCTCGAGGCGCGCCGCGAGGTCGCGACCGGTAGCGTCGACGCTCGCCACGCCCCGCTCGTCCTGCTCGGTCGTCGTCGACACTCCCGCCGCGATCTCCGCCAGTCCCATGACCTGACCTACGCGCCCACTGGTGTTTAAATCATGGGATGGTGGTTCGAATGAAACATGCGCGCCGCGAGGGAACGTACCGGTGACCGGTACGTTCCACGCACCGCCGTACTGCGTTTCACACCGATACCTCCTGTAGTTAAGTAAGGGTTCGCGGCGAACGTTCAGGTATGGCAACGACCGCCTGCCCCGAGTGCGATGGCACCGTTCGACCGGACTGCGACGAATCCGTCTGTACGGACTGCGGCCTCGTCGTCGACACCGACCACGTCGACCGCGGCCCCGACTGGCGGAGCTTCGACGACGGCCCCGCCGACGGCAAACGGACGGGCGCGCCGCTGACGCGGTCGCGTCACGACCGCGGTCTGTCGACGACGATCGGTCACGGGTCGGAGACGCGACTCACGGGTCGGAAGCGCCGCCGCGTCGCGCGGATGCGTCGCGAGCACGCCAGGGCGCGCATCTCCACGAAGCGCGACCGGAATCAGGTGTACGCATTCACGGAGATCCGGCGGCTCGTCGGCGCGCTCTCGCTCCCGGACTCCATCCGCGATCAGGCGTGCACGATCTTCGAGTCCGCTCAGGAGGAGGACCTCCTCCAGGGCCGCACCCTGGAGGGGTTCGCGGCCGCCGCGGTGTACGCGACGTGTCGCGTCCGGTCGCTCTCGCGGACCGTCGAGGCGCTCGTCGACGTCGCTCGCGCCGACGAGCGCGAGCTTCGCGTCGCCTACGACGCCCTGAACCGCGACCTCGGCCTCCCCACGGGTCCCGTCGATCCGCGCGAGTACCTGCCGCGGTACGCGAACGAACTCGACCTCGACCAATCGATCGAGGGTCGCGCGCACGACCTGGCGACGGCCGCGGTCGACTCCGGGCACGCGACCGGCCGGAACCCCAGCGGCGTCGCCGCCGGCTGCCTCTACCTCGCCGCGAGCGAAGCCGGCGCACCCTGCACGCAGGCCGAGGCGGCCGAGGCGGCCGACGTCTCCGCGGTCACGGTCCGGCACACCTACCAGGCGCTCGACGCGGAGACGAACTGATCGAGACGCTAACTGCGAGAAGGGACGAAATACTGCGAGCCGAACGACTGACCGCCTGCGCGTTCGACGACTGACTTCCCGCGAGCTCGACCGGGTTGGTTCCTACTGATTCGATCGACGAGCCGCGGGTTCGGCTGCCGCACCGTCTTTCGCGCCGGCGGCGAGCACCCTAGCCGCTCTCGCGAACGCTGCGACTGCGTCGGCTTCGGGGTGCTCTCGTGCGGCCGGGCGACCGCGGGCCTGCGCGTTCGCGACCGCGTCCGACGCCGGCACCGTCACCGCCGGGGCGCCGAGCGCGCGAGCGAACCGGCTCGCGTCCATCCCCGCCGGTGCGCGGTTGACGACGACGCCCGCGAGGCCGGCGGAGAGTTCCCGGGCGAGCGCACGCGTCCGGACCGCTGCCGGGAGCGCGAACGCGGACGGTTCGACGACGAGGCCGACGCGGTCGGCGACCGCGAGTGCCACGCCGGCGTCCGCCGCCATCCCCGCCGGACAGTCTACGACGACGCGCCCGAACTCGCGCTCGACGACCCCAAGGGCGGGCGCGAGCGCACGGACGTCGCTCGCTCGCGCACCGGCGAGCGTTCGCCCGCACGCCAGCACGCGCACGCCGTCGACGTCGCGGACCGCCTCGAGCGGGCTCGCCCGGTCCGCGAGCACGTCGTGGAGGTCCGGGCCGCGGCCGCCGGGGAGGTCCGCCATCGCCAGGTCCGCGTCCACCACCACCGCCGACAGCGCGTCCGCGACGTTCAGCGCGACCGTCGACTTGCCGACGCCGCCCTTCCCGCCCGCGACCGCGAGGATCACTCCACCCGCCTCCCCCCGCCGTCGCCCGAGTTCGAGTCGAGTCGCGATTCGTCCCCTTTCTCGCGCGGCGTCGCCGCGAGCGGCGGCGCGAACGACCCGAGCGCCCTGACCACGCCGTCGACGTCGACCGAATCGGTCCCCGCTGATTCCACGAGCGGGTCGCTCTCGGCGATGCCACCACGCCCCTCGACGTCGACGAGCGCGACGGACGCCGTCGCCGCCGGGGTCGCGAACCCGAGCCCGCGAGTCCTGCCGCCGGCGACGGTCACGGTGACGCCGTCGGCGTCCCAGCCCGCCTCGGGGACGCCCCGGCGCCGCGGCGGCCACACCGCACCGTCGCAGTCGACGTCCAGTCGAACCCGTCGTCGCTCCGTCGACTCGTTCTCGACGACCACGTGCACGAACGTCACGCCACCGCGGCGCGTCGAGCACTGCGTTGCGTTCACCATGCCCGCCTTCGCCGCTCCCTCCTGGATAAATGCCGCGTGCGTCGAGTCGTTTCACGGAGCGACGAACCGGCTGCGTGCGTCGAGTCGCCCTCACGGCGACGCGAGGAGCACTGGCGCGTCGAGCACGTCAGCGGCGTGCTCCGCGGACGCGAATCGGTCCACGCTCACGACGACCGGTGCACGCATCGACGCCACGCGCGCTATCGCGAGCGCCGCCGTCGCGTCCCCGCCAGCGAACGACCCCGGCTCCGCGCCGACCACGGACGGGTCGCCGCCCGGGACCGTCGCGACCGCGTCCGCGAACGTCGCCCACATCGATCGCACGAGCGACTCGCGGACGGTCCGCTCCAGGCGCCCGACGCGATCCTCCAGCTCCAGGCGACGACTCCGTGCGTCCCGCGCTCGACGAGCGCGCTCGCGCTCGCGCTCCAGAGCCTGCTCGGCCGCCACCAGCTCCGTCTCCCGCTCGCTCGCCGTCGCCACCGCCGCCCGCAACCGCTCGCGCCCCACCGCCACGTCCGCGTCCACGTCCTCGCGGGCCTGCACCGCGCCGCGCGCCGCCGCCACGTCAGCCTGCACCGCCTCCGCCGCCTCGCGCGCCGCCGCCACGCGCTCGCGCGCTGCAGCGAGGTCGACGTCCGGCACCTCGACCGCCGCCAGGTCCGCGCGCGCCGCTGCGAGCGACGACGCCGCCGCGACCGAGACGTCCCGCGACCGCGCTGCCGCCGCGAGCGCGGGCCGAACGTCCACCGACGTCGACGGCCCCACAAGGCCGACGTGCTCGTGCACCGGACGTGGGTCCTCGCAGTACACGCTGACGGCACCGTCACTGTCGCAGTTGTTCTCGCGGTTACTGCCCGCGAGTCCGGCCGCGTCCGACCGCCGGATCGCCGCTGCCAGCGCCCCCGGCGAGACCTCGCGCTCTCGACAGTCGACCGCCCGCCCCTCGACGACGGCCCCGGTCCCGAACGTCGCCCTCACACGTTTTGCTCTCGCAACCGCTCCTTCGACGGCAGGTCCCGACCCGCCGCGAACTTCGCGTACGGCGTCGACGCCGACTTCCGACGCTCGTAGGCTTCCGCCGCCGCGCGAGCCGACGCGACCGCGTCGGAGAACTCGTTCAACGGCTGCGTCCGCTCGACCTGCACGTCACCGCCGTGGCGCTCCCGCAACCGCAACCCGAGGAACGCACCGAACCCGGTCGCCTCGAACAGCGCCGCTCGCCCGAACCGACGCACCACCGCGTCCTCGTGCGTCCGGCACGCGTTCCGCAACGCCTGCCGCGCCGCACGCGAGAACGTCACGACCAGTATCACTACCATTCACTAGAAAACCGACCGAACAAAAGACCTACGTCACGCGCTCGACGTCCAACTGCCCGCCGGTGACGTCCACGAGTTCCCGAACGCGCTCGCGCGCCACCACCGCATTCTCGGCCACTACGACCACCCCGACCGCCGTCTCCGGCCCGTCGACCACCCGATACGGCGCCACACCCTCGCCCTCGAACGACGACACGTACGTCCGCAGCACGCCCTCGACGCGCCCCTCGAGCTCCGCGAACGAACACTCGCCGTCCTCGAACTCCCGGAGCGCAGTCTCCACGTTCCGGAGCGCCGAAATCCGATCCATCTACGTCGTCCGCAAGTGCTGTTTCTTGGGTTCGTACAGCTCGCCCTTCTGCTTCAACTTCTCTATCTCGTGCTCGGCCTTGCTCTCGTCCATCCCGATCTCGTCCGCCCGATCCATCACCACGTCCACGGGCGCCCCGTCGTCGTACTCCTCCTCGATGTCGCCGATCAACTGCTTGAGGTTCTTGATGCGGTCGCGCTGGGTCTTCGACTGCCCCGTCTCCACCACGTCCGCGTCGAACTCCCCGGTCTCGGGGTCCACGCCGATGTCCTGCAGGCACGACCGCACGATGTCGATCACGCGCTCCGAGTCCGCCTCGTCGACCGTATCCGACAACCGCACCCGCGCACTCGCCTCCGCCAACCGCACGATCGCCTCCAGCTGGCGCGCCGTCACCGGCACCGGCGAATCCTCGTCCTGTCCCTTCGACCGCAAGTCCACGTAGAAGTCCTCGATCGCCTGCCGCGCCTCGTCGGTCATCCGCGGATGACAGTTCTGCTTCGCGTACGCGATATACTTCCGCATCAGCTCCGGATCGATGTCCGGGTCGACGTCCGCCGTCACGTCGTCGATCTCCTCGCTCGTCACGTCCACGTTCGTCATCTCCGTCCGCTGAGTCTCCAGCTCGCCCGCGTAGTTCGTGTTCAGGATGTGCTGGGCGAGGTTCCGGTCCTCCTCCTCGTCCGGCTGGTCCGTCACGGTGAAGATCAGGTCGAAGCGCGAAATCAGCGCGGGCTCGAGGTCGATCTGCTCGCCGATCGGCTCGTACTGGTCGAACCGCCCGTACTTCGGGTTCGCCGCACCAAGCAGCGAACACCGCGACTTGAGGGTCGCGTTGATCCCCGCCTTCGACACCGAGATCTCCTGCTGCTCTAAGGCCTGGTGCATCGCCGACCGGTCGTCCGGCGCCATCTTGTCCAGCTCGTCCACCGCCGCAATCCCTCGGTCAGCTAATACGAGTGCACCGGCCTCCAGCGACCACTGCTGGCCGTCCCCGAAATCGTCGCGGACGGCGGCGGCCGTGTTGTGCGTGACGATGCCGTTCCCGACGAAGTTGTGCGTGTCGGGGACGGTGAGGTCGAACACTTCCTTCTCGCCGACGTCCTCGACGTCCGTGATGCGGTCCCACCGGAGGTCGGCTTCGACAGCTTCGCGGGTTGCGCGCTCTGCGTCGCCGACGTCGATGTCTTCGAGCATCGCTCGCGCTCGTTCTCGACTCGGGTTGTCGCCGCGCTCGACGTTCATGTGGTAGTCTCCCGCGACCGAACCGCCGTCGGCAGCGACGAGCACGTCACCGAGCGGCATCTTTTCGCCCCGACGCGTCGCGTCGTCGACGATCTCGTCGAGCGCCGCCTTCTTCTCCGAGATGGTGAACCCGATGGCGTCAGCGTAGCGCTCGATGTCCGAACCATACAGTTCGACGAAGTGCTGTACGTGCTTCGACCCGATCGTCTGCCCGTCCGCGAGTTCGTACGTGCCGCGACGGTCGCGTTCGCGGCGTCGCGCGCGAACGCCGTACGTTTCTAGCATCAACTGGACCTGTTCCGCGAGGGCCTTGCTGATGGTGGAGAGGAGGACGCTCGATCCGCCGTCGTCGCGAGCCGATACCGAGCCGTCGGCGTCCATGAGTCCGCGGAGGAACGCGTCGGCGTGGGCCGCGGTCGTCAACTCGGGTGCGAGTTCGAGGTCGACCTTCGGCGTCTCCATCCCTGCGTTCGCGAAGAGGCGCGCTATCGTCGCACTGCACACGCGGATGCAGGGAACGCGGTCGTCTTGACGTTCGATCTCCGGGCGCTTGTCGAACTTCTCGTCGAAGATGTCTGCAGCACGCTCCAATAGGTCCTCGTCGCTGTTGGAGATGCGGACCATCCCTCGGTTCCCGTCCCGACGGTCCAGCGAGATGTCGCCGTCGCCGAACACGAGTCCGAGGAGGTACATGAGGTCCTCGTCGAACGTCGCCGGGACGGTGACGCTGTCGCCGTGACGGATCATGAGTCGGTCGAACGCGACGTCCTCGCGCGCCATCTCGACCGCGTCGAGCATCGTCTCGAGCTTCTCGAGCGGAACATGACGGTTCCTGACCGAGTCGTAGACGAAGTCCTCGCTGAGTCCGAGTTCGGCCGCTGCCGCGCGGAGGTGACCGAACTCGTCGGCGAGTGCACTCCGCAGTCGCTCGACGGATTCGTCCGCGAGCTTCACCTTCTCCGAGGTCAGTTCGAGGAACGCTCGGACTGGGACCTCGTTCCTGTCGAGGTCGTCGTACCGCGGGACGGCGACGTACTCTCCTGCCTCGATATCGGAGACCTGCGTCCACTCCAGTCCATCGCGGCCGCACGTCAGAACGGGCGTGTTCACCGAGGCCTCTAGGGACTTCCCGTGCGCCGTCTCGACGCGTCGACACGGCTTCTCGGGCATCCGCCAGACGTGCGACGACTCTCTCTCGACCATCTCCGTCGTGGTGTAGTCGAACGTCTGGAGTGGCACCGACTTCGGTGCGCTCGTGTCTTCGTCGACTGGCTTAGGGTGCTCGTCAATCGCGAGGTCTCGAACCCGTTGCAGCCCGGAAGATGTCTGTATTCTTGTGTCTCCAGTGACGCAAAGACCCGCAGAGCTGGAACCTTTACCGGACGTATAGACGGACCGTGGTGCGACGTTCTTGATGTATGATAAGAGCTGCGACTTACCAGTACCCGGGTCGCCGATGAGGAGCATGTGGAGGTCGCCGCGGATGCGGGAGCCGTCGGGGAGGTGTTTGGTGACGCCGGAGAAGAGCTGGAGGATCATGGAGAGTTTCTCCTCGTCGTAGCCGTAGATGCTGGGGGCGACGGAGGCGACCATCTTGTCGTAGATGTCTGGGTTGTTGGAGAGCTCGTAGATGGCTTCCTTGTCGGCGTCCGTGATCTCCATGTCCTCGAAGTCCTCTTCGTCGATGACGACGCTGACGCCGTCCATGTAGACGTCGAACACCGCGGACTTGTCCTGTTCGCTGCCCTGTTGTTCGAGGCGGAGGATGCCGGTGGCGGCGACGTGGTCGCCGGGGGTGACGTTCCCGGTGATGTCGTCCTCGATCTGGACGTCGATCGCCTGCGGTGTCTCGCCGCCCCGGAGGCCTTCGGGGGATTCCTGAACGCGGAGTTTCTGGGAGTCGACGAACTCGGACTGGTCGTAGTTGAGGCCGAAGGGACCCTGGCGTTCGCAGCCCTGGCACTCGTGGGGTTCCTGGAAGTCGCCGCCGGACTGGGGGATGCGGGTGAGGGTACCGCAGCGCTGGCACTCGAACGCCGCTTCCTGCATCTTCGGGCGGACGTCCGTCGCCTTGTTGACGGTGCCGCGGACCGTGACGAGAGTGTTGACGTGGCGGGCGCGGATCTCCCGGATGTCCGTGGAGTCCGGGAGGGGGTCCATGCGGACGTGCGCCTGGCCGAGCTTGACGTCGACGGGGAGGTCGTAGAGGCGGAGGGCTTCTTCGGCGTACTTCTGGAGTTGCTCCGGTTGGTTCTCGTAGTCGTCGGCGAGATCGGGGTCGAAGCGGTAGAGGTCGTCGTAGTCGATGTACAGCGAGCGCTGGTCGGTGGGGTAGTTCTGCGCGAGCTTCCCGATTTCGTCGCGGTAGTACGTCCTGTAGAAGTCGAGGAACGCGTCGACGAGTTCGGAGTTGTCCCCTGCAGCCATTACACGCTCCTAGGTACGGGATGCTTCAAGAAGGTTCGCAAAGCCGGGTGGAAGTGATCGGGAGTCGCGATCGGGGACCCGGGGGTCCCGAGTGCGGCCGTGGCCGAACTGGTCGTTGCATTCGCGTCGGCGGCGGTCGTCGCGTTCGCGTCAGTGGAGGGGATGTCGTCAGTAGCGGTCGCGTTCGTCTCGTTCGTGCCGTGGGTGGCGAGCGTATCGAGGACGTCGCGTTCGCGCTGGAGGCGCTCGTCGCCGAGCGCTGCGGATTCGGCGACGAAGTGCGCGCGGAACTCGCGGATACGGTCGCGGTACGTCGCGGACACCCGGAGCGGTATCGAGGTCTGCTCCCACTCGCCAAGGGTGCGGTGCTCGATGCCGGCTGCTGGTGCGTCGACCTCGCCGTCGGTGGCGCGAGCGCGCTCGTGTGCCATCCAGTTCCGGAGGAGGTCGACGTACTGGCCGAGGAGTACGGCCTTGCGGACGCCCGTGCTCTCGTAGTACGGCGCGTCTCTGGACGCGAATTCGACGGTTCGCGTGGTCTCGTGGCGCGTTCCGTCGCGGGTCTCGTAGCGCGCCGTCAGTGCCGGGCCGTCGTCGCTCGCGGTCGCGTTCTCGACGCGTTCCAGTTCGACGAGCACGACGCCGCCCTCGGTCTTCCCGTCCTCGGTCCGCGAGGGGAACAGCGTGTTCACGTGCAGGAGGTCGCCGCTGGAGGCGTTCGCGTTCGGGGAGCCGTACACGCGCTCGATCCGGTACGCGTCCGACTCCAGTTCGACGGAGAGGTCGAAGACGAGTGGCGTCACCATGTGCTCGAAGCCCTCGTTCATGCGCTCGGCGAACTGGTCGGGCGAGCGGACGACGTAGTGGTTCGCGCCCTCGACGCCGTTGACGGTCTCGACGAACCGCGCGTTGAAGTCGACGCCGACGCCGACGAACGTCGAGTACACGCCGGCGTCGGCGTTCGACGAGAGGCGTTCGCCGAGCGTCTGGCCGTCGGTCGTTCCCGTGTTCGGCATCGCGTCGGTGACGTACACGACGCGGGTCTCGTGCTCGGTCCGGTCGGGGTTCCGGTAGGGCTCCACCATGGACTCGGCGCTGCGCATGGCGTCGTCGAGGTTCGTGCTCCCGCCGGCGCGCAGGCCGTCGATCCGCTCCCGGACGGCGCCCATGTCGCGGTCGCCGACGCGACCCATCTCGACGACGGTCCGGGCCTCGTCGTCGTAGCCGACGACGCCGATCCGGTCGTCGTCGGTGAGGTGCGTGGTGAGCGTCCCGACGGCGTCGCGGGCGGCCGCCATCTTCGAGCGGTCGTCGTCCTCGACCGTCTTCCGCGTGCCGTCATCGTCGTAGTAGTACGAGCCGAAGCCGTCGCTCATCGACCCGGAGGTGTCGACGACGACGACGAGGTTCAGGGCCTTGCGTTCGAACTCGTCGGCGTCGATCCCGGAGTTCAGGCCGACGGTCACGTAGCGTTCGCGTTCGCCCGAGAGCGGGTCGCGCGTGACGGCGCGACTGTAGGACGGACAGAACGTGGCGTTGCACGGCCGGTTCTGACCGGTGTCGAAGTAGTGGTCGTGGTAGAGGCCTTCGGCGGTCAGGCTCGATGGCTGGGGGACGTAGCCTTCGTCGACGTTGTTCCGGAAGTCGTTGACGTCCTGGGCGCCGCCGGCGGCGAGCCCCATGGATTCGCTGGAGCTTCCACCGATGCAGCCGGCGAGGACGACGAGGGCGGCGAGGGTCGTTGCGAGAGCGATTCGACGCATACGACCATGGTAACCGTTGGCACAGCATTAAGCAGTCGGATGAGTGAAACGACTCTTTCACCGAACGCGACCTTCGAGCGAGGACAGGACCGCCGCGGCGGGGACTCTCCACCCGCGAGCGACCCAACCCTTATCTCTCGAACCGGAGAACGCTACCCCATGACCGACCCCAGCATCGAAGTCGACGCCGGTCCGCACGCGCCCAACCAGACCTACCACTACTTCCGCGACGACGACACCGAAGAACTCCTCCAGACGCGCTTCGCCAGCCAGCTCCCCGTCCCCGAGGTCGGCGAAGTCGTCGAGTTCGGGAGCCTCCCCATCGACCGCTCCGACGGCGACGCCGAAGCACGCGGCGACCTCGACGTCGACGACCAGGCCTACGTCGTCCGCGAACGCTCCTACCAGTACGTCACGCCCGAGTTCCCCGCCGACGACCCCGCGAGCGACCAGGAGATCACCATCCTCGGCGTCAACCTCTACGTCGAACCGTACGACGACGCAGACGACGGCGAGGACCGTGACGGCGACGTCGACGTCGCGGACGACTGACCAAAGCCGCTCCGACGCCCGACCGGTCCGCCCCGACGGTCCTCCGACCGTCCCCTGCCACCGAACCTTTACGACTCCGTCCGCATTGGTTCTAGTCGATGGCCCCGACCGGGTCGCTCGACGTCCTCCTCGACCACGCGCAGGACAAGATCGTGCTGGTCGACGAGGACGGCGTCGTCACGTACGCCAACGACGCGGTCAGACGCATCCTCGGCTACGAACCCGAGGACGTCGTCGGGACGAACGCGTTCGACTACATGCACCCGGAGGACGTCGACGAGGTCCGCGAGGGGTTCCGGCGGCTCGTCGACGCGGACGACCCCGCCGAGACCACGGCGACGTACCGGTTCGCGGCCGCGGACGGCTCGTGGGTCGCGCTCGAATCCCGGATGTCGAACTGCCGCGACGGCGACCTCGACGGGTACGTCGTGAGCTCGCGGGACGTCACCGACCGCATCGCCGCGGAACGCGACCAGCGCGAGACCAGCGCGCGCCTCCAGGAGCTCGCCGCCACCACGAGCGACGTCCTCTGGATGTTCAACGCCGACTGGAGCGAACTCCTCTTCGTCAATCCCGCGTACGAGGACGTCTACGGCGGCGACGTCGACGAGCTCCGCGCGAACCCCGGGTCGTTCCTCGACACCATCCACCCCGAGGACGTCCCGCGCGTCGAGGACGCGATGACGCGTCTCTCCGCCGGCGAATCCATGAACATGGAGTACCGCGTGAACGAGCACGAGTCGTACACCGTCTGGGTGTGGGTGCAGGCCGAACCCATCCTCGAGGACGGCGACGTCGTCCGCATCACGGGCTTCTCGCGCGACGTCACCGACCGCCGGCGGCGCGAACGCCAACTGTACGTCATGGATACGCTCCTCCGGCACAACCTCCGGAACGACCTCACCGTCGTCCTCGGCGAAGCCGACCGCATCGCGAGCGAGCACCCCGCCGCGACCGACCGCACCGACGTCATCCGAGCGACCGCGAATGACCTCCTCGAGAGCGCCGAGAAGGGTCGGCGGATCGTCGAACGCATGGACGCCGACACCACCAAGCACCCCGTGGACGTCGCCGCGCTCGTCGAGCGTTGCGCTGCCGACGTCGCCGACCGCCACCCCGACGCAACCGTCCACTTCGACGCCCCCGGGACCGCCACCGCGCGCTGTATCGACGGCATCGACGTCGCCGTCACCGAACTCCTCGAGAACGCCATCCAGCACAACGACGACCCCCACCCAGTCGTCGACGTCGCCGTCACCGAGCGCGCTGACGACGTCACCGTCACCGTCACCGACGACGCCACCCCCATCCCCGACGTCGAAGCGAACGTCCTCACCGGCCACCACGACATGACCGACGTCTACCACTCCAGCGGCCTCGGCCTCTGGCTCGTCTACTGGCTCGTCGAGCTATCGAACGGGAGCATCACTGTCGACTCAGGAGAGACTGGGAATCGTATTCAGGTTACGTTCGATCAAGTCAGCAAGTAAACCTTTGACGTGAAAGGCACTGTCTAGTTGAGCGATTTTGAGAAGCGAGGAAGTGATAGCGAGAGGTATACATGCAACTCGCAGACCTCCTCAGCGAAACGTTGGACGAGAGCCAATAAGACGTTTGGGAGAACGAGCGCACGCCGACTCCCGTCCGGCGGTTCGGGGTGCGTCTCCATGGGCCAGGGCTGTCGATCAGGGAGACGGTTGCCATCCTGGAATTACTGGAGGTCCAACGCTCTCATGACGCGGTCTGGCAGTAGGTACACCGGCTGGCCGACAGCGAGCCACAGCCGCCGACGGCGACGCCGTCGCGTGTCACCGTCGACGAGACCGCTATCCAAATCGGCACCGAATGGTACTAGCTGTCTGCGGCGATCGACCTTGATTCGCTGTATCTGCTGGATGTCGATGTATTCAGTCGTCACGGCACCGATCCAGAAGCGGGTTTCTGCAAAAACAATGGTTTCACACGTTCAAAATGCGGACTGCCTGCTTCCACACGAGTTGGGTTGGCAGTCTGCCGGCCGTCGCCGAATGGTGCCAGCAGTTCAAACGCTATTACAACTAGCATCGCCCAAATCAAGCGCTCGACGGCAACACGCCAGCCGAGGTGTGAACTATATAGTACCCCTAATACTATCCTATTTATCTACTGTAAGACTAATACTTTTCGCTCTTCTTGAAGGCTCCTGACTAACCTTGTAGAGCAACAAGTTTTTGATTCTATCGGCTCTTTTTGTATTTCACCGATGGAATTCGGCAGTACGCTCCAACGTCAAATTGTAAGTATCAGCGATTCTAATCCGGAATTTGAAGCTAGCAGAATTGCTGATAAAGCCGATTGTTCTATCTCATATGTTTACGATATCCAAAACAAGTATCAAGACTTAATTGAAGAGGCTGATTCTATTGGTCCCAACCGAATTGGATTGTCTCTACATCACCCAAACAAACTATTCATAAGCGAGGATTTGTCTGAAGATCTAGAACTCAATCTTGAAGAGACTCAAGTCACAGAATTCCAAATGGAAAATGGTGGTACTGAATCAGCTATACACTACGCGAAGACTTTAATGAAGTCCGACTTTGAAGCCGAAACTGAGCTTAGGGAACTTGCTTCTGTGTTTGCGCAGCTCGGCAGTGTAGACGGTTATGAAATTGGTACTAATAGCCTCCAGGCCTATTTTTCTGCTGACAAGAATAAATCAGCATTTGATAAGGAACATTTTGAACAGTATCTCGAAGATATTCGTGAAGAGTATCTCTCGAGACTGGAAAAAGCAGATGCTATTCTCGGAGCTGAGATCGCTGAACATGTTTTTGACTTATCGGTTGATGGTGAAAGCATCAACACTGAACGATACTTGCTGTCGTCGAATACTGCAGAAGAGTTTCTGTCTGCTGATTCATTCTGGATCCGTGAACTTTCTTCATATGATGGTTCGATTGAATCGGACTCGGAAATGTATGCCACGATGTGTCGTTCTCTAACGAATCATAGAGGCAACGAAATTGATGAAATAAAAGAACAAATATCTAATACTCAGTACTTCGCTCATGGTAGAAGATATCATCTGGGATACCAAACAGGCGTCGAATTAACGGCAGTAACTTCGACGGATTCCCATCTAATAGAGGTCGATCCCGATGAGATTGAATTCTTAACGGTAAAAACTACAATAGCAAAATCACAGGAAAACATTTCCATTGAAGAACTGTATGAGGTTTTGGATGGATTTACAGCTATTTCAGAATCCACGGGTGAAGAATATACCGCATATGTGACTAAACATGACTCTGCAGAACAAATTAATCTCCATTTAGCACCTGTGACTGTTGATATTTCTCTGGGGGAAAATGGGGTTTTCATCAATTACCCAGATACCCAGATGGGCGCTGATTTGAAGGAGGGAATATTTGAAGACATCAATCAAGAATTCGACTTAACCGAAGTGGACACGACACAATTAGAAATCGAACCCCGGAGTATTCATGGTGATTGGGTCTTTGACACTAATTCTATCTACCATAATATGGGTGAGATCCCATCTAGTAATCTGCTCAACACTATCCTCCCCAATCCTTTCTTTTTTGGACAGACTGTAAGAATCCCGTGGACGGTAATTTATGAAATTAATAAGCATAAGGACTCGGGTGGCCCATCGTCTACAGTTCAAGATCAAGGTCTCGTTAATCTGGAGACGCTCTCACTATTACAGGAACATGGATTTCTTGAATTTGAAGTAGAAAATATACCAAACTCTATAGATAGCCAAATAAAAGAATCAGATGTTGCGGATATGCATATCTTACAATTTGTTCAAGAGTGTGATGGTACTCTTGTGAGTGGTGATAAACGGCTTAGGAAACTGGCTGAACTGGCAGGAGTGCGTATCTTAGAGATTGAAAACCACTCTGCTGCTTCGCAAGTTCCAGACAAAATGGAGGAGATCTCGGATAGTGTTTTCTCTGAATTGGGGGAACACGGTTCAACCAAGCAAGAAATTCTCTCTATCGTAGAGTCAGCAATCCAATCTAAGGATCAGCAATCAACAATCTCTGTAAAAGATGAACAACTTGAAGACCCAGAAGCCTACCTCACGAGACTACTAGATAAGAAAGAACTCCTCCCAGTCCCTGCTTCGAATGATGAACTAACTTATAAACAATGTGGCGAGGTAGATGTAGTGGTCACGCCCAGTGCAGCGAAACAGATTAGCGATAATATCGTAAACGAGGGTGGTGATAAATACCTGCCAGAGAAAATTATCCATTCGATTGTTAAGAAAGTCGGAGACACCAATTATGACTTAGCGCATCTAAATTTTCACGCTCCTTTATCTTACGTAATTGCGTTTCAATCGACTAGTATGGGTGGACTTAGTACTGAAGCTCGACAATTCTATAGATTGGGGAACTTAGAAAATGCTAGCTATACTACAGTTGAGGTAGAAGACAGCACTACGAGAGATGAAGAAATACACGACGCAGTTCTCGTTGCAAGAGAAAAAGAATACCCGGTTCTATGTACCGGTTTAGACCATACTCTTCAGCGAGTTGGTGGCCTACTGAATGTAAACGTTTGCGAATACGATAATTAAAGAATCTCAGCTACCGTTTTTATTGGTGAAGTTCCATTCCCTTTCTTCAAAATCTGGTGGGAGGGGGTCGAGCTCTGGATTGCTCCGACTTTTTGCTTCCATATCTGTGATTATAGTCGCGTATTTCATAAATCCCTTGGCTCACAACCAAAATCGATAATCGATAGGATTGAACGATGATTCTAAAAATTCTTGCTGGAATGAGCTGGGATTTCTGCATTTTTGCTTCTGACATCGAGTCACTTATGTTCTCCTCACTTGGTGCAGCTAAATATGGCTCAATCGCATTGTTGGCGCTCCATCCGCCGAGTGCCATGACGATCCGTGGACTGAGGTTCTTCTGGATGAGGAGGTAGTTCGCTCAGCAGCGGCGGAAATCATGCGTACTCACTCGTCGGTAGTCCTTGTTGCCGGTCTCGCTGACCGCGCCCTCGGCGGCCTGTTCGATCCAGTACTGGACGATTTGCTTGTCCTTGTCGACAAGTGGGTCATCGTCCACGTTGTGCTGTTGGCAGTAGCGGCTCACCAGTGCCTTCAGCTCGCGTGGGAGCTACGTCTCGCGGTGTTTCCCGCTGTGGTACTCGCCCGTAGTGTCCTTCTCAGCGATGACCTCCAATATCACGAAAATGGACGTCACAGTATCCAATTACTCATTCCGGAAGAAGTGGGCTGGGCCAGATTTGAACTGGCGTCACAGGCTCCCAGGGCCCGAAGTATACCAGGCTAACCCACCAGCCCTCGCTCTGTGGTTGGGTGGGTTTGGTGGTAAGGGTTTCGTTCGTGGGTTCACGCGGGTGGGGTGAGGCCCCAGAGGTGGTAGATGCCGAGTGTCGTCACAACGGCGAAGATGGCTTGGAGTGGGGTGCCGACGCGGAGGTAGTCGGTGAATTTGTAGCCGCCGGGGCCGTACACGAAGAGGTTGGTCTGGTAGCCGACGGGCGTCATGAACGCGGTGGAGGCGGCGAACGTGACGGCGAGGATGAACGGGAACGCCCAGGCGTCGAGGGCGATGGCGGTTTCGGCGGCGACGGGGATCATGAGGACGACGCTGGCGTTGTTGGAGATGACGTTGGTGAGGGCTGCGGTGACGACGTAGAACGCGCCGAGGAGCGCGATGGGTGGGATGAGGGTGGCGGATTGGACGAGGGTGTCGGCGACGAGGGCGGCGCTCCCGCTGGATTCCATGGCGATGCCGAGGGGGATGACGCCGGCGAGGAGGACGATGACGTCCCACTGGACGGCGTCGTAGACTTCGCCGGGTTCGAGGCAACCTGTGAGGATCATGGCGAGTGCGCCGGCGAGGGCGCTGACGACGATGGGGAGGACGCCGGCGGCGGCGAACCCGACGACGCCGGCGACGATGGCGAGCGCGACCGGGATCCGAGCGGTCCGCCAGTCCTTGCGTTCGATCTCCTGGGCGACGATGAAGTCGCGGTTGGCGTCCATCCGTTCGATGGTCTCGGGCGTGCCCTGGACGAGGAGGGTGTCGCCGACGCGGAGGCGGACGTGGTCCATGCGGTTCCGGAAGAGTTCGTCGCCGCGGCGCAAGGCGAGGACGGTGGCGTCGTACCGCTGCCGGAAGCGGATGGAGGCGAGTGATTCGTTGACGAGCGCGCTCCCGGGCGCGATGACGACCTCGACGAGGTTCTCGCGTTCGTTCGCGATCTCGAGTTCGTCGTCGTCGACGACGACGTCGGGGACGAGGTCGAGGCCGTCGGCGTCCACGAGTTCGACGAGGGTGTCGCGGTCGGTGCGGACGGCGAACACGTCGCCCGCCTGGATGGTCTTCGGGCCGAGGGGTTCGAGGAACGTCTCGCCGTTCCGGATGAGTTGGACGAGGTCGACGTCGAAGTCCGTCTCGACGAGGGCGTCGTGGACGGTCTGGCCGACGATCGGGGAGTCCTCGCGGACCTCGACTTCGGTGAGGTAGTCCGCGAGCTGGAACTCTTCGGTGAGGTCGGCTTTCGGTGGGATGCGTTCGGGGAGGAGGCGAGTGCCGACGGTGTAGAAGTACGCGAAGCCGACGACGGTGACGATCGCGCCGAGGGCGGTGAACTCGAACATCGAGAAGCCGCCTTCGAGCCCGGCGAACACGGGGTCGTCGGGGACGTAGAGGGTGGCGGCGATCTCGCTGGCGAGGATGTTCGTGCTGGTCCCGATGAGTGTGAGGGTGCCGCCGAACATGGACGCGTAACTGAGGGGGATGAGGAGTTTGCTCGGGGAGGTATTGCCCTTGTGTGCGAGGTCGGTGACCATCGGGAGGAGGATGGCGACGGCGGCGGTGTTGTTGATGAAGCCGCTGATGGGGGCGACGACGCCCATGGTGACCCCGAGCTGGCGGTTCTCGTCGTCGCGCGTGAACGCGGCCATCTTCCGCCCGAGGATGGCGACGATCCCGGTGCGTTGGACGCCGTCGGAGAGGATGAACATCGCGAGGACGGTGATCGTGGCGGTGCTCGCGAATCCGCTGATGCCTTCCTGTGGCGTGACGAGGACGACGGGGTCGGCGAGGAGGCCGAGGGTCGCGAGGTACTGGCTGCCTTCGGAGACGACGAGGAGGGCGACGAGGACGCCGAGGGCGGTGACGTCGACGGGGACGACTTCGGTCGCGAAGAGGACGAGCGCCGCCGCGATGACGAGGGAGACGACGGCGATCTCGGGCGTGAGGGCGACCACGAGCGTCTCGAGGGGTGTCGACGCCTAAAACCTAGGGACGCCGACGGGGACGAGAGCGGATTCGACCGGGTGCGGGACGTCGCTCGGGTGGCTTTCGGGCGAGAAGCGATGTCGCTCGGATCGATCTCAGTCGGGGAGGGCGTCGGCGATGTCGTCGTCACTGGCTTCGCTCGTGGCCTCGCGCTCGTGACCGGTGCCGTCGTCGCCGACGGCGTCGGCGACGTCGGCGTCGCTCGCGCGGTCGCTCCCGCTGGGGACGAGCGCGTCGAGTTCGACCTCTTCGTGCGTGGTCTCGTCGAACAGTTGTTCGAACGTGAGGCGGGTGCGTTGGGGGACGCGGTCGGGGTCGACGTGGACGTGCGTGGTCGCGCCGACGGCCGCGAGGCGGTTCGTGAGGACGTGGAAGAACTGGAAGACGTCTTCGTCGTCGTTGGCGGCGAGGAGGTCGCCGAGGCCGTCGATGCAGACGCCGATCTGGTGGCCCTGGTCGTGCCAGGCTTGACAGAACTCGCTGATGCGCTGGCCGAGTCCGCGGAGGTCGGCGGTGCTGGTGACGTGGGCTTCGGCGAGCGGGTCGGTGTAGTCGGGGTCGCCGGCGTGGGCGCCGACGGTGTTGCCGACGACGACGACGCCGCGTTTCGCGGGCTGGCGGCCCATGCCGAGGGCGGTGAAGCCGACGCGCTCGGTGGGGTCGGCGGGGAACGTGACGAACAGTTCGGCGCGGTCGCTCGCTGGGGCGACGTTCATGAGGCCGTCGCAGTGTTCGCCGTCCTCGTCGTCGTGGGTCTCGTCGACGAGCAGGACGGCCTTCTCGGGTACGGTACGTTCTGTCATGGTGGCCCCTGGGTGACCGGTTGGTATCGATACACGTGCGAGGAAAGTAAAGGCCTTCCGGCCTCGAGCAACCCTATGCGGCAATTTCCGTTGGTTATCGGCGTGTTCGAGGGTTCGTGAATCCGGCCGGTCGGCGATAGCGACCGCGGATCGAGTCGGGTCGCGTCGAGTTCGCCTAGAGGCGGTCGGCGAGAGTCTGCTCGATGTCGTCGTCGGTCGCCTCCGTGACGTCGTCCGGGCGATCGTACGTGCCGCCGACGATCGAGTACGACGCCTCCTCGCTCCAGCCCTCGGCGAGCGCGGCGATGTCGTCGTCGGTCGCCTCAACGTAGTCGACGTCCATCGTCTCCGCCTGCGTCTCCCGGCCGACGGTCTCGTCGAAGATCGACTGGAAAGTCGCGACCGTCTGGTCGTCGTGCTCGCTCGGATCCAGGTGGAAGTGCGCGACCGCGTCCACGGACTCCAGTCGCTTCGTGAGAACGTGACAGAACTGAAAGACGACCTCGGGCGAGGTGTACTCGAGCAGCGCGGTGAGGGAGTCGAAGCAGACGACGATGTCGTAATCTTCGCCGTCCCAGCGCTGGCAGAACTCGCTGACGCTCGTCCCGAGCCGCTGGAGGTTCGTCGGGTCCGCGATGGCGTCCTGCGCGACCGCACCCGTGAACTCCGGGCCGCTACTCGCTGGGGCGGCCCCCGACCGCATCGTGTCGTCCACGGAGATCAGGCCCTTCGTCGCGGGCTGGGTGCGGCCGTGGTCGCCGAACCCGCGTTGCTCGGCGGACGCGTCGGGATAGGACACCGTCAGCTCCGCACGCCGGCCCGGATCGCCGCGGTCCAGGCAGCCCGTGCACGTCCGTGCGTCGTCCGTCGTGACGAGCACGTTGCAACTGTCGTCGTCGATCTCGATTTCGTTCATGATGCGGCCCCCCAGACTGCGTTGATACGAGAATCGAGATGCGCTGACTTGATACTACTGGCCAGTAACACGTCTCGACGAAGATTCCCGAAGCTCGAACCGACGGTCCGTTCAGTTCCCAATGTCCGCTGGGGGTTTCAGAGTTCGGCGTCGGCGAGTTCGATGTCCGCGACGATCTCGTAGGGGTGTGCGTCCTTCCGGACGCCGTCGAGGATCGTGAACGCGTCCCCCGGCGACAGGAAGTGCGTGCAGATCACGCGCCCGATCGCCGTCGGCGAGAACCCCTCGACGAACTCGTACTCCAGCAGCTTCCCGAGCGCGTGCTTCGTCGGGATGTCCCCGAGCATGCGGTCGTTCAGCTTCTTCGCGTCCCGGCCGCCGACGGTGACGTTCGCGAGCGTCTCCTCGATCGCGCCGTCCTCGTCGTACGTCGTCAGGACGTCCTCCATCTCGCCCTTGAGGAGCTTGAACGCGACCTCGTCCTCCGTCATCTCCATCGAGTTGTGGTACGATGTATCCGGCTCCACGAGCACGTACACCTTCCCGCGGTCGTGGTAGTCCGGTCGGCCCGCGCGCCCGAGCATCTGCTCGAACTCCTGCACCGACAGCCACTCGATCCCCATCGCGAGCGTGTCGAAGATCACCTGGTTCGCGGGGAAGTCCACGCCCGCCGCGAGCGCCGCGGTCGTCACGACCGCCGCGAGGTCCTGGTTCCCGAACTTCCGCTCGACGGTCTTCCGTCGCCCGTAGTCCAGCCCGGCGTGATAGGGCGCCGACGAGTACTCGAGTTTCCGGCTGATCTCGTGACAGCGCCGCCGCGAGTTCGTGAAGATGATCGTCTGCCCGCGATAGCCCTTCGAGGACTCGCGGTCGAACTCGCGCTTTACGAGCCGGTTCTCGATCCGCGGCTTCTCCTTCCCGCTCGCGAACGTCACGTGGCGCTCGATCGGGACCGGTCGCTCCTCGAACTCGACGAGGTTCGCGCGCAGCCCCGTCGCGAGCTCGCGGGGGTTCCCGACGGTCGCGGACAGGTACACCCACTGCGCGCCCCCGTACGACGACCGCTCCCGAGCGCGGTTCTCGCAGTAGTACTTCAGCCGCGAGATGAGGCCGTCGAGGCGATGCCCGCGCTCCTCCTCCTTGAGGGTGTGGACCTCGTCGATGACGACCGTCCCGATGTCCCCGAGGTCCTTCCCCGTCCGTAGTGCGTGGTCGATGCCCTCGTACGTGCCGACGATGACGTCCGCGCCCGGATCGAATCGGTTCCCGTCGTCGTTGATCCGGCTCGCGCCGACGCGGATGGAGACGTCCACCATGTCACCGTAGCGGTCCTCGAAGTCCTCGTGCTTCTGGTTCGCGAGCGCGACCAGCGGCACGAGGAACAGCATCTTCCCCTTCCCGTTCAGCGCCCGGTCCAGTCCCGTCAGTTCGCCGACGAGCGTCTTCCCGGTCGCGGTCGCACTCACGACGAGCTGGTCCGTCCCCTCGAACAGTCCGCTCTCGACCGCGAGGCTCTGCACGGGCAGGAGCGTGTCGAACCGCCCCTCGAGGTGGTTCTGGATGCCCGGGTGGAGGTCGAGGGTGTCGACGCCGACGAGGTCGATGTCGTCGGTCGTCGCGGATATCTCGTCGAACTTCGTCAGGTCCGGGTCGAGCTCGCCCTCCAGGAGGTTCTTGATGCGCCCGAGGTCCCGGACGTCGACCATGAGGTCCTCGAGGCGGTCCTTCGCGTCGCGCGTGAACTCGCCGTGGAACGCCAGCTCCTGCTCGAGTTCCGCGCGAGCGCAGTCCGGACAGATCTCGTCCCGCCCGGCCTTGATCGCGGTGTCGCTCGTGATCGGCGAGTACCGGCCGTCGGTCGCGCAGTACCGGCACGTCCGGACGACCTTCGCGGAGAGCTGGTAGCCGTCCAGGAGCTCGCGGAGCTCGTCGCGCGCTCGCTGACTGGTCTGCTCGCTGATGCGGATGCGGTCGGCGCGACGCGCCAGGTCCACGAACTCGTCGGGCGACCGCGGCTCCTCGCTGGACCCGTCGACGACCCGGAACTTCCCGGGCCGCGGCCCGGCGTTGGTCTCCTTCGGGTCGAGCTTCCCGCGGAGCGCGCGCTCTCCACCGGACTGGACGACGACGTCGTACCGGTCGCCGCGCTCGTGGAGGAACAGCGTGTCGACCCGCTGGACCTGCTTTGACACGCCCGAGTGTACTGGACCGGGGTATTTCAGGCTCTCGGAGTCGCGCTAGCGCCCGCCACGACCGCGCTCCCTCGACCGGTCACTGCAACCGGGTAGCGGAACACAAGACGTTTACCGAACTTGTTGGAACGATGGCGTACGAACGATGCCGCCCTCCAGAAGAGCGCTCCTCCGCGCCACGGGCGCCCTCGCTGTCGGTACCGCGACCGCCAGCGCCGGCTGCCTGACGTTCGGTTCGTCCAGGGGGTTCGTCCTCCACACCGACGACGTCGACGGCGGACTCGCCAGTCCGTTCCTCGTCGACGACCCGACGGCGGTCCGCGCGGAGACGCGCATCGACTACGATACCGAGACGAAGCGCGAGTGGGTCGGGGAGCTGTTCGAGACCGGGAGCGTCACCGCGGTCCAGTGGCCGCTCGTCGAACCGGACGCGTGGGGCGACGACGTCCGGCCACGACCAACCTACCTCCATCGCGACGACGCGTACCACGAGGTGACCACGGAGTCGACGCGCGACGTCGAGCGCGACCGCTGGCTGTTCGCGGTCGAGCGCACCGACGAGGACCCGCCGAGCGACGCCACCGTCGGCCGCGACCCCTTCGATTCGCTGTCCGACCGCGACCGCGAGGTGCTCCAGGCCGCACTCGACGCCGTCTACGCCGGCAACGACGGGTTCCTCGGCGAACCCGACATCGACGGGCTCCGCCCGGTCGAGTACCACCGGGACGTGTCCGTCGAGGAGAGCGACCTCGTCCCCGAGCCGCCGTTCGAGTACGTCGAGTACTCGGAGGACACCTACCGCGTCGTCACCGAGCAGCGGACGGTGACGGTCCCCGAGCGCACGTTCGCCGTCGAGCGCGTCGCGTCGACGCGCGACGAACTCGAATCGTACGTCCACGACACCGTCCCCGACGCGCGATTCGAGGACCCGTCCGACGCCGCGCGCGAGGTGCTCGACGCGGCCGTCGACGACGAGGAGCACCAGCGGTACGAGGAGGAGCCGCCGCTCTCCGAGGGGCTCTCGACGGTCGTCGACGCACTCGGCATCGGCGACGACCTCCGCCCGTTCGAGGCGTACGAGGAGCGCGTCGACTTCCGGTTCGCCGTCGCGTCCTACGACGGCGACTGGTACCTGTTCAACCTCTACGTCGACCCCTGAGTCGAGACTGGCGCGACCTGCGCGAGCGCGGCGAACGACGACCACGACTGCGCACGGTCGTCCGCCACCGCGCCCGGACTCCGCGAGCGCGCTAGTCGACGAGTTCGATGGTGTCGTCGCCGTTCGGGACCACGCAGACGAACGCCCCCTGCTCGTCGCTCGCGTTCCGATACCAGTGCTCGGTGCCCGCCGGAATCAGGAGCGAATCCCCAGCCGACACCGCGTACTCTTCGCTCCCGATGCCGACCACGTACTCGCCCTCGAGCACGTACTGCTCGTGCTCGACCGCGTTCGTGTGCCTGGGGACCTCGCTGCCGGGCGCGAGCGTGAACCGCCGCATCGCGAAGTTCGGTGCTCCGTCCGAGTCGTCCACGAGCACGCCCTTCTCCAGGCCGTCGGCCGCGTCCACGGGCTCGTAGGTCACGTCCTCGGCGCGTCGAACTACCGGCGTCGCCGCCGTCGGCTCCGCCGCTGCTGCGTCTTCGGTCATGCGAGACGGTACGCCGCGACCGCACTTCAAACCGCCCGGCGCGTGCACGCGCGACGACCGAACGCTCGGGACGGCGTCCGAACGCTCGGGACGGCGTCCGAACGCCCGAGACGGCGTCCCGCCGTCGGACGCACCGTCGACCACCGATTCGAGACGATTCCACCGCTTCGACCACCGATTTAAGGCGATTCCACCGCTACGTCCTCGTATGCGCAGTTACCGCATCGGGTCGCTGTTCGGTATCCCGATACAGTTGGACGTGACCTTCCTCCTCGTCCTCCCGCTGTTCGCGTACCTCATCGCGGGCCAGGTCGGGGAGACCGTGGGACTCGTCAACCAGCTCCCGCGGGTCGCCATCGACCCAGGCGCGCTCGAGACCCAGAACGTCCGCTGGATCGTCGGAACGGCGGCAGCCGTCGGCCTGTTCGCGAGCGTCGTCCTCCACGAACTCGGGCACTCGCTGACCGCGATGCGGTTCGGGTACACGATCGACTCGATCACGCTCTGGATCTTCGGCGGTATCGCAGCGCTCTCGGAGATGCCCGAGGACTGGAAGCAAGAGCTCGCGGTCGCCATCGCCGGCCCCATCGTCTCGCTCGGGCTCGGCGCGCTCGCGTACGTCGCCGTCGCGTTCGTCGTCCCGCAGTCGCTCGCTGCGGTCGCGTTCGTCGTCGCGTACCTCGCCGTCATGAACGTCGCCCTCGCGGTGTTCAACATGCTGCCGGGGTTCCCGATGGACGGCGGGCGCGTCCTCCGCGCACTTCTCGCCCGCACCCGGCCGTACGCGAAGGCCACCCAGATCGCCGCGACCGTCGGCAAGGGGTTCGCGGTCCTGCTCGGCCTGTTCGGCCTCCTCACGACGCAGTGGCTCATGATCGGGATCGCGTTCTTCATCTACGTCGGCGCGAGCGGCGAGAGCCAGCAGGTCGTCATGAAGGAGGTGTTCGACGGCGTCACCGTCGCGGACGTCATGACGCCCCGCGACCGCCTGCACACCGTCACGCCCGAGACGAGCGTCGCCGACCTCGTCGAACGCATGTTCCGGGAGCGACACACGGGCTACCCGGTCCTCGACGACGGCCACCTCGCCGGGATCGTCACGCTCGCCGACGCGAAGGACGTCCAGCCCGTCGAACGCGACGCGTACACCGTCGCGGACGTCATGTCGACCGACCTGAAAACGATCGAATCCAGGGCCGCCGCGATGGACGCCCTCCAGCAGATCCAGGGCGACGACGTCGGCCGGCTCCTCGTCGTCGACGGCGACGACCTCGTCGGACTCGTCTCGCGGACCGACCTCGTCACCGCGTTCAACGTCATCCAGGAGAGCGGGCGGCTCGCGAGCGGCAGTACCGAACCGGCGAACGACCCCGAGCGAGGCCTCGTCTAAGCGAGGCCTCGTCCGAGCGCGGCGTCGTCCGAGCGCGTCGATTGTCGAGGCGCTCCGGCCGTCACCGGCCGCCGGGCGACGCGTCCGTTCGACCGTCGAACGCGCGCCGATTGCCGGGGTCGCGTCGTCAGCGCTCGCACTCCGGCGGCGGCACCTCGAGGTCGGCGTCTCCGTCACCGAACCGGTCGACGGAGAAGTGCGCGACTGCGGCGAGTGCCGCCGCGAGAACCGTTATCGCGAGCGTCGCCACGCCGGTGTCGGGTAGCAGGCCGACGGCGACGAGACCCGCGGTCGCGACCGCGCCGGCCACGCCCCCGATGGCGTACGCCGCCCACGGCGCCGCGTCGTCCTCGCGCGAGATCGCGTGGTACGCGTCCACGACGGCGTCGTCGCGGAGCGACACTTCGCCGCCGCGGTCGTCGTACGCGACGATCCCTGCGTCGTCGAGCTTCGGCAGATGGAACTGGTGCAGGGAGTTCCGGACGCTCTTTCGCTCCCGGTAGTCCAGTTCCGTCGGCGCGACGCCGTGCTCCCAGCCCGCGACGTGCTCGGAGAGCGTCGACAGCGACACGGGCTCTCCGGGCTGCTGGGCGAGGTGGTGCAGGACGAAGCGCCGTCGCTGGTTCGCGAGCAGCTCGAACAGTTCGTCGTCGCTCGGTCCCTCGGGTGTCTCGTCTTCGGTTCCGTCCACGTCCGTCTGCCGTGCGTCAGACGCCGTGGTGGAGTCGACTCCCCCCGTCTTCGGTTGTGCTTTACTCATCGTGTCCCCCCGGACGAGTATAGAAACCACGACCCACGCCCTTAGTTGTGCTACTTTATCATGCAAGTTGCATATGTCATGACTCGCATACTACTCAGATACAGTCGCTTGACGACGCGTAAACGACGATTTTGGTCCGATTCCCGACTTCGAAACCGGTCCTCGTTCCGGTGAACGACCGGAACCGCCACGCACTCGCGGCGCACGGCGCTTCCCGCAACGTGCACTCTCGTCGGATTGGAAGGAGGTGCCTGTGGTTTCGAGAGCCGTCATTGCGGTCGCGACCGTCGACGCGCCCGCATCCGATTGCAGTGCATAACAACGTGGAACGAACCCGTAGTCGATCGTGAACCCCCACCTATCGAGGGTGTCGACGACACCGACCGATCGGCGCCGGGGAACGCGGTCGGCCGACCGCGACGACCACGACCACGACCACGACCACGACGAACGCATCCACCTCGACGCATGAGCACGACACAGGACAGCACCACCACGACGCAGACGCCGCTCGGCGCGAGCGACGCCGACGCGCCGACACGCGACGAACTGTTCCACGTCCTCCGGAACCGCCGCCGTCGGTACGCGATCCACCACCTCAAGCGCGCGAACGAGCCAGTCGACGTCGGCGACCTCGCGACGCAGGTCGCGGCCTGGGAGAACGACGTCCCGACGGAGGCCGTCACGTCCAAGCAACGCCGCCGCGTGTACAACGCACTCCAGCAGACGCACGTCCCCGAGCTGGACGACACCGGCCTCGTCGAGACCGAGCGCCGCGAGGTCGAACTCACCGAGCGCGCCGCGGACCTCGACGTCTACCTCGAGCTCGTCGACGGCCGGGACATCCCCTGGAGCGAGTACTACCTCGGCGTGGGCGCGCTCGGCGCGGCCGTCACGGCCGTCACCGCGCTGAACGTCGGGCCGTTCGCGGCGATTCCGGACGTCGGCGCGGCCGCGTTCCTCGCGGTCGCTATGCTCGTGTCCGCGTGCGCGAACTACTACTATCAGGGCGCGAACCGCCTCGGCGAGCGGGAGAAACCGCCGGAACTGCGGGGTGAGTGATCGATGCACCGCCGAATTCTCGTGACGGCGCTACTCGCCGTCTCGGTGTCGGCGCTTCTCGTCCCGACCGGCGGATTCAGTTCGACGTCGATGGACCGCGGGGTCGCGATCTCGGTCGCCGACCACGAGGACGCCGTCGTCGCCATCTGGGACCCCGGCGGTCCCTCGGCGGAACCGCCGCGGAACCCCGGCGAGAAACCCGTCCGGTCCGCGGACGACGACGTGACCGTCCTCGTCGTACAGAACCGCTTCCCCGACCACACGCTCGACGTTCGCCTGACCGACCGCGCGGGTAGCGCCGTCGACGTCAGCGGGGGCGTCGCCGACGTTCGACCGGGAGCGGTCGTTGACGTCACCACTGCCGTCGACTGCAACGGCGTCCGGGGCCGCGTCACCGTCCCGCTCGAACTGACCGTGGTCTCAGCGGACGGCGCGGTCGCCGGCACCGTCGACTACACTGCGAGCGTCGTCTGCGCCGGCCAGCCGAGCGACGCCAGCGCCTCGGGGAACGCGACTGCTTCGGGGAACGCGACTGCTTCGGGGAACGCGACGGCCTCGGGGAACGCAACGGCGACGAACGCCACCCGATCGAGCGTACCGTAGCGTCCAGCGTACGAGGGTCACGCCCGCTTGCCACACTCGTTCTCGCCGTCGGTCCCGGGACGTCTGGATCCCGCATCGACCGGGCTTCGTCAGTCGCAGCACCGACTCTCGTCGCACCGTCCGCGGTCGCCGAACCGTCCGCGGTCGCTGCACCGGCAGCGTTCGCTGCACCGTTCGCGGTCGCTGCACCCACCGCGACCCGTCGCTCCGGACGCGCGGACAGCGACCGATCGGCAACCGCGCTGTCGACGCGCAGTTCACACCTCGACCAATCCCGCGACGCCTCTACCGGTCTACGAGAATCAGCCGGAAGATACTGCCTACGCCATCGAATGACGCCATTCCGCGACCAAATGCGCCCCCTGCACGTCCACTGGCTCCCCCAGCGGACCCCTCAGTCGGTTCATGTAAACGTGGGTACGGGTCCCGGGGTATAGCAAGCGCGTCACCGACTCGACGCTCGGGGGACCCGGGGGGACGTCGGCGACGCGCGACGACCAGGTGACACAACCATGGAACGACGCAAGTTCATGATCGGTGTCGGATCGCTCGCCGCAGGCTCTGCGGCTGCAATGGGAACCGGTGCGTTCAACTTCGCGAACGTCGAGCGCGGAATGAGCGTCGACGTCACGGACGACGGCAGCGCGTTCCTCTCGCTTCAAGACACGAGCCCCTACGCGGATGGCTCCGGGAACCAGCTGGGGCTCACGTTCGACGACGACGCGGGCGTGGGCGGCACGGGTGTCAACGAGAACTCGGACTACTCGTTCACCGGCGTCTTCGGGATTCGGAACCGTGGTTCGCAGTCCGTCGGCGTCTGGATCAACGACAACGACTCGAGCGACGCCGTCGAGTTCTACGGTGCTGGCAGCAGCAACAATACGGACTTCAGCACGTCCATCGAAGGATCCGGGAACGCGTACGCGATCGATCCCGGCGAGACCGTCTACGTCAACGTCGTCATCCTCCTGCGGAACAACGACTACTCGGACCTGCCGGACACGATCAACGTCGTGGCCGACGCCTCCGCAGGGAACTGATCGCGGGACCATCCACCACTTCCAACAATGAGACGGCGTCGCTTCGTAACTGCTCTCGGCTCGCTTGCCGGCGCGAGTAGCCTCGCGATCGGCTCCGGGGCGTTCAACTTCGCGAACGTCGAGCGGAGCGTCTCCGTCGCGGTGGCGGACGACCGCAACGCGTTCCTGAAGCTCACCCAGCGCGGGAGCGGCGAACGCTCGGACGTCGACGGCGTCCCTGACACGATCGACTTCGCCATCCCCGGCGAGGACGAAGACGAGTACCCGTCCGGCAACCCGACCGACCCCGAGGGCCTCGGCGAGGACTCGATCTACCGGTTCGGCGAGGACGCTGGCCACGACGAGACCGGACTGTTCGGCGTCACCAACCAGGGGACCGACCCCGTCGAGGTGTACAGCACTCAGGCGCCGCCGACTACCGACGTCCCGAGGGTCACGATGTACGACGTCGAGTCCGGCGACCTGTTGACCGAGAGCAGCCCGTCCGACCCGCTGGGGGTCGGCGAACAGTTGCTCTGTGGCATCGAACTCGACACGCACGGCGTCGACGCCCGATCCGACGCGTACGAGCTGTCGCTCGTCATCAACGCCCGCGTTCCGGGCAACAGCTAGCGAGGAGAGGGAGCTCTCGCGTCGCGTTCCGTCGTGCGTCTTCCACCCGAACGAGAAGGTCTCGCCTTCGAGGCCGTATTCGGCCAATACATACGGTGATACGTCGGGATTGTTGCTTTCGATGGACGCGAAGCGACTGGTGGCCTGGAGCGTCGAGGCGGTCGCCGTCGTCGTCCTCCTCTCGCTCGTCGTCGGCGGGATCGTCGGCCAGCCGGTGCTGCTCGGATACGTTGAGACGGGGAGCATGAGTCCGACGCTCGACGCCGGCGACGGGTTCGTCGCGGTCCCGCAGGCGATAGCGGGGTCGGTCGACGAGGGCGACGTCGTGACGTTCCGCGCGAAGGAACTCCACGGCGGCGGGCTGACGACGCACCGCGTCGTCGAGGAGACCCCGCGTGGGTACGTGACGAGGGGGGACGCGAACCCGTTCACGGACCAGGACGGCGCGGAGCCGCTCGTGAAGGAGCCACAGGTCGTCGCGCAGGCTCTCCAGGTGAACGGGCGAGTCGTCGCGATCCCGCACCTCGGGACGGCGGTCGAGACTGCGAGCGCCGCCGTCGGCGCCGTGCAGGCGTGGATCGCGCGCCTGACCGGGTCGGAGTCGCTGCTCGGGACGCAGGGCGTCGCGTACCTCGTGTTCGCAGCGAGCGCGCTCGTGTACGCGTTCGACGTCTTCGTCGGCGGCGGCTCCGGGCGGTCCGTCGGGCGGTCGAGGGCGCGCGGGGACGGCGTCAGCGCTCGCCTCGTCGTACTCGCGCTCGTCGCGGTCGTCGTCGCGTCAGCGACCGCGGCGATGGTCGTCCCCAGCGGCGTCCACGAGCACGGCGTCGTGAGCGCGGAGACGGACGGACCCGGCCCGGGCGTGATTCCCGCCGGCGAGCGCGAGAACGCGACGGTCGCGCTCGGGAACGGCGGGTTCGTCCCGACGCACGTCTTCCTCGAGCCGGCGTCGGAGGGGGTGTCGGTGACGCCCGAGCGAACGACGCTGGACGCGCGCTCGCAGACGAACGCCACGGTCATCTTCGCGGCACCGCCGGAGACGGGCTACTATCGGCGGTACGTCGCCGAGTACCGCTACCTCGCGGTGTTGCCGCGGTCGACGGTCGCGACGATGCACGCGGTCCACCCCTGGCTTCCCGTCGTCGTCGTCGACGCGCTGCTCGGCGCGTCGTTCTACGCGCTCGCCAGCGCGCTCGTCGGACGCGGCCGCGTCCGGTCGCAGTCGCGGGACGCGCCGACGAACGCAACGCGACTGCTGAACCGACTGACCTGAACCGATTGACCCGAACCGATTGACCCGAACCGACTGACCCGAATCGAATCATGATCTCGAACGTCGACGTCGTCCGGTGGTCGAACGCATGAACGAGCGAATACTCCGCGCGAGAGCCGTGCTGTCGTCGCACGCGACCGTCGTGGTCGTCGCGTTGCTGGCCGTCGCGGCCGTCGGTGGCGTGCTCGCGTACGACGCACACGCCGATCCCGGTACCAGAGCGGTCGAGCGCTCGGTCGACGAGTGGCGTCTCGACGGACAGTTCCAGCACGGCGCGCGCGTCACCGCGACCGGTGCGGGCACGCCGTTCGAGCCGAACTCGACCGTGGAGAACCGCGAGGTGTACTTCGAGCGCGTGATGCCCGTGCTCTCCGGGGAGTTCGTGCTCGCGTACGACGGGACCGGTCCCGTGCGACTCCACCTCGACCGGCGGTTCGTCGTCGAGAGCGTCGCGTCCGACGCCGGGAGCGACGCGGAGACGGTGTACTGGCGACGGAACCGGTCGCTGGGGTCGGCGACGACGTCGGTCGCTCCCGGCGAGCGCGCGACCGCGGCGTTCGCGGTGAACGTCAGCGACGCCCATCGCGAGGCGCGGAACGTGAGCGAGCGCCTGGAGTCGCCCGGCGAGATCCGGACGCGGATCGTCGTCGACGTCGAGGCGTCGCGGGGGAGCGAGGGAGCGCCGAACCGGACGGTCTCGTTCGCGCTGCCGATCGAGTCCGAGCGCGGCGTCTACCGCGTCGGCGACGGCTCGGGGACCGAACGGTTCAATCGAACGGAGACGGCGACGGTCCCCGCGGAGCCGGGGCCGCTCCGGTCGACCGTCGGCCCGCTCGCGCTCCTCGTGGGACTCGCCGGCGTCGTCGGCGTCGGTCTCGCACGCCGCCGCGGCCACCTCGAGCTCTCGACGGTCGAGCGCGAGTGGCTCCGGTATCGAACCCGCGTCGCGGAGTACGACGAGTGGATCAGCGAGGGACGCGTCCCGGACGACGCACTCGACCGGCCGGCGGTCGTCCTCGACGCGCTCGACGCGCTCGTCGACGTCGCGATCGATACCGACGAGCGCGTCCTCCACGACGTCGACCGGGGCTCGTATCACGTCCTCGACGACGACGTCCGGTACGTCTACGAGACGCCAGAGCGTCCGTGGCCGGACACCGATGCCGAGGCGGCCAGCGACGCCGACCAGGCCGTCGACGACGCGCTCGCGTCCGGGGATGGATCGACGGGGGAGATTTCGGCCGTGGACGACGTCGACTCGGCTGCCCTGCCCTTCGGCGACGAGGACGCACGAGACCCCGACGCGGTCCTCGACGACGGCATCCCAGGCGTCGACGTGATGGCTGTCGAAGAGAACGATTCGGGCGCAGACGCGGAGGAACCCACCGTCGCGGACGGCGAGGAGACCGCCGCCGTGGACGGCGAGGACTGACGCCCCGCCGGTCGCGCAGGCGGTTCAGTAACCCCTTTAGGCGACGGCGGGGAAGCGGTGGGTATGTTCCTGACACTCCGGTCGGCGGTCGAGGACGCGCTCGCGGGGGCGCTCGCGGACCTCGGCTATCCGACCGACGACCTCGGCATCGAGGAACCGCCGGAAGACGTCGACGCCGTGCTCGCCTCGAGCGTCGCGTTCCGACTGGCGAGCGAAGCCGGCGCGCCGCCGCCGCAGGTCGCCGCGGAGGTCGCGGAGGCCATCGACGTCGACGCCATCGAGTACGTGTCGGCGGTGACGACGCAGGGCCCGTACGTGAACTTCGTGCCGAGCGACGCGTACGACGCGGCGACGCTCTCGGCCGGCCAGGACGACGAGTACGGGCGGCTCGAGGACACCGGCGAGTCCGTGGTCGTCGAGCACACGAGCGCGAACCCGAGCGGCCCCATCCACGTCGGGCGCGCACGCAACCCGATCCTCGGTGACGCGGTCGCGAACGTCCTCGACTTCGCGGGCCACGACGTCTCCCGCCACTACTACGTGAACGACGCGGGCCGCCAGATGGCGGTGTTCACGTGGGCGTACGAGACGTTCGACGAGGCAGACCTCGACTCGGAGCCCGAGCGCGACCGCATCGAGTACGACCTCGTCCGGTACTACCGGAAGGGGAACGCGTTCCTCGAAGAGGGCCCCGAGGACGCCGTCGAGGAAGCCGAGGCGGAGGTCGCGGCGATCATGCAGGGACTGGACGACGGCGACGAAGCCACGCACGAGCGCGTCACCGAGGTCGTCGACCAGATGCTCGACGGGATGACCGAGTGCCTCGCGCGCTTGCCCGCGGAGTTCGACGAGTTCGTGAAGGAGACGCAGTTCACGTTCGACGGGAGCGTCGACGACGTCGTCGCCGAACTCAAGGAGATGGAGGAGGCGGTGTACGAGGAGGACGCCTGGCAACTGGACCTCTCCGCGCACGGGATCGAGAAGAACTTCGTGTTCCTGCGTAGCGACGGCACGAGCCTGTACGCGACCCGGGACCTCGCGCACCACGAGTGGAAGTTCGAGAACTACGACCGCGCGGTCACGGTGCTGGGCGAGGATCACGCGCTCCAGGCCGACCAGCTCACGACCACGCTCGACCTCCTGGGGAACGACGTCTCCCAGCTCGAGCAAGTCGTGTACTCGTACGTGAACCTCCCCGGTGGCGCGTCGATGTCGACGCGCGCCGGCACCGGCATCGACCTCGACGACCTGCTGGACGAGGCGATCGAGCGCGCCCGCGGCGAGGTCGAGGACCGCATGGGCGACCGCATCCGCGGCGACGGACTCACCGAGGCCGACGTCGACCGCATCGCGCGCCAGGTCGGGATCGGCGCGGTCCGCTACGACATCGTCTCGAAGCAGCCGACGAAGGCGATCACGTTCGAGTTCGAGCGCGCGCTCGACTTCGAGGCCCAGAGCGCGCCGTACGTCCAGTACGTCCACGCTCGCGCCTGCGGCATCCTCGACGAGGTCGACGACGTCCCCGAGTTCGACGCGAGCGCGCTCGAACGCGAGGAAGCGCGCGACCTCGTCCGAACGATCGCGCGGTTCCCGGCGGTCGTCGAGGAGGCCGCCGAGTCGCTCGAACCGCACGTCGTCGCGACGTACACGCGCGAGTTCGCGGAGGCGTTCAACGCCTTCTACCGCGAGTGCCCGGTGCTCAGCGAGGACGACCCGGAGACGCGCGCCGCCCGCGTCGCGCTCGTCGCCGCCTCGCGTCACACCGTCGCGAACGCGCTCGGTCTACTCGGCGTCGCCGCACCGGACTCGATGTAGTCGACGGTCGCCTCGTCGCTCTTCACCCTTTACTCGACGCTCGTGCTGTGCGTCCGACGGTCGCCTCGTCGAGCAACCGCTAGAACGGGACCGGTGCGATGACGCCCGATGCCCCACCTACGAGGTCGCCGCCGACGAAGTAGACGGCGGCGGCGCCGACGCCGATGACGAGCACCAGGAAGAGGAGTATCCACGAGAGCGGAATCGAGTTGTCGTCTGCCATGTCTACTCATTGCAACGTCAGATGCCATAGACGTTTCCGTTCGCTACCTCCGGCGCGCGTGGCGAGTGGTCGCGACCTCGCTCGCGTCTCGTCGGAGTCAGCCGTCGAGGAACTCGGGCGTCGAGGAAATCAGGCGTCGTCGGGCCGCCCGCCGTCGGTGGCCGCGTCCGACGACGTCGCGATGCGTTCCGCGAGCGCGCTCTCGACGCGGTCGTCGTCCGCGTTCTCCGGTTCGTAGTCCGCTTCCGCGTCCGGGATGTCGACGCCGTCGTCGCCGTCGACCTCGCTGATCGCGCTCGACACGTCGTCCGCGGACGCCGCGTCGCTCGCGTCCACGGCGTCGTCCGCCGAGGCGTCCGCGTCGGCGGGCGTGGATTCGCCGCCGTCGTCCGCCTTCGCGCCGAAGCGCGGGTGGTCGTCGTCGTCGGCCTGCCCGAGCAGTCGCGCGGCTAGGTAGCGGTACGCGCGCGCCGCCGGCGACTTCGGCTCGTGGACGACCAGCGGCGTCCCCGCGTGCACGCTCTCGCGGACCTTCGGGTCCTCCGGCACCGCCACCAGGAGCTCGCTCCCGATCTGCTCTGTGACGTCCTCGGGCGACACGGGGTCCTCGGGTCGCGTCCGCGTCACGACGACGCCACCGACGCTCCCGCCGGCGCGCCCGACGAGGTCCACGGTCTTCTTCGCGTCCTGGACCGCCGCCGGCTCCGTCGTCGACACCAGGAGCGTCGCGTCCGCGAGCCCGAGCGGGAGCACCGTCTCGTGACTGACGCCCGCGCCCACGTCGAGGAGGACGTAGTCGAAGCGCTCGCGGAGGTCCGCCACCACCGACGTGAGTTCCTCCGTGGCGACGTCCGCGTACCCCGAGAGCTCCACGCCGCTGGGGATCGCCCAGATGCCGTTCGCGAGCTCGTACGTCGCCTGCTCGACGGTCGCGGTCCCACCGAGGACGTCGTGCAGCGACGTGCCGTCGGCGTCCAGACTCACGAACCCGGCGAGGTTCGCCATGCCGAGGTCCACGTCGACGATGACGACGCGATTGCCGACGCCAGCCAGTGCCGTGCCCAGGTTCACCGTCGTCGTCGTCTTCCCGACGCCACCCTTCCCACTCGCGATGGCGTACACCGTCTCCTGACTCATTACGAGTCGATACAGTGCTGGCGGAGTAATAAATGGTGGTTCGCGTGCTCGTGGAATGAGAGCACGACGTGTGGGTCGCGGTATCGGGGCCCGTCGACCGCGGGCGGGGTCGGGGGATCGTCGCGGTGACGTTCGTTCACTCCATTCAGGAGCGTTCAGTCGACGCCCACTCGTGCTCGTTCACGCTCGTTCAGACCGTTCAGAACTGCGAAGAACCGGTTCAGAGGCCTTGAAACGGTCGAACGGAGTGCAACGGCTTGCCCCCTTCAAGTATCCAGGTGGCCTCTACTCGAGTGCAACGAACCATGAAATCGACGCAACTACTCGCGGCCGTCCTCGCCGTGCTCCTCGTGGGCGCGGGAGCGGTCGCGGCCACGCCCGCCGCATCGACGCAGGGACAGACGATCGTCGACGACGACCCCGCCGCGAACGAATCCGACGGCGCGGGCGCGAGCGATAGCGCGCCCGCAGACGGTCACGCTGACGACGACCGCGCCGACGACGACGCGGCGAACGACTCCGACGACGACGCGGCGTCCGCGGCCGCCGGCGCAGCAGCCGACGCTCGCGCCGATGCGGCAGCGGACCGCTCGCTCCCCGAGCAGGCCAGCGACACCGCCAAGACCGTCCAGTCCACGATCGCCGACTGGTTCGGCGCGAACGAGAGCGAGCGCGACGGCGACTCCCTCGGCGACGCCATCTCCTCCGTGATCGGCGGCGACGAGGAGGCGTCCGCGAACGCGAGCGCGGACGCAGACGCTGAAGCGAGCGCGAATGCCAGCGACGACGAGGAAGCGTCCGCGAACGCGGACGCGGGCGCTAGCGTCGACGCCGGTGCGAATGCCGGTGCAGGCGGTAGCGTCGACGCCGGTGCAGGCGGTAGCGTCGACGCCGGTGCGAACGCGAGCGCGACCGGCCAGCAGCAGGCCAGCGAGAACGCGAACGAGAACGGCGTCGTGAACGCCGTCGTCTCGTTCTTCACGAGCGGCGACGCGGACGCGTGACGACCGACGACTCGCGCGACGCGCTCGGAATCGAACCGTAACTGGACTTCTTTCTTCGCGAACGCCACTCCCGACCCGATTGCGACAGCGCCCGCGTAGACGGCCGCGAGCGGGGCCGTGCGACCGTCTCGCGGACAAGGAACAGTTACTTACGCGCAGGTCGGTGATTTATACCCAATGAGTCAGCAAAGCGAGGAGGAACAGTCCGACCGGAAGAAGTACGAGTTCCAGAAGGTCATCGAGGACCTCCAGTCCCACGAGGGATCAGGGACACAGCTCGTCACCATCTACGTTCCGGAGGACAGACGCATCTCCGACGTCGTCGCGCACATCACGCAGGAGCACAGCGAAGCGTCGAACATCAAGTCCAAGCAGACCCGGACGGCGGTCCAGGACGCTCTCTCCTCTCTCAAGGCGCGCCTGAAGTACTACGACACGCCGCCGGAGAACGGGATGGTGCTGTTCTCGGGCGCGATCGACTCTGGCGGCGGCCAGACGGACATGAAGACCGAAGTGCTGGAGTCGCCGCCCCAGCCCGTCGAGTCGTTCCGCTATCACTGCGACAGCGAGTTCCTCACCGAGCCTCTGGAGCACATGCTCGCGGACAAGGGCCTGTACGGGCTCGTCGTGCTCGACCGACGGGAGGCGAACGTCGGATGGCTTCGCGGGAAGCGCGTCGAGCCCGTGAAGTCAGCGAGTTCGCTCGTCCCCGGGAAACAGCGCAAGGGCGGCCAGTCCGCCCAGCGGTTCGCACGCCTCCGCCTGGAAGCGATCGACAACTTCTACCAGGAGGTCGCGGAGATGGCGAACGAGCTGTTCGTCCCGAAGCGCCACGAACTCGACGGCGTGCTCGTCGGCGGCCCCTCGCCGACGAAGGACGAGTTCCTCGACGGCGACTACCTCCACCACGAACTCCAGGATTCAGTGCTCGGGAAGTTCGACGTCGCGTACACGGACGAGTCCGGGCTCTACGACCTCGTCGACGCCGCGGACGAGGTGCTCGCGGACGCGGAGATCATGGAGGACAAGGAGCTCATGCAGCGGTTCTTCAAGCAACTCCACGACGGGAACAAGGCGACGTACGGGTTCGAGCCGACGCGCCAGAACCTCGTCATGGGCTCCGTCGAATCCCTCCTCATCAGCGAGGACCTCCGGCAGGACGTCGCGATCTACGACTGCGGGGACGTCGAGGAGTACGAAACGTTCGACGCCCGCAAGAGCCCGCCGAGTCACGAGTGCGAGGACGGCACGGAAGCGGAACTCGAGGAGCGCGATGACGTCATCGAGTTCCTGATGGGGATCGCCGACCAGCGCGGCACCGACACGAAGTTCATCTCCACGGACTTCGAGAAAGGCGAACAGCTCCTGAACGCGTTCGGCGGCATCGCCGGCTTGCTCCGGTACGAAACCGGCGTCTGAGACCGCCGCGATAGTCGAACGTCTCGACGCTGACGCACTCGCAGACCCCCAGGTTGCGCCGACGTCACTCCATCAACTGCTCGAGCTGGTGGCGGCGTCGACCGATCGCGACCCGCGGCTGGAGCGACGACTCGCCCTCCAGGTCCTCGAGGACGAGCATCGCGTCCACGCCGTCCGCGGCCAGCTCCTCGACGAGCGTCTCGATGTTCGACCGATTCAACGCGAGCGACGACAGCATCCCCACCACGAGCGCCATCCGCACGCCGTTCGTCCCGCTCGGGAACGACTCCACGACGTCCTCGAACCGCACCTCCTCGGCAGCCTGCGCGTTCGCCGGATCCGCTGCCGACACCGTCAGGCACTGCGTGCAGATCGTCGCCGCGTCACCGGGCGCGTACTCGCGCAGGTCCTCGGGCACCTCGAACGCGGTCACGTCACCACGACACTCTGAGCATTGCATAACCCACCCGACACGCCCGACCGCCTAAAAACTACTCGCGTTCGACTGGGAACCCTCGCGGCGATTCGCGCCGTCATCGCTCACCGAGAGGCGGGAACAGTCGGGGGTGCCCCCGACTATCGTCCTCCGGGGCCGTCGTGCGCCCCCGTGTCACCGCCGTCGAAGCCCGGAGGACGTCGTTTCCCGCGATCCTCGTGGAGGAACACGAGGCCGCCGCCAATGTCGCTCGCGACCGTGAACCCGCGAGCGTCGACGGCCGTCCAGAACGACGACCCGTCGGGGTCGTACTCGTAGGTCTTCTCTGGATTGGTGGGGTCAGTGACGTCGTAGACGCGCGCACCGGCGTCGTACCACGACGTGTAGAGTCGATTCGCCGTCACGTCGAAGTTGTGCGACGTATCGGGGAAGATGCCGTCGTTGCGGTCTTCGGCCTCGATGGTCGCGACCTGGCGGGGGTCGTCGAAGTCGGTGACGTCGAACACGCTGATGCCGCCGGATTCGCCGGCGTACGTCTCCGCCCCGATGTAGACGTGGTCGCCGTCGGGCGACGGCTGGACGTAGTGCGCGTTCCCGGGCGAGCCGAAGACTCGCGCCCAGGGATCGCCGTCCATGCCCATGTCGGCGTTCTCCGTCTGACCGAACCAGCTCACTTCTACCGGGTCGGTGGGGTCGCTCACGTCGAGGACGCGACAGCCGGCGTCCCAGTACGCCAGGTAGGCGTAGTCGCCCTGCGCGTACACGTCGTGAACGAAGTTCGTCACCGAGTCGAGTTCGGGGTGGACGTCCTCGAGCACCCACCGGGAGAGTTCGGTGGGGTCGGTGGGGTCGCTCACGTCCACGATGATGAGCGCGCTCTCGTCGAACGGCGCTTCCTTGCAGACGTAGAGGACGTCGTCGACGAGGTGGGCGTTGTGGACGCCCTCGGGAAGCACCTGGAACGTGCTCAGGTACTGCGGGCTGGTGGGGTCGCTGACGTCGTAGAGGTGCGTCCCGATCTGTGCGTCGGGGTCTACGTCCGGTTCCTCGCCCGGACCGTGGTCGTGTTCGGCGCCCTGCGTGCTGACCGCGAGCAGGTCGCCGTCGACCTTCACGTCCGCGATGCCGGTCCCGGGCGCGTGCCAGTCCCCGACGAGTTCGGGCCGGTTCGGGTTCCGCCAGTCGACGACCGCGAAGCCGTCGCCCGTGGCGACGTACGCCCACGTCTTCTCTGTGACGACCTCCTGGGCGCCGTCGACGGCGACTTCGCTGAACAGGCGGAGGGTGTCGTCCTTCCCGCGGCCGTTGCCGTTGTCATTGCCGTTCCCCGGTGGGCTAGCGCTCGCCAGCCCGGAGAGGCCGCCGGCCGCGAGCAGCCCGGTCGTCTTGAGTGCTGTTCGTCTCGTGTAGTTCGCAGAGTCGTCCATTATTCTGATTCATCGAAAGGGGTGGTTGGCGAACGATGCGGGTGGCTCGCGTCGCTTACTTCATTCCCGGCGAGTCCGGGCGACCGGAGCCGTCGAAGCCGGGCGACCCCGCCCGACCGCGGTCCTTGTGGAGGAACACGAGGCCGCCGCCGATGTCGGCGCCGACGGTGAAGCTACGGGCGGCCTCCGCGCCCCAGAACGACGTGTCGTCGGTGTGGTAGCCGGAAATCGTCTCGGGATTCGACGGGTCGGTGACGTCGTGGACCGTCACGCCGCCGTCGTACCACGACGCGTGCAGGCGGTTCGCGGTGACGTCGAAGTTGTGCGACGTGCGGAACCCGTCGACGTCCGGCGGGTCGATCCGCGCGAGTTCCTGCGGGTCGTCGTAGTCCGAGACGTCGAAGATCTTGATACCGCCGTAGTCGTCGTTGTCCGGGTTCTCGACGAAGTTACCGGGGAACGTCTCTGCGCCGACGTACACCAGGTCGCCGCCGGGCGACGGCTGGACGTAGTGCGCGTTCCCGGGTGCCGTGAGATAGCGTTCGGCCGTGTAGCCGTCGGCGTCCGCCCCGGGGGCCTCCCCGAACTGCGTAACTAGCTGCGGGTCGGTGGGGTCGCTCACGTCGGCGACGACCGTCCCGGCGTCCCAGAACGCCTGGTAGAGCAGGTCGTCCTGCACGTAGACGTCGTGGCAGGGGTTGACGCCGCCCGTGGCGAACTCGGGGAAGTCGTCCTTGAGCCGGTACTCGCCGACGACCTCCGGGTCGCTGGGGTCGTTCACGTCGACGATGGTCGTTCGCGCTTCGCTGAACGCGGCGTCGCCGGACTCGTTGACCGTGAGGTACGCGTAGCCGTCCGCGAGGAAGTTGTTGTGGATGTGGTGGCCGACGTCCACGAACCCGATCTCGGTCGGGTCGGTGGGGTCGCTCACGTCGACGAGCGTGATGCCCGGGCCGCCGTTGCTCGCGAGACTGACGAGGTCGCCCTCGACTTTTGCGTCGAGGATGCCTCCCGCGGGGGCGTCGGCGGTCATCGACCCGACGAGTTCGGGCCGGTTCGGGTTCTGCCAGTCGACGACGCCGAGACCGTCGCCGGTCGCGACGTACGCGTACGTCCCCTGCGTGGAGACCTCTGCAGTGCCGCCGACGGCGACCTCGCTGAAGAGACGGAGGGAGTCGTCCGTCCCGCGGCCGTTGCCGTTCCCTGGCGGACTGGCGCTCCCGACGCCCGCGACTCCGGCAAGACCGAGCGCGCCAGTCGCCTTCAGGAACTCGCGTCTCTCGGGCAGCCGCATCGTCACTTCCCACCCTTGCCGCCGTTGCCGCCGTTGCCGCCCTTCGCGGCGGCGGGCGTGACCTTGAACACGTAGATCCCGGTCTGCATGTCGCTGGTCACGACGAGGTCGCGCTCCTCGCTGTAGTTCGCGCCCCACGCCATCGGGGCCTCGCCGACGAAGCCGGCGCCGTCTGCCTGGTCGGCCATGTCGTCGGTCGCGTACCGGTCGGTCGGCGTCGGGTCGGTCGGGTCGGAGATGTCGTAGACGACCGTTCCTTCGTGGTAGTCGCCGCTGACGAGCAGCGAGTTGTTCCCTTTCGAGATGACCTGGTGGTTGTGGGTCGTCCAGTCGAACGCGTCCAGTGGGTCGTCCATCACCTGTGCGTTCGGCGAGTACGTGAAGCCCACGTGCTCGGGGTCGGCGACGGATCCGTCGCCCCAGCCGATGTCGAAGATGTGCTTGCCGCCAGGGTATCCGAACCCGATCTCGTCGCCGACGACGACGAGGTCGCGGTCGGGGTCGTGGCTCGCGTAGTGACAACTGGAGAATCCGGGTTCGCCGTTCTCGAGGCGCTCCTCGGAGTAGTCCGGTAGTCCCTCGTAGCTGAACTTGCCGGCCACGGTCGGCGAGAGCGGGTCGCTGATGTCCATCGCGACGTAGCCGTCGAAGCCGCCGCCGATGAACGCGCAGTGGAGGAGGTCGCGCTCGGTGTCGACGACCATGTCGTGGCAGTCGCCGTGCGGTTCGGGGCTGACGACGTCGCCGCCGGTGACGTCGGTCGGGTCGCTGGTGTCCCAGACGCCGACGCCGTCGTGTTCGGTCGTGTAGAGCACGTCGCCCTCGGGGTGTGCTTCGACGTTGTGCGTCGATCCCGCAGGGATGCGCGACGCCTTGACGGGGTCCTCGACCGTGCCCTCGTCGTAGCCGTAGTCGATGACGTCGACGCCGTTCGGCGGTTCGCCGTCGCCACCGCCACCTTCTCGGCTGCGGTAGTAGAGGCCGTCGCGACGGTCGAACTGGACGTCGGCGTGCCGGACGCCCTCCGACGGCGTCGGGAACTCGTGGACTTCCGTGGGGTCCCGCGGATTCCCGATGTCGACGAGGAACGAGCCGCCCGGTCCGGCGTAACTCCCGAGGAGAGCGTACTGTCCGTCCGCGCGGACGTCCTCCTCCGCGTAGCCGCCCGCCGGATCCGACAGGAGAGAGTGACCCATCTTCCTGATCCGACCCTTCTTCGGTTGTTCGCTCGCGGTTACCGTACCTATGCCACTGACCACTGTCGTGCTGCCCAGTACCTTGAGCAGCGTGCGCCGTGTCGATTGCATGGGGCGATCCGGTCAGCGCTTCGCAACCATGTGGTATTGTAAATTTGGTTCTAACCCCGTCTAAACGGCATGAAACATCGTTATACTTATTAGAAATCACCACTGGATACAGCTAGGGGTATCTAACTCGATCCAAGAAAACGCGTTCTCGAAGCGTATCACGCCAGACGCTGTGAACAGTTCCCTCCTGGCGGCAAACGATGTTTTTCTTCCACCGAACTGAAGCGAAAACTATCTATTGTCCTCGAACATACATCAGTTGGTAACGACGAGGACGAAACTCGTAGCCGTTCGCTCGCGAACTAACTCACGCTCGACCGAACGCCAATCCTCACAACCCGACTCACGCTCGACGAACCGTCGACACTCGCCAACTCGACCCCTCGACACGCACCAGCGTCGACCGCCGCTCACCGACCACGATAGAAGAGAGCCCGTCCGTCAGTCGTCGGCCTCGACGGCCACCTGTTCCGCCTCCGCCGCCTCCTCTTCGGCCTTCTCCTCCGCCTCCTTCTTGTCCTTGATCTTCTGATGCTCCATCGCTTCCGGGCTAAGAAAACTCTAAAGGGGCTTCAGAACGATAGTCAGATATGGCTCATCGCGACGACCCGCGCCTCCGATATGACGAGGAACTCGATCGGTTGGAGCGGGTCACCGGCGACGGAGAGCCCGAAAACGTCGACGGCCCCGGGCAGCTCCGCGGTGACGTCTCAGAAGCCGACGCTGCCGCCATTCGCGAAGTCCTCGACGCGCTCGATCCGGAACAACCTGCGAAGGTGTTCCAGGCGAACGGGCAGGGAACCGAGACGAAGGAGTACAAGACGCTCGCGAACTACACTGCGCGGCTTCGGCTGGCCGCGACGGAACTCGACGGTGAACTCCTGGGCCAGACAACGGACTCGATCAATCAGCTCATGGGCGACATGGCGAGCGGTGACGCCGAAATTGCGCCCGACAAAGGATACACCAGCGGAACGGTCGGGCAGTATCAGTCCGCACTCAAGGCGCTCTACCGCTATCACGACGATCACGATGTCGATCCCGAGGAGATCCCCGTGTTCGCGCCAGAGGATACGTCGGTCGACGAGCGCGACATGTTCACCGTCGACGAAGTGCAAGCGATGCGGGACGCGACCGAGAGCCCACGAGAACGGTGCCTGTTCGAACTGCTGGCGTACACGGGACAGCGCATCCGAGCGATCCAGACGCTCCGCATCAAGGACATCGATCTGGACGATGGCGTGTTGTATCTGAACGAGAACGTGGATGGAATGAAGGGCGCGAAAGGGAAGCGTCCACTGCTCGGTGCCGATGCGTACGTCAGGCGATGGCTCGACTACCACCCGACGAAGGAACCGGACGACTACCTGATCACGCCGAAGGCGACTGGTGGGGGCGAACCAGGGGGTATGATCACGCAGGACACCATCAGGTACCACCTCAAGAAGATCGCGGACAAGGCCGACGTCGAGAAGGACGTCCACCCCCACATCTTCCGTCACTACTTCACCACCATCGCGAAGCGCGACTACGACCTGGACGACGCCTACATCAAACACCTTCGCGGAGACTCCCCCGGTTCGAACGTTATGGAAACCACGTATCGCCACCTATCCGATGCTGACGCAGTAGAACACGCCGACGCGAAGTTCGAAGGACGCGAACCCGAGAAGAACAGCGCTCTGACACCAGAAACGTGTCCAACCTGTGGAGAGATCCTCGAACCGAACGCGAAGGCATGTTCTATCTGCGGTACCGTGTTCACTCCGGACGCGAAGAGCGCAAAGGAGCAGATTAAAAACACCGTTCAGGATGCAAAGGACGAGGCCGAAACGCTGGACGAACACAAGGACCTTGATCGGCTGGAGCGACTGGTGGACGAAAATCCCGAACTACTCGATGTACTCGAAGGCCTGGTGGAAGACTAATCTTCGATTGGGTTTTGTTGAAATTCTCGCTGAGAAATATAGCGAGTGGGGTTGATGTCCCAAGCCGAAATAAGGTCGCGGCGAACGGGCTCTTCGCGATTCAATTTCACTCCTCTAATTGACAACCCCGTCAATCGCTACTTCAACCCCACTCTCCAACATTCGAACAAACTCCTCATACGACTGTACATCTGCCGCCGTCGGGAGTTCGATTAATGATAGCGGGAACTGGCCAGCGACCCACGATTGGGAGGCATTCTGCCCCCTACAATCGGGGTATATTAACAAGCCTGGTGCGTCACGAGAAAGCATGTACGACGTCATCTGGTAGAAATCAGGATTTCCTGGGAGATCGGTTTTCCATTTCGCGTCACCGACAAACCGCACTGTATCGGTTTCATCGTATACCGTCACGTCGGGTTTGAGTTGTACTTCGTGTTTGCCACTAGTGAGGAGCGAGGTGGTCTGTTCCTGGGGTTCAACCCGCCAGCCCTCGAACTCCGAGACCACATCCTGGGTCGCTCGTTCGACGGCGTTCTCGAACACCGTATTCATGTTCACGAGCATGGCAAAGGCTGCACTCGTCCCGGCCTCGAGCTCGCCGATGAACGCATTCCCGATCACTAACTCGGCGAGACGCAGGATGTCCTCGTAGTACCCGGACAGTCTAGTGAGTTGGATGCTCTCGAGCTCCTGGCGTGTGACCGGTGTCAGCGACACCCGTCGTCGGAGTATCTGTTGGTGCTGCCGCAGTGCGCGCGTAATCGACGGGTCTGACACGAGCCCAAGTAAGATGGATGCCGCATAGAGAATCGCCTGGTTCGCTGCGATATCGTGTGTCAGCTCGTCATACGTACATTCGAAGGCCGTTGGTGTGGGTGGCTGTCGCTGGAGTTGCTGCTGAAGATTGAGCTGGCCGCGCAGGTGTTCTTCGGCGCCACTCCTTCGTCGATAGTCCGTGTGGAGCCCCCGATTCAACACACGACGCAGCTCCGATTCGTACAATGCGCCGAGCGCGTCGAGAAAGGTTTCACCACGACGGAATGCTGTCTGTGAGTCGAACGTTGCCGCGGTCGTGTCGTGCGCATACCGAAGCAAGTACAGGAGATTCGTCCCTGCGGCTTCCGGTCGAATTTGAACCGTTGGCCCGTCTCGAAGCGAGACGACGCCGACGTACTGCGTCGCGGTCAGAATGGCGTCCCCGTCCCGGTTATACGTGAGCTTGATGCGGTCGCCTTCTCGATCTTCGCCTGCATTCACCTCTTGTTCGAGCATCTCTGCAGCCGCCTTGCTCAGCTCGAACGGTACCGAGGACTCGTACTCGCCCAACTCGATGTCGGCGTCGAACTCGCCGTCCGTGAACAGGGAGGGCGCAGTCATCACTCCTCGGCGCCGACCGACGCGGCATCGAACTCCTCAACAAACGGTTCCAGTGCAGCCGCCAGCTGTGTCTTGTCGAACGCTCGAATCTGTTGGCGCTCCCAATCGAATACCTCCGACCCACCTCTACCGAAGAGTACGTCCTGGATTCGCCCGTACTGCCCGAAGAAGTACTCCTCGACGAGTGGCAGAACCTCAAACTGCCAGATGTCGACGATGTCCTGCTCTGTCTCGATGTCGAAGAAATACGAGTGCCCAATCTGCTTTCCACGACCTAGATCCGGCTCCGAACGAATCCGGCTATTGAGTTGGTGAACCGCAATTATCGACTGCGCGAGAAGCTGGTCGTCTGCACCAGCCGTCCGGGCGGTCGTTGCAACATCAGCCCACGACCCGAGGTCGTACTCCTCGCGGAGCAGCCGCAACCGTGGTGGGAAAGAAAGGAACGTAAAGCGACGCCGGAGTGCAGCGTCGACCAGGGCGATCGAGCGATCGGCCGTGTTCATCGTCCCGATCAAATAAAGGTTCGGTGGGATCGTGAATCGATCCCCCGAGTGGGCCAACGAAATGGCCGTTTCGTTTGCACCGGCCAACCGTTTGTCTGCTTCGAGGGCGGTGATTAGTTCGCCAAAAATCTGCGCGAGATTCCCTCGGTTGATCTCGTCGATGAGAAGGATGTATCGCGGGGCCTCTTCACCCTCCTCACTGGCGTAGTAGTCTTGGCGCGCGTGTTCAGCAAACTCTAGGAAGACCCCTGCCTCTTCGTCGTACGTCACAACTCCCTCCTCGTCCGTGCCGACGCTCAGGCCTTCGACGAAATCCTCGTACGTGAATGATGGGTGGAACGTGACGGTCTCGAACTGGCCAGTATGGGGGTCGACGCCGGGCTGCTCGTTGAGCCACCAGTGTGCGAACTGTTTGGCGGTGTAGGTCTTGCCAGTCCCCGGCGGCCCATAGAAGACCATTTGCCCGGAATCCTGCAGTTGGCGGGCGATGTCGCTAGCTTGGTCTGGTGGGTTGCTCGAGGCAAGCGGCTCACCTTCCGGCGTCGCCGAGAGCTCGCGCTCAGGCGTCTTGACGGAATAATTCTCTTCAAGAATCGTCTTGGCCTTCACGTGGTTCATATTGGCCGATAGGCCAACTGCGGACTGCAGTTCCCGGAACAAGACGAAAAAGAGCACTTCGCCAGGCCTCGCCTGGTTGATATCTCCGACACCCAGCTCGCGAGCCGCTTGGTCGAACGTGTTGGCGTAATCGGTATATATCGCCTGGAGCATCTCACAGTGGTGGACCTCCCGGAGGGTGAGTTTAGCCTCCGGCTGGACGCTTTTGAGCGAGTCTGTGAACTGCTCGACCAGCTTCTCAGTCATCGCGGTTTGGAACCAGCCGCGATTATACTGAGTAAAGGGCAGTCGGGTCCGGATGTCCACAACCGCCCCACTGACCGAGTCATACGACTCTGCTGGGGAGGGTGCCTCGATCGTCCACCACCACTCGCGAGCGTGATCCACAATGGCTGGCGCTTCGGCGATCAAGACGTACCGCAGTGGCGTTGGGACGGCAGTGAAGTACGCCCCTTGCGCGAGTTCGAAATTTTTGTCATAAAACAGACCATCATGGGTGTCATAGATGCGCTCGAATTCGCCTTGGTAGTCGCTGTTTTGCAGTAGATCTCCGTCGATGTCGAGTGGATTCTCGAACGCACGGTAGTTGGCCAACGGGAGGAAATACCCGTTACCACGGGCATTCGCGTCCCAGGAGTCGTCTGGAGGTCCCTCGAAATCCGTCTGGAGTGTTGAGGCAACCCGCGAGATGCCACGGAGCTCCCGCGTGTCTTTGAGCACGTGTAACACGATGTCTCCGAGATTGGGGTCGCGAAGGGTGCTGTAGATGTCTGCCCCATTACTGGCCTCACTGCGGGAGAACACGGCCGTCCCGAGCTCGAGATCGCCACCCGGCTGTTTGTACGGCTTATCCTCGAGTGAGGTGACCTCGATGTAGACGTCCGGCTCGACGCGGGCGGTGGTAAGCATCGACTCGATGGAGCCGTATTCGTCGACTAGTCCGCTGGTTGTCTCCGGGCCGCATACCCGGGTTCGCGTCAGGGCTTCATCACCGATGTCCAGGGCGTCATGAAGCTGGAAGCTCTGGAGCTCGATGGGAATCGGCACATCAATCCACAGTAACGTGCCGATGGTGTGGTCGGACGTGTCTAGGCTGGCGCCGGCCTGCCGGAGTGCCTGCTTTGTGGCACTGGTCGCAACCTCGCTATTGTGGGTTACATCTAGCACCTGTGCTGCGTCGGTGTATTGATTGGCCCCCGTGTAGAACAGGACATAATCCCCAGCCTCGATGGCGCGTCCGTCGATGTGGTCGGCTGCTGGGACCGGGTATCCGTGGACCATTCGATCGTCGCCTGGTGGGTCGGCGGTGTCGAGCTGAGTCCGGTCGAGCCCCCGTTGCACTACCTCTGAGAAGATCGTCTGTTCGGCCGGACTGACCACAGACGCAAGAACGAGGCCGGGCGGCGTACTCATTGCAGTAAGTCTGGGACAGTAGTGATATAAAAATGAGGCATCCGGCACCGGAGTTACAGCACTACCGGAAGCCCGAGCTGTCGCAGGTCAATCCAAGGGCACTGCGGTACTGATGAAACCCCCTCCGTCAGCCACGGTTTTACGCGACAGAGCCGGGTGAGTAGTATCTCGAGGGAGCTAAACCGATTTCATCGCTCACTTTTTGCTGAGGCAATCCGAGCGTTTTCTTTGTGCAGAACTGCATATGTGAAAATATAAAACGCAAGCAACAGTGCCTCAGCATTCGCCTCTTCATCACTGAGTAATCGGCCGTGCGCGATCTCATTGCGCCGCTCACGAACTAACTGCATCACATTTTGGAGATCGCCACTAAACACTTCATCGAATAAGATCTTCAGCCGGAGTGGCTTCCAGTCTCCACCCGTCGGTCTGTACATCCACCGTTTTGAATCGTCGTCAGGCGGTTGCCGAAATTCGACGGGTCCGACGTGTTCCTCGATATAATCTTGCAGCACACCTTCGAACTGCGCAGCCACGCCACCGAGGAATGACCAGTATCGTTGATCTCCAAAGACATCCATAAGCTCTGTTATTGGGCGAGTTCGAGTTTCGAATAGGCCTACGGTCTGGTATGTCTCCTCAAGCTTTTGGATCATGGAGTCATCGACTAAGTCGATCGCCTCCGGTTCAGTGTCCAAGCCATTCGTAAGAATTTGATGCAGTTGTTCAATTTCTGCTTCATATCCCCGTACCGTTCGGAGTGGTGACACCGCATCATACGTCGCAGCAACTGCTGGCTGATGTTCGCCAGCTACAGCGTCAATAATCACTGATCGGGCTGATTCCTTGTGCTCGGGCGAATTATACGGGTGTAAGCGCTCTAATTGTGCCGCCTCCCGATCTGATAGGTCGAGCAAGCAAATGGGGAGTTTCCTCAGCGGCTCCATTTGGATCCGAATCGCTTCTGTGTCTCTCGCCATTCTTGGAAACCGACTCTCATTGAGCAGTTGGTATAATGGAGAATTCAGAATTGTTTGGAGTCGCTCTGGAGGAATCTCGTCACTACAGGCTATCCCCCGGAGATTGTTACTAAAGAGGACTGGCCGGAGCTCTGGGTCAATTCGATACCACGTAAGATCTCGGGAAACCTCGTGTGCGACCAAATCGGGGTTCTCTAATGAGCAACTTCTGGGCAGGACTCCGCGTGTGGACTGTCTATCATCGCGGAATTCAGTTTGTACGTATTCTGCAGCAGCGGAGTCGACCGACGCTAGTGCGTCAGCGACTGCGGCTCGGTCGGATGGATCCAGGTCGTGTGATTCAATGAACTCCCGTAGATCGAATAAGTAGTGGCTCACCTGATCTCGTTTGATGATTGTACGCTCCTCAGGGAGTGTCTTAATCACTGGAGTGAAAAACTGGTCACTAATCGCTGAAGCGGCTCGCTCGTCTGGGTCGAAATAGAACGTCCGGTTGTCCCCAGTCGTCATTCCGATCGCGATGTGTTCCGTGACCGCTTCGAGTGTGGGAAACTGCCCCCCAAAGAACGGCGCTGCACCTGGTGACCTACTCAGTGTTTGAAGTACGGTTGTCTCAACGTTGGCTGCTACAAGTGCTGCAGCAACAGACTCGACTGACTCGGCCGATTCGGGATTAAACAGTGCCCCAAGGGCACGGTCTGGGTCATCGAACGAGCTAATCTTCACTACCCCGATCGACTCAGCAGCAGGTGCTCGCTCAACACACAATATTGTCGGCTCTGTCCCCATCGTCGTGAACTCAGTATCTGGAACACTGACGATCCGTGTGATCTGAACGTCATCGGGAATGACTTGCTCTCGGATTCGCCTGATACTGCGAGCGGGTATGATGAAGCAGCCACGGCCACCGGGAGCAAGTAGTTGGCATCCGGCGGCGATGAAATTCTCCTCAATCCGTGAATGAGGAAGTGAATTGGGAGCGGCTTCTGTCAATTGATGCGTTCTCCCAACAGGAGGGTGCGCAAAGATACAATCAAATCGCTCTGGATCCTGTTCCGGCAAAGTCTCAGTGAGTGTGCTGTTCAGGCGAAGCTCAGACTCACTCTGATCAACTAATTCGAATACGTCCTGGCGACGGACATGATCAGGTGGGACACCATGCGGTGTGGTCCGAGCAGCAGTTAACGCACAGGCAATTCCGTTTGTATCGATTGCCCATGCATTGGTAGGGTTAGCAATGCTATCGACAGCAGCTGAAAACAAGTCACCTGCGCCACAACCGATGTCCAGAATCGACTCTCGATCACCAGCTGTCGCCCACTGGGCAGCCACCGATGCAACCGACTCAGGCGTGTAGTATGCACCCAGATTCGCGTTGGCGATTGATTGGAGAACCGTCGCAATACTCGATTGTTCATCAGCAGTGAGGAACTCGAGTGATACTGGCGTGGTCTCTAGCTGTCCCTCGTAGAGTTTGTATATGATTGTGGTGAGCCGTGCTGAGTCAATAGTCCCTATCTCAGTAGGCAGATATGAGAGATCAAATTCTCGAAATTCTCTTTCAAACACGAGCACAGTGCCTTCGACAGGGGCGATGACAAACTCTGTGGCCTGGAATTCGTGCTCAAGCTGTTGCCACTCGGTTGGGTGGGTCGTTGTCTGCTCAACAGGACTCACTGGGAGGTCGTGAACAACCACCGCCGAGTGGTCTCCATCAATTGCCACCACCCCATCGGCAACGGTGGAAACATGCGTGATCGACGAGAGTTGACGTAAACCGTTTTTCAGATTCTGGAGTGTCACGATACACCTCACTCAAACTGGATTGGAATCAACCTTTCCCATCAACAGAGAGCAAGCTCCCTCGAACAGGACAATCTATAAGTTGTCGTCGTACTGCATTAGTGCTATTCGTATGTCCACGCTCCGATCACTCCAGCTGGTTGTTCTCCCATGAGTATTGACCCGAGTCAGCTCCAGCCGGGGACGGTCATCCGGAATCGCAATCGCTTGTGGCGGGTTGATTCAATCGATGGGCAGGAGGTAACGGCCACTTCGCTCGAGGGCCCCAACTCCAAACACCGCTTCTACGCCCCAATTGAATCGATCACGGAAGGGAATATGGCTCCCCCGTCGACAGACACGATGGGAAATCCGCAGTTTCAGGATCTCCTCATCCAGGCGAACCGGCTGTCAATGCTACACGGGACGGCGCCGCTGATGAGTCTCCAGCGCTCCCGTGTCATCCCGACTGAGTACCAGCTGACGCCGGTGGTGATGGGCCTGGATATGCCGTCGGTGCGGCTCCTTCTGGCGGATGACGTCGGGCTTGGGAAAACCATCGAGGCGGGCCTCATCACAAGCGAGTTGCTGGCTCGCAATCGCGCCGACCGAATCCTGATCGTGACGCCTGCCAACCTCCGTGAGCAATGGCGCGAGGCATTTAACCACTTCTTCCATATTGACGCGCAGATCACCAGCCGTCGGAACAAGCGAGCGATGGAGAAAGACGTCCCACCAGGCACGAGCGTCTGGGACTACTACTCCAAGCATATCGTCTCTATTGATTACGCAAAGCAGCCGCACGTCCGCAGCGAGGTGCTCGCGCAGGACTGGGATCTCGTGATCATCGACGAAGCCCACCAAGCGGCGCGTCCCCACACAGCATCGGCAGGGCAGTCGCCCTCGAAGCAGCGCTGGGAGTTCGCACAGGATATCACCGACGCGGCGACCCATGCGTTGCTGCTGACAGCGACGCCACACAACGGCTATTCGGATAGTTATGCGAGCCTGCTGCGGATGGTGAACCCCGACATCGTCTCGGGGGATCCGCACAACCCCCAGATCAACCGCGGGATCGCCGAAAAGCACGTCGTCCAGCGGCGGCGCACAGACGTCGAGCAGTGGTTCGGCGACGAAAACGAGAATCCATTTCCTAAACGTGACCAGGACACCGTCGAAATCGAGCCGACAGGATTCGAGACCGATGCGTATGATGCTGTCCGCGAGTACGGAGACACGCTCGTAGAGGCTGCTAAGGAGTCTGACAACCGAACGCTCGCGCAGTGGACCGTCGTCCACTTCTTGAAGCGGGCGCTCTCAAGCCCGGAGGCACTCCGTCGGTCACTACGGAACCGGCGTGACAAGCTCACTGACCACCTCGAGGAGATCGACGCCAGCGGTGGCGACGGCTCCGAGACTGCGGGGGTGTCTGCGGAGTTGGCGCAGGCAAACGCCCTCGACAGCGACCCGGGCGAAGACTACTCTGAGACGGAGCTGGGCGAGCGCGTCGAGCGTGTCGTGACTGGGGACGAGAAAGCGATTCGCATGGAGTTAGCGTCGCTTGAGACGACGCTGGAGGCTGCTGAAGGAGTCACCCCATCCCGCGACAGTAAACTTCAGAAGTTGCTTGGGCAGACGCTGCCGGCGCGATTCAGAAGTGGCGGGACGATCATCTTCACCAAGTATGTGGACACGCTCGAATATTTGGAGGAGCACGTCCGCGACGAATACGGTGACCAAGTGAGTGTCCACACGTTGTATGGCGAGATCGGCGATGCGGAACGAAACGAGCGCTTCCAGGCGTTTGCTGATGCCGACCGAGGCGTGCTCATCGCGACCGACGTGATCAGTGAAGGGATGAACCTCCAGTATGCCGCTAATCAGGTTATCCACTACGAGCTGCCGTGGAATCCTAACCGCCTGGAGCAGCGGAACGGTCGCGTTGATCGGTATGGCCAAACGGCGGACACGGTGTACATCCGGACGATGGTGATAGACGATCCGATGGACCGGACCGTCCTAACAAAACTCATCATAAAGGCACAGGAAATTCGCTCTGAGTACGGCTTTTCACCCCCCTATCTGGGTGATGATGAGGGGATTTTGCAGCTCCTGGATCCCGAGGAGATGCAGAATCTCGTCCCGCAACAGACGCTCACCGATTTCACCAGTAGCCAAACACAGGCTGATGCTAAGGAAAGCGCGTTCGATGATGCGGTGCTCCAACGAATCGAAGACGAATCCTTCTACAATCATACTGAGGTCGACCTCAGCGAGGTGAAACAGCGCCAGGAAGAAACCCAGGAGCTGCTTGGGGGGCCTGATGCAGTTCAGGAGTTTGTCCGGAGTGGACTGAACCTCTTCAACTGTCGGTACGAGATGAATCCTGACATGACCTATGAGGTCGAAATCAAAGCGGATGAACTCCGTGGGCCTGATATTCAAGCCACCTATGAGCGCGTTACGTTCGACCCGAATCGAGCTGCGGAAAACGACGACCTCGAGATGCTCGATATCGCACATCCCCTGGTGCAGCGGTTGATTGAGTCCGTCAAAGAGGTCGCGCTGACTGACGGTGAGCGGTACGGCCGGACTGCGATGCGGGGGACCGGTGCAGTTGATCAGCCAACAGCGCTGTACACCTGGAAGGTCAGGTATTTTGCTCATACTGGAGATGACCCCACAGTGATGGAGGAACTGGTCCAGGTCGGATTGCCACTCTACGGTGATGAACCGCTTTCGAACGAGACGATTGACACACTCCGGACGGCGGAGACGACGGTCGCCCAACGAACCCAACAGGAGTGGGAGCGTGACCTGGAGCAGGCGGTTGAGCACGATTCTCGGAAGGACGCGATTCGTCAGCGGGCGATTGAACGGGCACAGACCATCTCCGAGGAACGACGCACGATGCTCGCGAAACTCGAGGACGCCGGCTATGGCACGTCACTGGAGGGCACCGACCGGATTTCGGTTGCCAGTGAGGACCTGCTAACGGTCGGTCTCTACTACCCTTCATAAATGAGCATGCAAGACACCAAACGCCGACGCGGACGCCGAGAGACATCGTTCATTACCACCAGCGGTGGCCTGCTGACCGAGCAGCTGCTGTATAAGCTTCGGAATGAGGCCTGCAGTGAGGAAGCGGTCGCGCCCCAGACGTTCGCAATTGGTGATGCGGTGCCCGAGGGAGAGGCTGCCGTCGAGCGCGATATCTCGGCGGCGTGGGAGACGCTCGTGGAGCGGTGGGACGAGATTAGCCGGGACAACTCTGTGTTCGGGATGGACGTCTCGGCCATCCGCAACCAGTGGCTGTTGAAGTTATTTGATGCGCTTGGGTTCGAGCCGGAGTTCCAGCAGTCAAATCTCGAGGCAAGTGGCATTGAGGCCAATCTCTCGCATCTCGGGTGGCCACCCCAGGAATCGGTCCAGGCAGCTGGTTCGGAGTTCGAGGGTGTACCACCTGTGCTGCATATGACGCAGCCCGATGCCGACCATCGGCTCGACGATGGCGATCACGATGGGACGGGCGCCCGCCAGAAGAGCCCCCACGACGAACTCCAGACGTATCTTAATGCCAGTAGCGAGGTCCAGTGGAGTGTGGTGACGGATGGCCTGAAGCTGCGGGTGTTGCGCGACTTCTACCACACCTATACGCGAGGATACGTCGAGTTCGACCTGGAAAATATCTTCACGAACCGTAATTTCGGGGACTTCCGGGCGTTGTACCGGCTGTGTCACGCCTCGCGGTTTACCAGTGAGGACGACGATGATGAACGGCCAGTGGAGTCCCTGTACCAGGTATCCATTGCGACCGGCGTGAAGGTTGGTGAGGACTTGCAGTCAAATGTTGTTGAGGCCCTGGAAACGCTGGGGAACGGCTTCCTGACGCCCGCGATTCGAGAGCAGTTGGAAGCGGGAGGCCAGGACGTTGCTGACGCCTATTACCAGGACCAGCTGCGGATCGTGTATCGGCTGTTGTTCTTGATGTTTGCGGAGCAGCGCGGGATGATGGCGGATCGCGGCGATCTGTACACTGATGAATACAGTGTGAGTGCGTTGCGCGAGCGGGCTGAACGCCAGTCCGTGCGCGATTCAGCGACTGATTTGTGGGAGGGTTTGCAGGTTACCTTCGAGCTGGTTGGTGAAGGGCACGATGACGAGCACCTACATGTCCCGGGGTACAACGGTGGATTGTTCGACGACGAAAACCTCTCCTTTGTTGATGAGGCGACCTGCCCGAACCACGCCCTGCTTGACGCGGTGCATAATCTCACCCATGTCGAGCAGGAGGGCTACCAACAGCGGATATCCTATGCTGATCTAGGGGTCGATGAGATCGGGGCGGTGTATGAGAGCCTGCTCGAGTTCACGCCCCAGTATGCGACCGAAGTACCCGAGCTTGAGGAACGCGATATCTCTCGGGGTGAATTCTATCTGGACTCTCGTGGGATGGAACGCAAGGAGACGGGCAGTTACTACACGAAGCCCGAGCTAGTAGATGAGCTGATCGACAGCACGCTCAAGCCGGTAGTTGAAGAACGGATCGAGTCGGTGGAGTCGGCAGACGCGAAGGAGAAAGCGTTGCTTGATATCGATGTGTGTGACCCCGCCTGTGGCAGTGGGGCCTTCCTGATCGCGGCGAACAACTTCCTCGGGAAGCGGCTGGCCGAAATTCGGACTGACTCAGCATATCCGGATGAACAAGAGCTCCGGCAGGCCCGGCGGTCGGTGGTGCAACACTGCATCTACGGAGTTGACCTCAACCCGATGGCAGTGGAGCTGGCGAAGGTAAGCCTCTGGATTAATTCGGCAGTGGAGAACCAACCGTTGAGTTTCCTCGATCACCGTATCAAGCAGGGCAACTCGCTGATCGGGGCGACTGAGGAGTTGGTGAGTGGTGGGGTGCCCGTCGACGCGTACGAGACGTCGAGCGGGTGCGACTGGCACGTCGGGAATAAGATTCGAAAGCGGGTCCGTCAGGAGAACAAGAACATTCCTGATGAACCCCAGGTGCAAACGGGACTGGATTGGTCGAGTTTCTCCGACGAGGGCGAGCACGTCGCACTTGCAGAAGAGATAGAGAATCTGGAGGAAGGTTCGATTGAGGCTGTAGAGCGCAAGGCTGAGCTGTACGATGCGTTCGAGGATTCCGAGAGCTTGAATCGAGAGCGGCTCGCGTTTGACGTGTGGACGGCAGCGTTCTACTGGCCGCTTGACGGGTCTGCTTCTGAGTATCCATCACCGAATACAATCGAGAAAGTGCGGCGGGAAGCGCCTGAGGAACTCACCGATACCAATGGGGATTTGGGGGACATGTGTCAGCGGGCGCGTGAGTTGAGCGAGACACATTCGTTCTTCCACTGGGAGCTCGAGTTCCCGCTGGTGTACGATGCGGGTGGGTTCGATTGTATCATCGGAAACCCACCGTGGGAGAAGCTCAATTTCGAGGCTGAGCAGTTCTTTGCTGTCAGTCGGCCGGATATTGCGAACGCCTCTACAGCGGCCAAGCGAAATATGATGATAGACCAGCTTCAGGAAGAGAATCCGGAGCTGTATGAGCAATATCAGGCCTCCGCAGAGGGCGCCGAACACGCAATGTCGTTCATGCGTACCAGCGGTCGGTACGAGCTTACCGGCCGGGGTCATGTGAATACGTATGCACTCTTTGCAGAGTTGTCCCTCAACAGCATCAACGATCAGGGCTACAATGGACTGATCGTGCCAACTGGAATTGCTACTGACTCGACCACACAGGAGTACTTCCGTAAGCTGGTAGAGGAGAAACGTCTAAAATCGCTCTATGATTTTGTCAATAAGAAAAACATTTTCCCAGCGGTTGACAGCCGTGTCAAATTCTGCCTTCTGACGCAGGCTGGAAGCGCAAACCCCCAAGAATCGTTCAAACTGGCATTCTATCTAACTGAAATCCAACAGCTCTACCAGGATGATTCACACTTCTCGCTCACCAGCGAGGACATTTCCAAAATCAACCCCAATACTAAAAACTGTCCAACCTTTGAGACGAAGGGCGATGCCGAGTTAGTCTTGGAAATCTATGAAAATAGTGGCGCGTTTATCATCGTGGATGATCCAGAGGGCAATCCATGGAATGCGGATATTCACAGGATGTTCAATATGTCCGACGACTCCGGATTGTTCGTCGACATCCAGGACCTTGATTGGGACGACTATGACCGAGATGGGCAATTGTTATACCCATGCTTGGACAGCGGCGATACACTGATCGGTCTCTATGAGTCGAAACTAACTCACCAGTACAACCACCGATTTGCAACGTTCGGAGGGATTGCGGATGAAGCGGTTGAACGGGGAGACGCGTATGAATTCTCCCCCAGTGAGCTGGATGATGAGACAAAGCTGGCCAGCCCGCGTTATTGGATCCCGTTTACTGAATACGAGGACAAATCTGGGCGCGATTGGCATATCGCCCTGCGTGATATAACAAATGCAACAAACAGAAGAACTGCAATATTCAGCATCCTACCAGAGGCTGCATCCGGACATTCGCTTAACCACGTGACTGGACCGTCTGCACAGGAGGCGTTGCTACTGGTTGCTGCGTTCAATTCCTACACACAGGATTTTGTCGCACGACAGAAAGTCGGTGGTACACACATGAGTCACTTCATCACGCGACAGCTTCCTATCCCTGATCCGGGCCGCTTCCAAGCGCTCCATTACCAGGGAGAGCCCGTTGCGGATCACATTCAGGAGCTCGCCATCCAGCTAACCTACCACGCGGAGGATCTCCGCGAATTCGCAAAGGAGGCTGGATATGATCGCGACCCCTATTCATACACCCAACCAAACGGCCGCCCCCGTAAAGAAGTCCGCTACGAGTTGGAGGCGCTCATGGCGCATGTGTACGGCATCGAAGCCGATGATTTTGAGCGGTTGTTCTCGACGTTCGAGCAGATCAAAACCGAAGACATCAACGAGCACGGCCACTACCGGACTCGAGACGAAATCAAACAGCGGTTCGAAGACATGAAAGACGACATCACCATCACCCAAGAGATTCAGCAGTGAGTGAGTCGGACTCGCGATACGACACCACCTTCACACCATCTCCGTCGACACTAGCAGCGAATCCTCACTGAGCATCTTGTACACAAGCTCCGGAAGGAACGGTGCAGAGAAGACGCTGTCCAACCTGCTACCTTTGCGCTCGAGGGTGATGATGGCTCAGCTACCAAAACAGAGTTCGAAAATGAAGTCAATGAGGTCTGGGAGTCGCTCAAGGAGCGCGGGGACTCTACCCACAGTAACATCTAAAACGATTGCCGTACAGCACCAAGACATACCTTGTCATCTTCACTTAATCCCTTCGACGCCCTCGAAACAGTCCAATCGGATTATCGAAATTACGTCGAGACGTTCCAGAACGTCGATGACGAGACGATCGAGACGTGGATCGATGATCGTATCGAATCGGGCAAGGTCCTGTGGAAAGAGCCGTTTGTCGAACTGAACCAGCGCTTCAAGCAGGGCACGCGACTTGAGCAGTTCGTTAATGACGGTGTTCTGCATGAAGGAGTCCTCAACGTGTTCGATGACGAGTCGGGGACGTCAATTGAGCCATACAAACACCAGTCGGATGCGATCCGCTCGATTAACCAAGGGAATACGATCGTCTCGACAGGCACTGGCTCAGGCAAGTCCTTCGCGTTCGGCATCCCTATCGTCAGCCACTGTCTTGAGGCCAGAGAGCGTGGGGAAGCGGGAATCAAGGCCGTCATTGTCTACCCGATGAATGCGCTGGCGAACTCCCAGTACGAGGAATTCGCTGAACGTCTCGACAACTCTGGATTGCGACTTGGACTGTATACCGGTGACACCCCGAACAATCCCGATAACGAGGCTGAGTTCCTCCAACAGTTCGGCCGCAAGGAGAAGTACGACGCTGAGGTCATCTCACGTGAGGAGATGCAAGAGGAGCCGCCAGATATCCTCATGACGAACTATGTCATGCTGGACTATATCCTCACCCGGCATGAGGATAAGGAGCTGTTCCCCGACCGCCATGACGGGGCCCTCGAGTATCTGGTGCTCGACGAGATTCACACGTACACTGGCCACCAGGGCGCTGACGTGGCCGCGTTAATCCGTCGCCTTCGCGAGCATACAGGCGCTGGCGAGGATCTCACCTGTATTGGGACGTCCGCAACTGTCCAAAGCGAGGCTGGAATCGAAGCGGATGAGGAAATCTCTGAGTTCTCTGCTAAAATTTTCGGCTCGCCTGTCGATTCCGAGCGCGTTATCGAGGAGAGCTACTATCCGATCGAGTTCTCTGGTGGCGAGCAACTGCCCGATACGGTCACTGTCACAGCAACGGATATCGCAGAGTTCGACGGCACGCTCGAGCAGGCAGCTGAGTTGACCGCCCAGCTGACTGATCGCCCACTCGGCGATGAGGAAACCGCCTCAGCCGACGCGCTGGGCGATGTCCTGCGAGATCATCCGACAGTCGCCTTCCTCGATGAGCACCTGAACACAGAGAGCCTCCAGATCCAACAGACGACTGACGGCGAGGATTCCGGTACACAGCCACTCGTCGACCGCTATCAGACTACGCATCGCCCCGACGCGACGGACGCCGACGCCCGCCGGGAGCTGCAGGCCACTTTGCTGGCTGGTACGATCGCCACAACGGCCGTCCAAGGCGAGCAACAGCCGATTTTCATCCCTAAACTGCATTCGTTTTTTTCGCAGGGCTCTGGATTGGTCGCGTGTATCACTCCGGAGACGCTAACATCGGAGCCACCGCACCTGAGCGATGCCGGTGACATCGAGTGTCGCCACTGCGCGACTGAGTTTGACCGCAGTCGCAACGCATTCCCCCTGTCGTTTTGTCGCTCTTGTGGTCAGGACTACTACACCGTTGTGCGAACGGACGATGGGCACCTTACGCAACGGGAGGTGAGCGATCTCAGCGTTGAGGATACCGAGACAGCTGGGTATGTGATGCGCGGTGAGTGGGATCGGGAGGAAACCTCGCTTCCCAGTGAGTGGTTCACTGACGAGGGCGAGCTTCGCGATACCTACGAGGACGCTGTCCCAGAGCCAGCCACGTACTGCCCAGAGCATAATCGACTCACCGACGGGCACCGTGACTCGGGTCAGCTGGCCTGTGGGTGTTTTGCGGCCCAGGGGCTCGACGTCATGTGGACCGAAGCAGAGTTCCTCTTTTGTGGCAACTGTGGTGTCAGCCACACCCGAATGGGTCGTTCGATGGAGCTGTCGAAAATGTTCAAATTCGGGACGGTCGGTCGTTCAACCGCAACTGACGTGTTGATCGGGTCGACGATGCAGGAGCTGCCCGAGGCCCAGCAGAAAACGATCGCATTCACCGACAATCGCCAAGACACGGCCCTGCAGGCAGCCCACATCAACAACCTGTATCAGCGTGTCAAGTTCCGGCGCGCGCTATATTCTGCGCTTCTCGACGCCGATGACGGGGAGGTGGCACTCACGGATATCGGGAACAAAACGTTCGACGCGTTCGAGGAAAGTAACGCGCTGCCGGAGGCACTCGACCGCGACATGTTCGGGGTGCCGGATGCTGAAAAAGATCGCTTCAGTAAGTACCTGCAGTTCCACGCCCTATTGGAGCTTCGAAAAAGCCAGCAACGCGGCCAGCAGAGCCTCGAGGACGTTGGTCTACTCGATGTTGAGTATGAAAATCTCGATCGCCTGGCCGAACTCGACGACGAATGGGCTGACATCCCGGAATTAGCGGATGCGGACCCCGAGGTTCGATACGAGTACTGCAAAGCGTTTCTCGATCTCTTCCGGCGGACCGCAGCTGTCGATCACGAAATATTCACGAATTTCGGCGACTTCCGCCGCAACACGATCAATACGCTCAATGATGAAGCCCAGTTCCACAAACAGCAGTTCTTCAGGTTCCCCGAGGGATTCAGCGATACTGCAGACACGAGCAACACTGAGCAGATCCACCGCTTCACCAGCTGGCGCTCGCGCCACGTCAAGTGGACGACGCGCGCCTTCGACGTCGACACGGATCGGGCAACTGAGATCATCACCGCCGTCCGCGACCTCCTGAGTGACCCCGATAAGCTGCCGATCCTCACCGAGGACTCCGTGTATCGGGGCCGCAAGGCGCACATGCTCAATCCGAGCTACGTCCGGCTCCAACCCCACGACCCGAGTGACGTGTCGGTGTGTCCCAAGTGCAAGACGGTGGTGACGCGCTCACGGCTCAACATGTGTCTCAACAGTAGCTGTGGGAACGTCACACCAGAGGACATGGATCTACGGGAATCGTTCTTCTATGGCCTCTACACCCGGAAATTCAACGAAGCCGTTGATATCTTTGCTGCCGAACACAGCGGTCAGATCGAAGGCGATCTCCGAAAGGAGCTCGAGACACGATTCCGTGAAGGCGACGAACTCAACACCATCGTGTGTACGCCGACGATGGAGCTGGGGATCGACATTGGTGAGCTGTCACACGTGTTCATGCGGAACGTTCCGCCGAACCCCAGCAACTACGCTCAGCGATCCGGGCGAGCCGGTCGCCAGGACCAGCCATCCCTAGTCACTACGTTCTGTGGGAGTGGCTTTGGCCGCGCCTCCCACGACCAGTACTTCTATCAGCGCCCGCAGCGGATCATCGCCGGCGAAATCTCCCCGCCGACGTTTCTGCTCAACAATCGCGACCTCATCGAGGCGCACATCAACGCCCTCGTGCTGGAGGTCATCGATTTCAAATTCTATGGCAAGCTCAAGCAGATCCTCGATATCGAGGCCAGCAGCGATGACTACCCTATTATCGAGTCGTATCGGGCAGATCTCAGTGCTGCTGTGACCCGTCACCGAGAGGAGATCATTGCCACTGTCGAGGGTGCATTCGAACACGAACGCGAGCAGGCGGCCTATCAGGAGTGGTTCACTGACGAGTTTATCGCCGATCGCGTCGACAATTTTGTCGACAACTTGAATGCTGCCTTCGAGTCCTGGCGGACCGAGTACATGCGACTGACTCGTGAACTCCGACGGCTCAACAAGAAGCTGGAGACGGACAGTGGGAAGTATCTCGAACGGCGCGAACGAGACGCCATCGAACGGCGCCTAGAGGACATGCGTGACGGCGGGAAGCGCTTCTACTCATACCAGTACCTCCGGTCCCAGGGGTTCCTCCCGAACTATGGCTTCCCCAAATCTAGCTGTACGCTTGGGTTCACCACCCTCGAGGATGACATCCAGCGAGATGAAGCACAGGCAATCCGCGAATTCGCACCTGGGAATAACGTCTACTACCGAGGGGAGCGCCACGGCGTCAAATACGCACGCCCGAAAACCCGGGATGCCGAACCCGTCACTCGCCATAAGATCGTCTGTCCGGCTTGCCAGACGATCCTGATGGGTGATGACGCCCAGGAGGCAGCTGGCTGTCCAAACTGTGGGGAATCGTTCAGCGGGTTGCATACCAATCCACATACGATGGCGCTACCGGACATGCGCGCGCAACCAGAGGAGAACATTACCAGCGACGACGAAGAGCGGCGTCGCGAAGGGTACGATATCTCCAGCTACTACGAACAGCGCGCTCCTGAAGAATATGAGCTGGCAGGCGATGGTGTCTCTGCACACGTCACCTACGAGCCGAACGCGCGAATCGTCACCGTCAATAGCGGCATCCGCGGTCGTGATGATGACGAACTCCAGGGCTTTGCCCTTTGTACGGAGTGTAACCGCTGGCTCACGAGTCACAGTCAAATCGAAACGCACGTCTCCGGCAAGTGCTACGCCAACGCCGACCGGGACGCGATCCGCGAGGGAATCGAGCTGTACACTGAGGGTAACCACGATACCGTCACCGTCACGACGCCGCTCCCGAGTGATCTTGAGACTGACCAGTACGAGTCATTCTTCCGAACACTCAAAGAAGCACTGTATCAGGGAATCCTAGTCGAATTCGACCTCGATGAAGAGGAACTGGCCACCTTCGTCCGTCCTGCGCCTGACGATGATAGCGCGCTGACGATCGTCATTCATGAGACGAGTGAGGGTGGTGCTGGTGCTTTGCACGAGCTCACCACTCCCGACAAACCTCGCTTCCAGCGGGCAATCACTGAAGCGCTCGACGTGCTGCACGCCAACGACGCTGATGGTTGTGAGCGGGCCTGCTATGAGTGTCTAATGTCGTACTACAACCAGCGTGAGCATCCGTTCTTCGACCGGAACCTGGTGATGCCGTGGCTCCATGCCACCCTGTCGCTCTCACTGGTACCCACCGAATCGACAGCCGACGACGACCACTTCGAAGAGCTCTGGGACGCCTGTGACTCGACGCTCGAGCAGGCCGTCCTCGAAGCAGTCCGAGACGAAGGCTTCCCGCTCCCGGATGCCGCACAGAAGACGATCTATGAGGACGATGAACCGGTGGTGGAAGCCGACTTCTTCTATGAGGCAGAGGGACGGCCGCAGCCGATTGCCGTGTTCGTCGACGGGCCGGACCATCAGAAAGCACACGTCGAACGTGACGACGAAGCAAAACGGCAACGACTCCTACGGATGAACTACCGCTTCGTTACAATCTCCACTCCAGAGGATGTCCCCGATGTTTGGGCGGACATCTGAAAACGCCACAGCCTGGAGTTCTTTTTCGAGTCCTCCTTGGCGACGGTTCTAACGTTACCGGGGATACTGGTCGATGATTTCACGGCCACTGAGCCAGTCTCTCGTGGTCCCGGTTCGAACGTAGAATGATCCATCGACAGCAATCGGGGCGGTTGTCGTCCGTTCAACGTTAATGATTAGGATGTCGGCACCATCGACGCGCGCCTTCTTGATGTTCCGGACTACACTCGTGAGGCCGTCAGATAATACGCCCGCCACACGTTCCTCATCTGAGTCAATTTTATCGAGGCCGACGGGATTCCCGTCATCATCTACGCCGAGGAGAAGCGCACCTCCTTCGTGGTTCGCTAGTGCTGCGACCTCCTTCCTGAGTGAATTGACGTGGTCAGGAAGCTCCGCTTTGAATTCGAGGACATCACTCTCCTGGCGACTCAATACGGACTCGATGCTATTGGGAGAGACCTGATATTCGCCCTGATAGCGGCGTTCGAGCGCGGACGATAACGTACGAACGAATGTGTTATAGTGGAGTTCGTCATCTGCGTCGAGGAGATCGGGCACTAACTCCGCTTCCTCGGGTGTCCCTTTCTCGTATCGAATTGGGATGACAGCGAGCGCATCCAGGCTCTGTGCGAGTGAGCCGTTCGCGAGGTCGAATTCCCGGTATCCGTCGATGATTTCGTTCGGGTCCCGGTCTAGGTCGGCGACGTTGAGGACGATAACGCATCCCGTTGCCGCCATGGGGGCGACGTCGTAGACGCCGAGATAGAACGAGTGCACCTCCTTGCCGCGGTTCTTCCAATTCTTGCTCACCGAGGAGATGAGCGATTCGACGTCGAGCGCAAACCACACGTCGTCGACGGGGTCCTTGGTGAACGTATCCTGTGCCACCAAGCCTTGTTGGGGTGGCTCCAGTGGGGTGCCGATCGCGTAGTCCCAGTCCTGATAGAAGCTGTGGCCGGGGGGCGTATAATTGCGCTCTGCAACGAGTTCCCCTTGCTGCGCGGCGTCCGCAAGGACTTCGTTCTCACGGAGGAGGTCACCACCGACCGCTTGGCTAATCGCGTCGGTCTGTGTCCGCCGGGTGCCAGAATACTCTCCCTGTCGGAAGAGTTCGAGGACGCGATCGGGGAGTCTCCACGTCGAACCGCGTGCATCGGCCATACACCACCCTCTCTTACGAACGGCTTTATCCTGTCGGTAATTTTCTACTCTCCGGCAATATCGAGACCGACCTGTCGGTGGGCACTGAAGCGAGGTGGGACAGGCAGGTCTTCTAACACACGCGTCTGTAGCCGCAGGTAGTCATCCCGTGCCTGCTGGCAGTTCGCCTGTAACCACTCCGCTACAGGTGGTGAATTGAGATACGTCTGTAGGTCCTCGATATCCACGTCGTCCTTTGGTACGAGGTAATACACAGAATGTTTTGGGACGATGTCGCCCGCGGTGTCCACCCAGAACCGAGGCGCGTCGGTGATATCGCGGAAGAGGATCTTTTCCTGAATGAGGTCGTCCATGGGTGGGTTGTCGTGCCACGCGTACCAGCGACGCCCACCGCCCTCGTAGCACGAGCGATCCTCGAGACGGGAGCGGTGGATATCATCGAGCCACTCGCCCAATGCGCCCAGCTCACCGAAGGGAATGAGCGTGCCTCGGTCATCGTAGGGACAGACGAAGACCGACGAGGGCTGGGGCGTCTCGCCAAGGGGGTGTTTTTCTAACTGCTTGCCTGATATCGTCGGCACACTCCAGGGCTCGAACTGTGACGGGAGCTCTTCCGCATCGAATTCAAAGACCGAATCAGCGCCTGTCGCGACGCCGACGCTGATTCGCTCGGTGACGTCACCGAGTGTAACGCCAGTCGACTCGAGGCTGGCGTCGATGTCTCGGACGAATTCCGTCCATCGGGTTCCGTCAGTGGGGAGCGTGGTTGTCCGTTTCGTCCCCTCACGCGTGATGATGGCCGTCTCGTCGGCCTCGGTGGCGTTCACGACCGATATAGTGGGGTATGTTATGTATCCGTCAAAGGTCGTCTCGTCGAGATGCTCGAGCCGCTCGAGATGGTGCTGAGAGAGGAGTCTTCGTAACGGTTCTGCTGTCTCTGTGTACTCGAACTTCTCGGGAGTGATGAACGCTAACCGCCCATCATCGTCGAGAACCTCGAGTGCGCGTTCGAAAAAGAGTAGATAGAGATCGAATCGGTCCGTAGCTGTTTCGTATGCCTCCCGGTACTGTGCTTTGTTCTCATCGTCGATTTCGGTGATTGGAACGTACGGCGGGTTCCCGATGATGTAGTCGAAGTCCCCGAACTCAAAACTCCTCTCCAGGAAGTCAGCCACCTCAAACTGGACGGGGAGGTCTGCGAACCTCGCTTCGGTCGTTTCTAACCGTTCCTGATGGGTATCACAGGCATATCCCGTTGGTATGGGGGTGTCGTTTTCCTGGCAATAATCGTGGACAGCTTCGATGAACGGACCTTCTCCCACCCCTGGATAGAGGATTTGATCTTCCTCCGTTGGTGGGTGATCCTGGAACAGGAGCTCCACCATCCGGTTGGTGAGATCTGGTGGTGTTGCGACGAAACCCTTCACTACCTCCCCTGGTTGCTCGAGTCATAAAAAGGTTCATACTACTCGAGTAGTTTCCGATTCACGGGTTATTTTCCTTCTTCATGAGACTACCAACAGAACGTCTGTCCCATCTTATTGGTCAATTCAGTGAAGGTATAAGAAACCGGTAGGCAGCGATATCCTCTGGGTCTTCGGTGACACTCTTGAGGGCGCAGAGTAGCGGTCTTTTAGAAGCGCCGGCAAAGCTGAGGTGATCGGCACTTTCTGTTGATCTCGTTGGGCATCGTTGACGAGTTCGCGTAACCGTGGGCAGATAGTTTGACCGTTTGCCACGTCCACTCGGAGACTGCTCTCGGGAATGGTTGATTCTCCATTCGAAACCAATCACAGAGCCGGCAGTTGAAAAGGGCAGGTGTCAGCCTGCAACTGACCGCTTGCTAAGGTTGGGTGGGTCAGGAGATTTGTTTGGAGAGGTGATCGAAGCTGACGCGCTCACTGCGATTGTAGAAGAAGTTGAATATATCCTTCCTTCCAGTTATAATCACTCGAGATGGTGATAGGTCGGCCCAAAGCTTTCAGTATCTATCATTTGTCGGTAAGATATGGTCGATGAAGTTGAGGAGATTGATCTGGATTTCGATTCCAAGTGTTGGTATTTCATGCAGTTCGGCCGGGAGCGGTTTCTGGAAGAGGCCGCCTGGCAGAAGAACCTGGAAACGTTCAAACGGACCGCTGAAGCGGTTCGCCTCCTACTCGAGGGCTACGAACGAACTGGGGCGTTTGGGGATGCAGAACTGACAGCGCTCAAAGCGACAATTCTCATCCCAGAGAAGATTGGAGCCCAAGCAACCAAGGAGCGCATCTATGCGAGTGCCGCACCGGAGGAACTCCTCGACCAGGTCGTCGAGCTGGTCGATATCCGAACCGGTATCGTTGGCGGTATCCCATATGATGCTCGGGCCAACGATATCGCCGCCGAGACGCTATACGATATCTTCACGTCATTGCGACGATCCGAGGCTCCGATTACGGAACTGGACGAGGCCACCGTTGAGCTGCTCGAACTGGATATCGAGAATCTTGGTGGGGCGAACACGACTGCGCTCCTCTGTCTGCTCCAGCCGGAGCGCTACCCGGTTGTGAACCAACAAACGGAGGTGGTCTTCGAGGATTGCTTCGACATCACGCTTTCGAACAGTCCTGAAGAGTATCTTGAGAGTGCAGCGCAGTTTCGAGCCGTTCACGCAGAGCTCGAATTTGGGGAGCACCTTCGACAGCTCGATTACTTCTGTTACTGGCTCCGCGAACAGGTCGGCCCCAATACCAATCCGCTCCCGGAGGACCTCCGCACACGGACGGTCTGGCAGATCAACGCCGGGTCCGGTGAGTTCGATCAACCAGAGCGAATCTGGCCCGTCTGGTTAGAGCATGGTCTCTGTTCGGTTGGCTGGGATGTCGGCTCCGTCGAGGAGCTCTCACAGCAGCAGCTAGCTGAGGAGGCGGCTGCGTGGGATGGGGAGGAGGTGGGTGAGTCGCTCCGAAGGTTCGGACAGGAGATGGAGCCTGGTGATCTGGTGGTTGCGAAGGACGGAAACACTGTGTTAGGGTTGGGTGTCCTACAACAGGGCGGGTATCGGTATGTTGGTGAAGCGCTCGATACTCGTATCACAGGTGACAGTGTTGGACACGTCCATGTCTGGCCGACAGAGTGGCGGGTGGTGCCCGATGCATCGTTAGATTTGGATGTGAGTGGGTGGAATATCAGTCCTGGACTCCAGGCGCGGAAGACATTGGTGCAGACGAATGCGTTCGAGGGGATTCGGTGGCAGCTCGCTGCCCAAGATCCAGAGTTGATTGCTGGACTTGCAGACCTCGATAACCTCACCCGAAATCCCTCCCACGAGTCCCTCCCGTCGGATCTCCAGGCGGACGACTCGAAGTCCGAGATTATAGAGTCGGGGTCGTGGTTTTTACTCCAGACGGGGAGTGAAAAGTGGGACGACAAGCCGGGCGAGCGGTATCATTTCACAACGGGGCTACCTGGGTCGCGCCGACTCTATGAGGCTGGGACCGCCCAGGTGGTGTATCTCGAGGACGGGGAGTGTTACGCGACCGCCCGCATCACCAACATCGACCGCGTTGAGGATGGGGATGAGGCCCGCCTCTATGCCGATATCACGGATTACACCGAGATTCCGCCCGTCCCGATAAATGATGTTCGGGGTGAGTTCGAGACATCGCTGTCACTCCAACATCCCATCATCGAGATTGAGGAGGCAGACTATCACGTCATTACGAATCAAGAGACTGAAACGCGGTATTTCTGGGTGAACTCGCAGAATCTGGACTGGGATCACCCTGGTGGTACCCAGTTCTACACACGATATGACACCCGGAAGAATCAGGAGGTGTACGAGCGAGTTCGTCCCGGCGACAAGGTCGTGGTGTATCATAATCAGCCAACGGGAGCGATAGTTGGCTTAGGAACCATCGAACAGGGTCTCCACGAGAGAACTGCAGACGACGATGACGGGCCCGTGGAAGGTATCATCATTGCGTGGGAGACAGCCGTCGACCATGTCTCGTGGAACGAGATCACGGATCTGCCGCAGCTCCAGGACTGCGAGGTGGTGACGAGCAGCAATGACTACGTCCTCGCTGAGCTCACGCCGGAGGAGTACCATAGCATCCTCGTGGCCGCCGGTGAGCGGACGCCACAGTACTATTGGGTGACCGCAAGCCCAGCCCAACGGGATATCACGGCCTTACAGACAGGCGAGGAGGTGTTCTATACGGCGCGGAACGCGCAGGGACGGAAGCGACAGGTATACAGCGCCTTCGAATCCGCCGAGGTAGGCGACCGGGTCGTCTTCTATCAGTCATCCCCAGACCAAGAGATAGTCGGTGAGGGAACCGTCGTCGAAGCCCTCCACGAGGAGCACCCAGTGAGCTATGACAACCCGGTTGACGGTATCACCCTCCGATACGAACGCTCGCTCGGGCCAATCCCCTGGCGGACGATCTCGTCGATGGACTCCCTTGCAGGGACGCGGGTCGTAGAGACCAATGCGCGTGGGTCACTCTTCCCCCTCGACCCAGCGGCGTTCGAGGCCATTTACGAGTATGATGCCGAGTTGGAGGCCCAACTCGAGACGCTCACTGAGCGACTGACCCCGCCAGCTATCAATGTGGAACTCCCGGCTGGGTTACACTTCGAGGACGAGACAGAATTACGCCGGCAGATCGAGGCGTCGTTGAACTCTGGCCAGCATATCATCTTCACCGGGCCGCCCGGGACGGGCAAGACGAAGCTAGCCAAGCACGTCTGTAAGCGTGTTGTCACCGACCATGGCGATGTCGTCGATGACTACGAGTTCACGACGGCGACGGCAGAGTGGACAACGTTCGATACCATCGGGGGCTATGTCCCGAATCGCTCGGCGGAGGGCGATGAACTCGTGTTCGAGCCCAGAGTCTTCCTTAATCGGTTCCGAGACGATGAGGATGGGGTGCGGAACGAGTGGTTGGTCATCGACGAGATTAATCGGTCTGATATCGACAAGGCGTTCGGGCAGTTATTCTCCGTGCTCTCTGGCGACTCTGTCAAGCTCCCCTATGAGCGGGAGTCGCCCGTCGAACTCGTCTCCCTCGATCCGGAATCGGAGCGTGATCTGGAGTCGGTGGTGCGGAATCCGGATGTGTTCCCGGTGACGCCTTCGTGGCGGTTGTTGGCGACGATGAATACGTTCGACAAGACCTCACTCTACGAGCTCTCATATGCCTTTATGCGGCGGTTCAACTTCATCCATGTCGGCGTCCCCGACCTCCGCACCGATGAGGGCGCCGTCAAGACGAGCCTCCTCAACCCCAACGGACCCGAGAACTACGCCACCGCATGGCTCGACCCGGAGGACGACGAGCAAGGGGATGCGTTGCGGGCGCCGTTGGAGGCAGCGTTCGACCAGCTGGCGGCCATCTGGGCGATAGTCAACGAACATCGAACCATCGGGCCGTCCATCGTCCAAGACATACTCGAGTATCTTGCCGCAACAGATGCTGATACCGACGGGTATCCCGCAGTAGGGTTGACCGATGCCGTGATTGCGTTGGTATTCCCGCAGCTCGAAGGGATGCCCCCCCAAGACCAGCGTGATTTACTCGACGGACTGTCGCAGGATACAGTCGAGGGGGAATCTGAAACGATTTCCCTAAATCTGGAGTCGGAGCGATTGCGTCGGAAGGCGCGGGATTTCTTCGAACTGCCAGCCAAGAGCGATGAGTAAGCACGGGCGTGACGCGCTGATCGAGGACGTTCACCAGGAGCTAGTGACGTACCTCCAGGCGGGCACTATCAGCGAGCGGGCCGTCACGCAATCGCTTGATTTCACGGGGTTAGATATCGCGGAGTTCCGCCGGCTCAAACGCATCCACTTCTGTCTCTCAGCGGACGTCCGCGAGTTCGTCTCGAAGCTCCAGGAGCGCTTGCGGCGCGTGAAGACTGCGAACCAGCGGACCCGTGAGATCACGCGGGGGGAGGTCCGTGGGGGTATCGATTGGCAGGCCACCACTCGCGCCCGATATCAGGACGGGGCTGGTGATCGGACGCGGTTCGCCTGCAAGACGCCGTATACTGAGTACGATATCCCGGAGAATCTCGTCTTGAAGCAGCTGCTCTCGACCATCCATGCGACCGTCACCGACGACATCGCAGGCATAACTCAGTCATGGCGCCACGACTACTGGCCAGGTGAGCGTATCAACACGTTCGATAGGTTGTACGCGCGGAACGTCCACTTGAATCGTATCCGTGACGCCGACGATATCACCATCACCCCTCGGATGCTCACCACCGCGCGGAGCTCCCGACACGGCCTCTATCGGGAAGCACACGACCTCTATCGGCAGCTTCAGCGACTCCTCGATGGTGACTACGGTGATCCAGATGTCGCCCAGGTGCTCTCGGAGACCCTCGTCGCACCGAATCGGGTGCCGCGGCTGTTCGAGCTTTACTGCGTCTTCCGATTATTGCGGGCGCTTAATGCGAGCGCGTTCACGCTCCAACCGATCGACCGGCAGGAAAACACTATCGCCGAACTCAGTACGGACACCTATCATCTCGATGTCTACCACGACCGGACCGGGTCGCTCTCGTTCCACGTCCCACTCTCGCAGATCGATGGCGTGGAGGCCGACTACGTGAAGCGGTATCGCCATGCAAAAGAACACACGCACGAGCTCCATGAGGAGTTCCTCCAGCAGACGCCTCGCCAGTCGCTGTTCAATGGCCGTCCAGACATCGTCATCGAATGCTACCCCGACACCACTCGCGAGACGCCCACGGCGGTGCTGCTTAGCGAGATAAAGTACAGCAATCGCCAGCAGACGTTCGCGACGGGATTAGACCAACTCCGCCAATACATGGAGTTCGCCCAAGACAACCAGTCAGATACCAGGCAGTATCTCTCCGACACCGACACCGAGGTTTCAGGGCTCCTCATCACGGACGGCGTCGAGACCGAGACACAGACCGCCGGCAAAGGTGCAATCACGCATCTCACTGCAGAGGCGCTTGAAGACCACAGTATCGCCGACCGCGTCCCCTTTGACATCCTCGCACTTGGTGGCTGAAACCAGCAAGAATCAATCCACGAACTCGGTCTCAAGATATCGTGGCGTCCGGGGGTTAGCTCTCGCGGGGGTCGTAGAACTTGTCGACCCAGCCGTTATCGCCGAGGCAGAGCTGAATCTCCTCGCCGTCGTCCCACGCGTAGTCGATGCCGCCGAAGCGGTACCCGCAACCTTCCTCGAGCGTGATGTCGTCGCTGTAGACGACGCAGGGCCGCTGGACGTCGCCAAGCTCGCTGTCGCCGAGCATCACCTTCTGCCGGGGCTGAAACGCGTCGATGTCGATCTCGTAGTTGACGAACGCTTTGGTGTTGACGTAGCCGTGGGTGCCGTCGAACTCGTCGATGCCGATGGTAGGGATGTCGCTCATCAGCGGTCACCTCCGCGGCGGGTGATGGTGATGCGGCCACTGGTCTGGCTGGCGGGCTGTTCGGCGTCGCAGGTCGGGCAGGTGTCGTGCATGATGGGGTCGATGAGGTCGTCGCAGGTGGTGCAGAGGACGAGGCCGTCTTTCTCGAGGCGGCCGTCGTTGTGGAGGACGGTGCGGAGCCAGCCGTCTCGGACGATGAACAGCGCGTCGTAGGGCTGGTAGAGGCGTGCGTACGAGCACCGGGCGGCCGGCGCGTCAACGGGCTGGGCTTGCCGCCAGGCGACCTCGAGCGGGCGGTCGGCCGGCGTGCGCTCGGCCCACCGCGTGCGGGCGTGTGGTTTGATTCGTGGGAGATGCGACTGGTCGAGGTTCTGTTGCTGGTTGACTGACATCGGAATCTGGTCGCGGTGAGTGGGTGGGTCGTCGACGAGGAGTCAGCGAGGGCTGCCAGGTCGATGGTGGGCTGGGTGGACAGCGTTGCCACTGGGCGCGTCGTGCCAGGAGCTACCGCTGCTACTGGTCGAGGAGCGCCGTTACGGTGGCTGAAGTGCTATCAGGAAGGAGCCCGAAGGGGTCTGTCCTCGTCGAGGAGCAGTACCGATTCGCGCACGTGAATTCGCCCGCGTAGACTGGGATTCAACCGGTCTTGGGCCGCCTCGAAGAGGCGGGGTCGTGCGCGTACGTTTTATCGTGAATAGGCTGGCCAGCTCGAGCCAAAGGCCACCCTCTTGGGAAGTGTTGTTCCAGAACGGGTGGTGCTCCCCGTAAGGGGAGGTTGGCTGGCCAATGGCGCGGGAATTCCCGCGACCTGGCTGGTAGGCCGACGGTCGCCTTCGGCGAGCCGCCGACCGACCGCCCTCAATCACGCATATTGGAGCAAAGAACACTTAAACAAATATGCGCACAGGGCATCACAAAGGCCCCCATATATAATCTATAACCCATCTAGCGGCAATAAACAGGGGATTCCGGGTGGCCGGTCACACTGACTCCCCGTCCGCGTCGGCCGTCCGCGCACCGGTAAAGAATCCCTCCCTCTTCAGCTCGCGCTTCACCAACTGCGACGTACTGATCAGATCACTCCTACTCACCGAATACGTCCCCAACAACTCACAGAATGCCTCCTCGTCAGTCACCCGACGCGGCCCCTCATCCGCTGAAAGTGACGCCAGATCATCCATCTCCTGATACCGACGGAACCGATCACGTTCCACGATCACCCGGATCGTCGCCAAGGCGACGTTCGCCAATCGCTTCTGCCGCCCGAACCGATCGAGATTCATCGTCGCTATCGCCGCCATCGCCCGCCGCTGCTGGAACGACGTGACACCCATCGCCGAACAGAACGCTTCCGTCAACCGTGTCTTATCACGCGCCGCCTCCCGCACACTATGCTCCCCATCCGACCGATGCCGCCCCTCATTCTGCCGCACCAATCGCTCAATGTCCCCTTTCGCTGTCCCAATACCAACTCGTGTCTCTCCAGTCGCATCATACCCAGTCCGATATTCCTCCATCTTAGCTGCCCGTTCGCGCGACCGCGAGGCCCGCTGCTCACTCTCTTCATCTACTACATCCTCTGCTTTATCCTCTTCCTCTCCCACCTCCTCAGAGGAATTCACACGTTCTCGGCCCCACTCCCTCATATCATCTATGCCCACATGGCACCAACTTAATCCTTCCTAGCGACCATCTATCCATTATTACTCTGCTTGAAACTGCTTCCTATCAGACTCAGTGGCAAAAAAGAACGCTGCTGTCAGGGGGACAGAAGTGAAAGTTCGGAAGACTTCCGGATCGACGACAGTTTACCGGAACGGTAGCCACCTGCAAGGAATGTCAATCCGTCATCTCATTCTCTGTCTTCGACTCCATGACTATCGGGGCTCGGTCAATCCCGCTTCATCGCTACAGGAGAGACTTCGGTGAGGGCAATACATGCAATGGTATCCTGCAGTATCCATCTCGAATGCGCTCTCGGAAGCGAGCGAGAGACGGTCCGAGAGCTGCGCTCGCGCTTGTTCTAGGTCTGCGTCAGTGAACGTCTTCAGATCGATACGTGGGCCTTGTTCGCCGACGTAGGTGTAACCAGCAGTTCGGACGGGTTCGTCGAACAGGTTCTCACACGCAAGTAGGTAGATGGGAAGCTGGAGGTCGTCGTCGAGGGACCGCTCGTTCTGCGTCGCCTTGTAGTCGAGGACGACCAATTCGCCGTCGGGTCGACGGCAAAGGGCGTCTATCATGCCGACGACGGTCTCGCCCTCGAACGTGAGTTCGAAGCTGCGCTCGGCCTCCATGATCTCCCAGCTGCTCGCGTCGGTCTCGAAGAACCGCTCGATGCACGCTTCGACCGCTGGGAGGACTGCCTCCTCGCCTCGAAGCGAGGCGAGTCGCTCTGCGAGAGCCCGCCACTCGGCTTCATCCGTGTAGCCGCGATCCGCGGCGCGTTCTGCGGTGTCGTGGAACAGAATCCCGATCTGGCGCTGGCTCGGCCCGCTACCATCTCCTCCGTCCAACTCGCCTACGGCTGGGTCGTCGAACGCCCTGACGACGTGGGAGAGGTAGTGCTGGCGCTGGCAGGTCGCGAACGTGTCTAGGGACGTGTAGCTGTGCCGTCGCTGCACGGTCGCTGCTGCAGGTTCGCCGAGCACGGCGTCGGGGAGCGAATCGGCGAGCGCGGGGTCGAGCTCGCCGTCGAGTGCTTGCTTTGCCAGATCGAGCACGCGATCCTGGCCAGCCCCTCGACTCAGGCGGGTGCCTGCTTCGATCGCGGCAACGCGCTCAGCGTCGTCGACGGGGGCAGCAATGGTCTCGGTCCCGTCGACGGCCGTCAGCGGCAGGCTCTCCTGGATCGTCTCCCAGATCGGGAACGAGACGCCGTCGATGGCCCAAGGCAGGTTCTCCGGCAGTATCTCGGCGACGGTCGCTGGCGATACGGTTTCCGCATGGAGGGAGTCCTGAGATTCATCGTCGCGACGCCCGCTGAGGATGGAGAGCTCTTCGGCTCGCGTGATGCCCACATGGAGTAGTCGGCGTGCTTCGTGCTCGTCGCGCTGGGCGAAGTCGTGGTCGAGTGGCGACCCGCCATCGAGGACGTGCTCGATCACGTCGTAGGAGCGCGCCCGCGGTGCCCATTCGCCGGCCCGGAGCTGGGGGAGGACGACGACGGGGAACTCGAGGCCCTTGCTCTTGTGGATCGTCATGATCGAGACCGCTTCGTGCTGCGTCTCCGGCTGGTCTGCCATCTCCCGGTCGGAGACGTCGTGCTGGTCGAGGAACTCGACGAACCGGCCGGAGAGTTCGGGTTCCACGGCGCCCTCCTCGAACGCACTGACGACCTCGTCGAGCGCTCGCAGGTCGTGGCGTTCCTGCTCGGAGAGGAACCACTCGATCCGCATCGTCGACTTCAGCTCCTGATACAGCCGAGACAGCGAGTGCGTGTCCCGCTTCGCCCACAGGTCGCCGAGATGGTCGCGCGCGGTTTCCACGCGGGAGGGCTCCGAGAGTTCGTCGAGCGAGATTTCGGTGATCGACTCGTGGAGTGGCGTGTTCTCGTCTGGGGCCGTACCGGGCAGTTCGTGGTCGTTCAGTCGTTCGAGGTCCGCCCGCGAAACCCGATAGCGCATCGCGAGCACCCGGTTGAGGGCGACCTCGTTCAGCGGATCGGCGAGCGCTTTGAGTGCGGCGATGACGGTCTCGACGCCGGGGGCTTCGGACGCGAGGTCGCCACCGAGCTCGTACGGGATGCCGGCCGCCGTGAGCGCCTCGGCGATCGGACGAGCGTGGCGCTTCTTCCGGACGAGAATCGCGATATCGCTAGGGTCGTACGCAGAATCGACGAGTTCGGTGTCGCCGTTGAGCAGGCGCGTGAGCGCGTTCGTGAGCTGGGCGGCCTCGTCCTCGGGTTCTTCGTCGGCGTCGATCGTGACGACGCCCGCGTCGGCGTCCGCGGCGTCACCGACGGCAGCGAGTTCTTTCTCGCTCGCTCGGACGTCCAGTTGGGAGAGCGCATCGTTCGCGAGGTCGAGGATGGGCTGGTTCGAACGAAAGTTCTCGTCGAGCGTCTCCTCGTGCAGCTTAGGGCAAGCGGCGTCGAGTCGGGGGCCGATGTTCTCGACGTTCGCGCCGCGCCACTCGTAGATCGCCTGGTCGTCGTCGCCGACGACGAACAGGTCAGCGTCGGCCGCGATTCGCTGGACGAGTTCGAACTGGACGGTGTCGGTGTCCTGATACTCGTCGCAGAACACGTAGTCGTAGCGGTCGCCGAGCCAGCCTGCAATCGTGTCGGCCTTGAGGAGGTCGACGGTCGCAAGGACGAGGTCGTTGAAGTCGAGGAAGTTCTCCTCGTCGAGTCGCGTCTCGTACGCTCGATAGCCAGGCACCAGGTCGGAGAGCACCTGACAGCGGTCGACGAACGCGTCGAGTTTGTCTGGGAGCGCGTAGTCGACCGGTGGCATCCCTTTCGGGGCGCCGCTGTACTGGCCGAACAGGTGTGCGGGGAGCTTGTAGCTGTACGCGAGATCCCCGTCGAGTATCTCCGCTCGGTTCGCGTCGAGGAATGCAGCCAGCGAGACGCACGTCTCGCACATCACGTCGAGATAGGTCCCGACGTGGGTCTCCATCCTGTCGTCGTTCAGGTCAGTCCGGAGCTCGCCTAGGGTCTGCTCCATTGCTTCGAGGTTGGCGAGCATCTCGTCGAGTCGGTCGTCGGTGATCTTCCGCCAGCCGACCTTCAGATGCTCGTCGGCGGCCTCACGGATCTCGTCGGCCAGCTCCCCGAATTCGAACAGCCGATCGACGGTCGGCAGGTAGGCGTCGACGTCGTCGGGCGTAATGCCGGTGCGCTTCATCGCGGGGACGAACTGCAGGAGCCGATCCGGTGCGCCCGTGGCGTAGTCGACGCCGTCGTACACGTCCGGGTTCGTGAATCGGTACGGCATCTCGTCAAGCACCTCGTAGCTAAGCGCAAATCGGTCCGCGTCCGTCGCGATGTCGTACCGTGGGTCGAGGTCGGCGTGATAGGCGAACTCCTGGAGGAGTTCGTGACAGATCGCGTGGTACGTGTACGCCTCGATGTCGTAGCCGTGTTCGCCGACGGTCTCGACGAGCTTCTCTCGCATCGAGTCGGCGGCCTTGTTCGTGAACGTGAGCGCGAGGATTCGGTCCGGTGGCGTCCCGTTCTCGATGAGACGCTGGATCTTCCGGACCATCGTGAACGTCTTCCCGGTCCCGGCACCGGCACGGACTCGCATCGGGTACGCGTCGCTCTCGATGATCTCTCGCTGTGCCTCGCGTGGCTCTGGGAACTCGTCGTCCCGTGGGTCCGGGAACTCGTCATCCTCGGCGGCTGCTTCGTCAGTCATCGAGCCCCACCTCCGCGCCGAGGTAGTCTCCACACATCCCCTGATACGAGCAGTCGCCATAGGTCTGTTCCTGGATTTCATCCCACGGTTCGGGCGCGAACTCTCTATCGAGAATCCCGTCGTAGCAGTCCTCGATGATCGACCAGATGGCGTCCTCGTGGGCGTCGTAGATCCATCCGACGTTTCTGGCGTTCGCCTCCACCGTGACCGTGATCCCGTCCCGTCCGGGATTCCGATCCACACTGTGAAGGAGCCCGTAGAACGTGAACTCGACGTCCATCCCGGGCTCGTAGTGGTCGGTGCGTTTCGCGCCCTCGATGTACGTTGCAGCCTGAAATACGCTCCGCAGGATGTCGGCGTGATACGCCTCTCCGTCGTGATGCTCTTCGATGCGGTCGTGCGTTCGACCGGAGACGATCCCCGACAGCGATCCCTTGTAGTCGATCACTTGCAGGCCGTCGTCGGTCCGGACGATGTTGTCCACGCGACCGTGCAGATGGACGTCCCCACGATTGCACGTGAGCCAGCCTTCCTGCGTGACCGAGTTCCTTGCGTGTTCGAGGCCGTCCTCGGCGAAGTACGCGGCTACACCGGTGGTGGCAACCTCCCGGTCGTACGCGTACTGAGCGTCGGACGCGTACTCGGACCGGTCGGTGTGACTGGTCCACTGTCGGTCGATTGCCTCGGCCGCATACGCTCGAATCTCTTCGTCCGTCGGCGATCCCGAGTGATCGGCGACCCACGTACACGTGTCCTCGATCGCGCCATGGTAGGCAAGTCCCCGGTCGAGGTAGCGACGCGACTCCTCGGGCGCCTCGACCGACCACTCCGAGTCGTACTCGTACTGTCGCGGACACGCCGCGTAGGTCGCGAGCCGCGAGGGCGAGACGCGAGTCACGGTCTCATTCACGATGCACCACCCCCTCCGCGAAGTCGACACGGGTTCGAATCGCTTCGCGGACCTCGTCCGGGAGGTCACCGTCGAGGAGCGACTGGATCGTCGCGAAGTCCTCGTGGACGTCGTCGACCTCCACGGGATCTCCGACGATGCCGGCCCGCCGGATGGCGTCCAGCGCGTCGTCAGTCCTCGTGAGCGCGAACTCGACGGCGCTTCCGTGACTGTGTATCCCACCGTGGTTGACCCGCTCGAACGCTCCGTACGCGTCCTCCGCAGCGGCCAGGAACCGCGATGGCTGTAGATTGGTGCCCGTTCCACCGCTCTCCTCGCGAAACGTCCCGAAGTAGAGTCGGTCTTTGGCGGCTCGTGCACCGACGGCGAGGAATCGGCGGCTCAGCGCGGCGTAGTACGCCTTGAGCGGGCGCGTGCTCGCCTCCGATTCCGTCGTGAACGTCTCCCGAACGTCCGAGTCGGTCGGCGTCGTGTAGGCCGGATAGCCGTCGAGGCGTTCGAGGTGTGGCGTCGGGAAGAGCGACGTGAATCGCGGGTCGGCGGGATAGTCGCGATCGACGGCGTTGACCACGAACACCGCTTCGCGCGTCACGTTCTTCACGACCCGGACGGTGTCGACGAGCACGCCGTCTGTCGGCGTCTCGAGCTCTGCGGCGACCCTGTCGGCTGCCGCACGGTCCATCTCGCGTTCCAGTCCCCGGCGGAGCGTCTCCCACGACGCATCGACCAGGTCGGAATCGTCGACGAAGCTCGCGAGTGAGAGCACCGCTCGAACGTGCTCGAACGTCGTTCTGGCGTCCAGCGGTTCCAGCTCCCTCCCGATGCGTTCCTTGAGGTCCGTCTCTCGCATCCAGGCCCAGAGCGCCGATTCGAGCCCACTCGACGCCGATCGGTCGCGAACCTCCACGCAGCGCTGCTCGAGTTCCGTATCGTCTTCGATGCGCGCAGCGAGCGTGGCGAGCGCTCGCTCGCTGGACCACCCCGCTTCGGCATCGTCGTCGTTACAGCACCAGCAGACGAGCGCGTAGAGCTCTCGCGCGGCCGGGTCGTGTTCGAGCCCCGCGACCGTCGCTGACGTGACCGGGATCCCCGCGTTCTGGAGGAGACGGAGCGTCTCCGGGATCGGCGCTTTCGAATCCTGAAGCACGACCACGATCTCGTCGTACGAGACGCCGTCTTCCCGTCGGCGAAGCTCGATCTCGTCAGCGATCCGCCGGACTTGCGCTTCGAACGTCGGACTTTCCAATACGGCTACGTGGCCGTCGGCCGTCGCCCCCGACCGATCGCCCGTAGCGAGGAACGACGCGACCGCCTCCGGCCGCGTTCCGTCCTCGGGAGCTGCATAGTCGACGACCGAAAGTTCAGGTACTACGTCTTCGATCCGTCCCGACTCGTTCCAGAGGCGCTGGATGGCGCTATTCCGTTCGCCCACGCAGACCAGCGGCGTGTCGAGCGTGAGCCACGCGAGATACGCCCGGTCGATCGGCGTGAACTCCTCGAACTCGAGGACGAACACCGCGTCGAACTCTCGCTGTATCAGCCGTCGAACTTCGTCGTCCTGTAACTGCTCGAGGGCCGTCGAGAGGACGTTCCCCGGATCCAGTAGGTCGTGGTCGCCGAGCCACTCGTGGAACGCCCGATTGAACGTGGCGAGTTCGGTCAGCACTTCGTCGGTCGTCTCGATCGAACTTCTCTGCCAGGTGGCCTCGGCGACGAATCGTCCGAGATCGCTGACAAACGACCCTTGCTCACTCGCCTGATGAAGGTAGGGGGTCTCCCAGTCGTATTCCTGTTCGAAGGTCTCGAGCAAGAGGTACTGTTCGGCCTGAGTTAGCACTCGCGAGGACACTGGGCTCTCTTCGAGGACTCGCCGGCTGTGCGCTGCCAGCCCCATGACCTCCGGCGTCGTGACGCCGTCCGTCGCGTCCGCGAGCGCCACCTCCAAGTCGTCGATACCCGTCGGAAACCGCTTCACGACGAGGACGTTCCCTGCACCATGTGTGTCGGCGATATCGGCGAAGAACGGAGCTGCGGCATCCGCCAGCGGGTCTCCCAAGAACGGGAGAAGATGTAATGATCCCTCCAGAGAAGGAGCGGTATCCACGGGCGTATCCTGCATGCCACCTGATTCTGCTGTTGGCGTAATGATTGTGGGGGCCAACGAACCGTGCCTGTAATTCGAAAGTTAGTCTTTTCCTTGGCCGAGGACGATAGCCACCTAGAGGAGACAAGCTATTGAACAACGATTGCGGTAGGATTACTGCATCTGCAGCGGTGTTGTTTTCGTCTTCGGAGGTGCGACAAGCGGTCGAGAGTCATCCTGATACCCCCTTATTCGAGTTGGTACCAGGCAAACGAAGGTGTGAGCGATCTAGTGCCCCATCTATGATGCTTCTTCTGTAAGGGTTGCAGACACCCTCATCTGACTCAAGAGCGCATGAATTGGCAGTTTGAATCTCCGGGGAGTTATTCGGAGTTCGACATTGGGTAGGTTCGTTCTGAAATGATTGGGATGTTTTCCCGGGTGAAGTCTGTGGACTTGCCAATCTTTCGTTCGAGGAGATCTGCTATCTCTTCGTTTGCAGTGGCGAAAATGATCTGTCTGGAGCCATCTCTTGCTAATTCGATCAATAGATTGAAGAATGATAGAGTATTGATATCGTCGAGGTGGGCGAATGGCTCGTCAAGCAGCATCAGCGGCGGTGCGCGCTCGTGTGCAATATTGTTTGTAACGAAGATCGCCAACGCTAGGGCCGCTCGTTGACCGGAACTCATCTCCGAGATTCCAGCTACGCCAGAACCACCCTCACGTTCGGATCGACGCTCAACAACGACATCGTCACCATCATATTTGACCTCGCCAAACTCATACGGCCGTTGGAAGGCTTTAAACAACGTTGAGATCACGGTCATGTGTTCTTCAACGAGCCGTTTCAGCTGAGCTTCACTATCGCCACCCTCAAATGCAGTATCGAGCCTGTCGAGACTATCCTTACAATGCTCTATCTCTTCTTGCAGATCCGCAATATCCGCTTCAATAGTTTCGATCTCATCTTCAAAGTGTTGCGGGAGATCTAGCGCTTCGGGGGTAGTTTCAATCTTGCTGACCGTGCGGTCTATCACTTTAGTATCTGCGCGTAAAGCCAGTGGCTGTTCCAAGGCATCGTCTGGCCAGAACTCTTCGAGAACATGCAAGGCTGCATCGATATCGGACGATCGGTTTTCATGATACCGTTCGAGCGCGATGAGATCATCACTATCGGCAGTCGGCCCCGCGGGAACCGTGAACCACACCTCTGAAATGCGCGACTCAAGATAATCATCCCCGCGTTCTAAAACCTCACCGAGTAGCACATTCTCCGTTTCAACATCGATATAGCCGTCCAAGACTTGAGCGACCGTCTCAACCGTTTCTTCACTCGTCTCAAAAGAACCCTCAGACGAAAGCGACCCACTATCGATAGCCTCCCATAGCTCCGTAAATGCACTCAGGTTGCAGATATCATCATATCGGACCGAGATCGCATAGTCGATCTCCTCCCATTCTGATAGCGTGAGAATAGACTTCGCTTCTTCTAACCTCGAAATACGATTCATGAACCCATCTGGAACACGGTCAGAGGCATCTCCGTGTAGATGGTCTGGTTTCTCTCGCTCCAGTATCTCTTCGCGGGATTGTTCGGTATAGCAGGCTGGACAATAGTGAACATCGTCTGTAATTTCAAGATAGCTTTCTGTCTGCCCGCGAATTTCGGCCTGGAGTTCCTGACGCCGCTCTTCCAGCTCATCAAGTTTCTCAATCTTTTCCTGTTGTTCTTTCAAATCGGACAAGACAGTGTTTACAGCCTTATTCGTCGCCTCTCGCCACCCCTTCACCGTACTTGCTCCCGTCGGTTCGACGTCGGTATCGATCTCCTCCTGAAGCACATCCTTTAGCGTCGCTAACTCCTTCGGACTTACCCCATACGAGTCAAGCAGTAATCCAACAAACCCAGCCTCAGAGGACAGGCTCTGAAGAACAGAATCTGAACACTCCTTTAGTACTTGTCGTAGGTTCGAAGCCTCTGATTGATACTGCTTGCCCTCCTGAATCAGAGGTAAATATTGATTCGTCTCGTCACGGGCCGCTCGCAGTTCCTGCCAGAGCTGGTCTGCTGTATCGATCTCCTCATCTGCTACTGACACCGCCTCACAGCCACTCTGCAAGTCAGCGAACCGCGATTGCCAGCGAGTCCACACCTCGAGCCGATTCTGCTCAGAGGGCAGCTCGCTATCCAGAGGTGACGAATGATGGCCGACATCGAGCGCCCTCGCTGCCGCCGGTGACAGCTTCTCACCGGCATGCTCTAGCCGAGAGAAAAGCTGGACCGCCTGAGCTTGCTTCTCACGAACGGCTCTCAACTCTCTACCAAGGTCTTCAATCGATCGAACATTGTTTCGGATGTGCTTCTCTAACCTTGGCCCAAGTTTCCGTTTATCTTTGAGCACATCTTCCAGCTCTTCACCATACAAAAGCCGTCGGAGTGTCTGATCAATGTCTAAATCAGGCTTATTCTCTATAAACCGAGTAGCAGCGCCAGCTTCGTGATAATTGATATGGTAGAACTCGCTATATTTCGGTTCCCGTCCGTGAGGTCTAAACCCAAACCAGTCCGCGACACGGTCGTTCACCGACCGTGAGTCAGTCGGCAATGGCTCAGCATCACCTTCGAGCGTCACGCCGAGATCCGCATAGTCATCAGCACGACGATCATCGTCATGCCGGATCTGCCCGATTAGCCCCAGAGCCGTCGCATCTAATAGGCTCGTTTTCCCAGTCCCATTTCGACCATACAAGAGCGTAAACTGCTCTGCATCCAGTTTGTCAAGATGGGCGGATCTCCGGAACTCCCCTAGTTGGGTCGAATCGACAAACGCATCCCTCGGATCTCCACGAATCTCCGAAGAGCGGCTACTAGCTTCGGACCGCTCTCCCACCCCATTCCGTAATATCTTAAACTTCTCATCACGGTTTAGATTATCAAATAAGAAACCAAGTCCTTGGTCGAGAATATTCTCGATGAATGCTCCTCGGTCGAACTCATTCGTGATGTTCGCCAGCTTTGCTTTACTCGTTCGCAAAGGAGCTATGAAATCCTGTAACTCTCCAATGCCGATACACCGCCGAATTGCGAACCGTGTACTCTCCTCAAATTCCGTCACTAAATCCGGATCCGGCTTTGCGCCATCTTCGTACGCCCACAGGAGACGAATATTCCACTGGTTCGGCGTATCAGGATTATAAAAACGATTCTCCAGCTCGTCAATATCAGCATCTAACAACTCCCTCGCATTGTCCTCAGGCTTGAGATACCGTAAGAGAAGCAACTCATCAGCGAACCCCTTTCTTTCTTGCTGGACCGCATACAACCTCCCTGGCCGCTCTACTGCAGTAAGCGCGTTCACATCGAGATGCGATGGCAGGTACTCTGAGATCGTCATTCATTAACCCTCACTAAGCCACCAGTATTGCTAACATCCTCACTTCCATGCGAAACTCGCCCCGCGTCCTCATAATTCTTCAACGTCTTAAGCACAAGCCCGTCACTCGCACTCAGTGTCGCGACAAGAGGTTTGAAACGCTGAGGCTCCCGTTGCAACACCCAGTTATGCAACTCCTCAGCGGCCTCGTCTTCTTCCTCTGGACTCACCCGATTGGTGGTCATCAAGCAGGCCTGCACAGGTTTGTCAGTATACCTTGCATTCATCGGGACATCACTGAGTGAAAACTCGTCATCCATACAGAGACCATGATTAGCGACCCAATCAGTTACCTCTACTAAATGCTGCACATCAGGCACAGGTGATGATCTACGACGCGAATGATCACTGAAGACATGTCCTAACCGTTCCGTACCATCCCGGTCTGAAAGCGTCTCCACGGCCGCCCACGTTAAGTCACGGGCAGGATCAAAATCAGATTCCCCATCCGGAAGTTCATCGAAGTTGATGTTCCGAAGTGCGATTGCTGTGCTCAGTTCCCTGGCCAGGGCCGAATCCGGTAGTTTCGCTCGCCAGTCATCACACGCCTGATGAGTACATTCAGGCACTCCAGGAGTGCTCGCATTATACGAGTTAGCGGATTCATCCCAGGACCAAGTGTCCATGATCCTTGGTTGCGAGAAGGAAGCGTCACCACCGGCTGTATCGCCCGGATTTTGTCGCTCAAACTGTAATCGGCTTACAGCATCATTAGCCATTACCCACACGTGATCACAGTGATAGCCCGGCTTCGTGCCTACAAGGCCTCCGTTATCGTAGGTGGTATCGTAGCGATATAACGGGGATCGGGTCTTCGCCTTCGAATATACCCCGGAGTACCCAAACCAGTGGGTGTCACCGTCAATCGTGATCTGTCCCCAATTCGCAGCCACGTACGTGACTTTAAAATCAGAGCCATTGAACGCATCATTCCGAAAATCGATCCAGGTTTGATGGAAGGGATCTGGATTACACTGCACATGAACCACAAATGAATCGTATTGCCTAGCAGCGTGGGCCACCTCCTCGCGCAAATCACCGTTCATAATATCAGAACACGTCCAGACGATCACATTAGAACCATTTCGAGGGTCAATGCTCCATATTGAACCCCCACAAGCCAGATTCGCCTGTTCATTTGGCAGCACGCCCTCACTCATCGATTGCGTCTTGTACTGCACCAAGACCGCAGGTTTCGAGCTCTCCACCCTTGCAGCCGGCTTAATTGGAATAATGGTCGGAGTGAGAAACTCATCACCGGAGCACTCTACATCCTCTGTTTCAATAACTTCAAACTCCTCTTCCTCTTCCAGTTTCTCAAACACACGTTGTCTAGTGTGATCCTGTATTGGGGCACAACCGAGCACGAATAACGGGCTGTCATTTGCAAAGAGGTAGTCGCGATGGTTCAGCACCCACTCGATATTATAGGCCCACTCTGGCGCCACCGCTAGTTGGCACTCTGTATCATTCGCCTGTCGGAGGAACGATTCGGCCTTCTGTTCCATTGCCGGCTCCGGTGCTGGGAGCTCTGATACATTGTTAACTTCACCACCTGGTTGGTGCACCAATACGTTCTTACTTCCAATTTCAGTGTTCAAAATAGGGTACTGCTCAAAGCTCAACCCATTAAGTCTCTGCCCTGCAGAAACAACCCGCGACGTGCCACTCATTAGTATCCACACCGCATAAGTGCCAGTTATTTTAATCTACCTACTGCAATACAACACCTAAAACAAGACTCGACACCCACCTGGGAAACCAGATTGCTCCTGACTAAAACTGCCGACCACTCGGCTTATCAAATGATCCCACCAACCCCATCGGACCTCACAGCTAACTCCACCACTGCAGTAAGCTCCTAGATCGATCTATCTTACTCGGATCATCCCGTCGACTACTCGGCTAACCAACCAACTTGACTTCGTGAGATGATAATAGTAGGATCAAATCCCTCCTCTCACATTCGAACCCCCAAACAGACAACTACCCTCACACTGTCTGTACCGTTATCGTCCCAATGGAGGCTACAGATAGCGTCGGTTCTGTCACTGGCTCGCCCCGACAGAATCATGAACTAAACTAGCCAGTGGGCAACGCCACCAAACAATTTTATCCAGGAACACTGATACGATAGCCTCTCAAAAATAACTCTATCTCACGATTCCAGCTTCCACCAACCCATCATCACCAGTATACGGCTCAAAAACATCCACCATCAGACCTCCCTCTCACACCGAAAACCCGCAAGACCCATCCCGTGATACACTCCTAAATCCATGCAGCAGACTGAATCCATACGTGCACGTGGCTGTCTCCGAGGCCTGGCCTGCGGTGACGCCCTCGGCCGCCCGGTCGAATTCAAATCCGCCAGCCAGATCGAACACAAGCACGAGACCGTCACCGAGATGCTCGCGAACGGCTCGCACGGGCAGCCAGCCGGAACCATCACCGACGACACCGAACTTGCCACTTGCATCGCCGAGAGCCTCGTCGCGAACGACGGCTTCGACCCCGACGACGTCGCCTCGCGGTTCGTCGACTGGCTCGACACTGACCCGTTCGACGTGGGATTGATGACGAGAGACGCGATCTCGAAGCTCCGCGAAGGCATGGATCCAGACGAGGCCGGCCGAGCTGTCTGGGAATCCCGCCCCGAAGGGTCCAACGCCGGCAACGGGAGCGTCATGCGTTGTGCACCATACGCCATCGCGTTCCGGCACGATGAGATCCAGCTAGAGCGCGTGAGCAGACGGTCCTCTGCGATTACGCACGCCGACCCGCGCTGTCAGTGGGGATGCGTCGTCCTCAACCGTACAATCGCTGGTCTCATCCGCGGCGACGACCACGCACTCCGAGCGTCTCAAGACGCACCCGACGAACTCCTGGGCGCCCTACAGCGCGTCAACGACGTCCTCTACGACACCCAAGACCCCGACCTCCTCGAGAACGACCTCGCAACCAGCGGCTACGTCGTCGACACCCTTCAAACGGCATTCTACTACGGACTTGGTGCAGAGACCGCGGAAGATGCGATCATCCATGCCGTCAATCGCGGTGGCGATACTGATACTGTCGGCGCGATCGCGGGCGCCGTCGCCGGCGCACGCGGCGACACCGGGCCACTTCCCGATCGGTGGCTATCGGTGATCGACGAAGGACCACGCATCGACTCGCTCGCAGACTCGTTACTCGACCTCGATCCGGCGCCCTGAATCGCACTCGAGGCGACTCGTCCATTCGTGGCGCTTTCGACGCCTCGAGCAACGAACTGCCCACAGGCTTTTGCGGTCATTTTGCGTATCAGGGGTCATGCATCGCTGGGTCACGTGCGAGAGCACCACGTTCGAGTCGATGGTGAACCCACTCGCGGGAGCGTGCTCGGAGGGGTTCGTCCCCGATGAGTACATCATCCTCTCCAACGAGGCCATCCGCGACAACGTCGAACGAGCGACTGCGCTCGCCGAACGCATCGTCGCCGAATACGACGAATCGCTGGAGACCACGGTCGAGTCACTCGACGACGAACGCGACCTCGAAGCCATCGTCTCGTTCTTCAAAGACAACCTCGACGCCCCGCCCAGCGGAGAGACGGCGGTCGACGTCACCCCCGGGCGGAAATTCATGTCTGCAATCGCGTTCCAGGCCGGCATGCAGTACGGTGCAGATCACGTCTACTACCTCTTCCTCGACTCCGCGGATTACTACGGGCACATCTACGACGACATCCCCGACCCGGCGGTCGACCTCATCGACTTCACGGCGGTGATGCCGTGAAGCTCACTCGCGACCACCTCACCGTCCTCCTCAATACCTACTACGAGGACGATGGCGTTCGCTCGATCACAGTTCGACACCCGAGCGACGAGCTCGGTGAACTCCTCCGCATCGACCTGGGCGGGCACGATGACACGGCGGTACGGTTCACGACGGGCCCGCTCTCCTACGAGGGAGCGCTCGAAGACGTCGCACGTGTTCACGGCGAGGACGCCGCGGCCGACCTCCCAGACGAGGGGCACTACGCTCGTGCGCTCGCCGGTGCGGGCTTGCTCGACGTCGAGAACGCCAGTGACGTGGCCGAGATCGTGGATCGACACGGCTACCGCGACCTCGCTGCCGGCCACCATCCGCTGTTCGTGGGACTCGACACGAACCTGCTGCCGTGGTATCCCGAGTCGCTCCTAGCGATCGAGCCATGGCGTACGGACGACGCTGAGCGCCCGCCAGTAAACGGCTTCGCGCTCGCGTCCGGCGTGAAGTCCGAACTCGACTTCTACTACCGGAACCCGGAGACCTCGCGCCTGCCGCAGGCGTTCGGGCCCGAGTACGAGCGCGTCGAGGGCCAACCGGTCAGCGACAACCGCCAGGGTATCCTCGGTCTCTACGAGTACCGCCAGCTGATGGCCGAACGAAGGGTCGAGGAAGTCCAGAGCGAGACCGGTGACGAAGCCATCGTCGCCGCGTACGACGAGTTCCGAGATCGGAATCGCCAGGAACTACTCCTGTTCAGCAACGACCACGGCTTCGTCGATCGAGCGCGCGACCGCGGACTACAATCGTCCCACGTCCGATTCCCCATCGACACCCCCCGTAAGACAGTCGCATCCTGGAACGAGATCGAGCGAGCGCTCTACCTCCTCACCGTCATCTTCGGCGTACTCGAACTCCCGAAGGTCACGCTGTACGGGGTCTGGCCCGAGAAAGACGGTCAAGACTGGCAACGAGAACGGTTGTCCGTGGACTGTCGGAGCCCGAACTACAGCGAGACGCTCTCCCGTCGCAAAGCGATCGTCACCGCGTACGAGCAGTCCGCTTGAGCTTCGTCGACCCGAGAGCCCTGTCTATTGATGCGGAACGTGGTGGCTTCTAACCACCATTCGATGGTCGCGCCTAGGGTGGGTTGGTCGCGTCGTCAAGCGGGTCGGCAGTCCCACTCTCGTACCCAGCCCGCCACAGCTGGTGGACGGCACGTGCGACGAGGACGATCTCCGTGACCCTGATACAGGACGCTTCGACGTCGCCGTCATTGCTCGACGCGCTCGGCGGAGGGTGGTAGTGGACATCTCCATCAGGGGCGGTGTACTCATGGGGATGGACGTCCCATCGGAGGTTCCGGTTCGTATCGTCGCTGTAGTGAACGTTGTAGTCGTCTCGCACCGACCACCGGACGGTGATGGTCGCAGTCGTCGCTTCGCCGATGCCGTCGTCGAGTTGGAGACGCAGTTCACTGGGGTTCACCGGGTCGTCCAGTGACCCACTCGCGAGGGGTTCGAGGCGTCCAAATTCAGAACGAAAGTCGTGGAGGGCGCCCGCGTCGATGGCGCCTTGAAGCGAGTGTGACTCGGAGTCCTCCATCGAATCAAGGAGTGATACCCGCTGGCTCGCCGCGATCGCCGGACCCGGTGTCGTCCTCGACGGCCTCGGTTGCGTCCGCGAGCGCGAGCGCGGCCCGCGCGAGCTTCAGGTTCCGACGCGCCGTCTGCCACTCCGTCATCGCTGCCGCATCCAGTTCCGCGTCAGCGATGGCCGCAGCCCGCGGCGATTCTGCGCCGGTCTGCTCCTCGAACTCCCGGACGGTCTCGCGAAGTTCCGTGACGCGTGCCGGCAGCGTCTCGACGTCGACCGAATCGAGGATCTGCTGAGCGCGTTCCAGAACGACCGAGCGCGGTGCGCGCTTGTACCACGTTCCGCGCTCGTCCGGCGGGGAGACTGCCTCGACGAAGCCGTCCTCGGTAAGCACGTCCAGGTGCTTGCGTGCGGTCGTCTCGGAGGTCAGGGCACGCTCGGCGATGGTGGCGACTGACTGGGGGTCGTACGTCCGCTTCATCACGGTGCGAACGCGCTCGCCGGGACTGGTGTCCGCCTTCCACTCCTCGGTGACGCGCTCGTTCACGTCGACAGAGCGGTCGTCGGTCATACGCACACTTCTGGACGTGAACATATTAGTCTTGGGAACAATATACTTATCTCATGTCGTGGCACGTTATCGAACCGGCTGCGAACGGTCACTGTCTCCCCTGCCGGGAGACGTCCGCCCTTTCAGAATCGCTCATGCGTCCCATTCCTTACTCAGCTATCGAAGTACGACATCAGCGACGGCATGGATGGTCGACTCGCACTCCTTGTTACTGATTCTACGTTCTCTACTGGCGTTCGTCCGAATCGGCGGAACCTCTGCGTTACGGCGGGTCAGTGATCTTGATTGCCACCGGCTCCGACCACCACATCTCCGTCGCTTTACCCACGTCCTCAGGACTGGGCGAGTACGACTCCAACTCGTTTGTTTTGTAGTCGTACCAGTGAATCTCATAGTCGAATTGGCTATCGTCAGCAGTCCTGCGTAGTTCTGCGTAGTCCGCTTTCGAATCCCTCGAGAGTCGCACGACGCTCTTCGTCTCCTCGGTCCAGACGTCCTCCATGCGGTCGGTCCTGATGTAGTAGACGTCCGCCTGACCGACTTGGCGTACACCGATGTCGTCGCGCGCCTCTTCGACGTCGTCGATGTTGTTCCGAACCGTCTGTTTCGAGATGTCCAGCTGAGTCGCGATGTCCTCGACGGTACAGAAGTGGGGTTCGCCCGCGCAGAGCGTCCGAATCCCCATCTCGATACCCTCTTGGCTCTCGGTCAGGCTCATACCTCCCGTACGCCCTCACCCTACAAGTCAGTTTGGTCGCAGAGGCCAATACATTTGGTGCAGGGAAAAACAATTTAAGTCCGTACCGATAACATCGCATGTGCGTGCCCCGAAACCACGACGAATGGGCCTTTCTCCGGTGAGCGCCGGATCTAGGGCGCTTCCTCTTCGGCTGGTCCTCGATGGCGGTCTTGGGAGTACCTCTCCCAGAGATGGAGTGCAGCGACGTTCGCGCACGCCCCCGACCATGTCCGAAGCAGTTCACCGCGTCGCGCCAGATCGGTCTCTTGCGAACGCACTGGCTCATCGCGGACGAGACTTCCGCAGCCCCGTACAGGTAGAGGAACAGCATCGGATCCTTGTTCGCAGCGCGCTCGCGTTTATGGATTCACCACACGCGAACGTGCACGTCCGATTCCGAGTGGGCGAGGTGACCGGATCCTCCCAGAGACTCAACTTCATCTCTCCTCGCGGATCCGCGTCGAGACCCACTACGTTCTCGAAAGGGCTCGACTCACGTCCGGGTACACACGAGTCACGGAGATGCGGTCATGACGAGACCGAGGCTGATGGCGACGCCAGGGGGGTCGCGTAGGATGGCGAGCAGCGACCGTGCGAACTGGTCTTGCCCGAGTTGCGAAAGCAGCGACGTCTTCCGCGAGGGCGGGAAGGTGTTCGAGTGTCGATCCTGCGGTGAGCAGATTTACGAGTGCATCTTGGAGCACAGCGAGACGCTCCAGAATCTGGCCGAGCGCGAGGATGAGGTTGGTGCGCTCGCCGGCCAACTGCTCGAGACGGGCGGCATAGCGCCCGAGTGAACGGTCGCGTTCGACCCCCGACGATCATTCTGATTGCTCTCATCGACGCGTAGATGGTCGAGCGAGCCGGGTGAATACGCCTGCCGCTCTCTACGTCACAGTCCTCGAACACAGCTGAGATCGTCCGACAACGGCACTTTCGACGAAGAAGCGCTGGTTCGAACACGTCGACTAGTGACGTGGCGCACCGTTCTCCCTCGGAGCTTCCAGGGCCCATCCGTTCCTGGTCTCAACGGAGTCCCAGAGGATGCACTACTGGAATCCTGAGTGGGTCTTCCTTGATGGTGACTGTTCGTGAATACTCACGTCACGCACCCTGTATAGACCTATAGCGTCCGAACACCAGGGGTTCGAAGCGGGCGTTCGCGGGGGGTTTTAGGGGGTGTTCGCGCGATGTTTCAGGGGCGTTCGAAGCGATTCATAGGGTGTTCAGGTGGGGTTTAGGGCCGTTCAAGCTAGGGTTCAAGGCCGTTCAGGCTGGGGTTCGAGCTAGCGTTCGAAGAGTTTGGTCGGTGTTCGGGGGATTCTGCTCCGTGTTCCCGGCGGGTTCACACTATCTCGAACGTGGTCCGGAGGATGTTCAGGCTCGTTCCACAGCATACCACAGGGTGTTCGAGGCAGTTCACCGAGAATCAAGGACGTTCGAATCGCTTCGAACGTGTTTGAACCGGTACTGTAGATCGAATCAAACAAGATGTTGAGAAATATGCTTCTGGACCGGTCGGTAGGTTTGTTAGCCGGTTGCCTCGGCTGCGGCCCGTTCGGCTTCTTCTCCTCTCTCTTCGAGGTTTTGGCCTTCGTCCTTTATAGAAAGGGAAGAGCGCAGAAGATTCAGAGCTATCGACCTCATTCAGATTCGCGAACGTACGGTTGGAGGAAGGCAGCGGGTGCCCCCAGGCTCTCTCTAGTTGCGCCTCGCGAGACGAAAATGAGGACGAGTATCGTCGCGACGTATGGAGCCGTAGCTAGTATGGATGGATTGGTGATGACGCCTAGTACCGGGTCGAGGTTTATCCCGAGAATGTCGATGCCGGAGAACTGGAACGCCTGGGATCGGATTTGTAGAACGCTCAGGACCCCAAATAGGTATGCTCCAAGCAGGATGCGCACAGACCGCCATTGGGCGAAGATGACGAGCGCAACGATGATCCAACCGCGTCCGGCGACCATATCACCGACCCAGAGCTTGAGGACAGCTAACGAGAGGGTTGCTCCTGCTGCCCCCGCAAGTGCGCCACCGAGGAGTATCGCCAGGTAACGGGTTCGAACTACGGAGACGCCCATGGTATCGGCAGTCGCTGGGTCTTCGCCTACGGAGATGATTTCATGTCCGATGTTGGTGTGGTGGAGAAAATACCATACGAGAGGAACAAATGCGATCGCTATATATTCTGGAACGGTATTTCTGAAGAGCACAGGTCCTATGACTGGAACCTGTACGAGCACCGGACCGATTACGGGGACGATGACGTCATTGAAGCCAGTAATGGACTTGGCAGTCCATGCCGCCCCGAAGTAGTCGGTTAGACCGATGCCCAAGAGCGAGAGCATGATCCCACTGACTACTTGACTTGCTTTGAACGAGACGGTGAGTACCGCGTGGATCAAGGAGAATGCGAGGCCGGCGCCTGCGCCAGCAAGGAGCCCGAGATACGGGTTGCCGGTGACGTTCGTCACGGCGAAGCCGGTGAGTGCACCGACTAACATCATCCCTTCCATCCCGAGGTTGAGAATTCCAGCTCGCTCGTTGATGAGTTCGCCGAGCGCTCCCAGTAATAGTGGGGTCGCGGCAGCAATCGTCGCATCGAGAACCGTCGTGGCAAACGGGGCCATTCAGACCGCCTCCCCGCCAACGGCGGAACGTTCGAGTGACACTTCGAACTGCTGGAAGAACGTTGCGGTCAGGAGGAAGAGAATGATAAGCGCTTGAATAATCTCGACGAGGGCAGCAGAAACGTTCAATTGCACGCTGATGAACCCTGCTCCGACGAACAGGACGCTAAAGAAGAGGCTCGCAAGTAGTACGTGGAACGCGCTATTGCGACCCAGGAGCGCGATAGCGATCGCAGTGAAGCCATATCCTGGTGAGAAGTTCGCCAGCAGCCTGTGTTGAGAGCCAGCAATCTCAGCCATGCCTCCGATCCCGGCCAAAGCGCCGCCGAGTACCATGACCGTGACGAAGACGCGGTAGTCGCTGATGCCCGCATGGAACGCTGCGCGAGGGTTAGATTCCTGTACCGTCGCCTCGTACCCGAACCGAGTCTGCTTCAACAGGACGTAGACGAATACGACAGCCAGGACGGCAAGGACGATACCGAGGTGCACGCCAGTCCCGGGAATGCTGGGCAATTGTGCGGCTTCTCCGATCATTTCACTCGCTGGATAGCCCGCTCGTCCACCTTGCATCGGGCCATGTACCATGTAATCGTTGATCGAGACAGCGATGAACGTCATCATGAGCGTGACGATGATCTCGTTTACATCCCATTTGGCCCGTAGCCACCCTGGGATGAATCCCCAAATTCCTCCTCCAAATGCACCACCGAGTACGACGAGGACGAGCATGATACCGGTCGGGGCGTTGATATTGAGAGCTACCCAGGTAGCTACGATGCCCCCGACGTAGATCTGTCCTTCCGCGCCGATGTTCCAGAGCCCGGCCCGCATCGGTAAATACACGGCCAACGAGGCGAGCGTGAGTGGGACCGCTTTGACCAATGTCTGAGTAAGTCCCGCGGGAGTCGAAAGTGGTTGCAGGAGAACGATCTCGTACGCGTTTATTGGGTTGAAGCCGCTGAATACCAGAGGGACAGCTCCAACGACTAGTGCAGCGAAGATCGTGGCTACTGGCGTTAACAACTGGAGCCATCGAGGCGTTTCCTTGCGGGGCGTGACGTCTACATTTATCATCGTTCTCCCTCCCCATCGGCGACAGCAGCGGTTCGCTCCGAGTTTGAGGCGCCCCCACCAGTCATGTACAGGCCGAGATCCTGTCGGTCCGTTTGGTCGGGCGTCGTCTCGTACACGAGTTCGCCCTCGTACATGACTAGAATGCGGTCGCTCATGTCTAGCACTTCGTCAAGCGACTCCGTGACTAGTAGAATGGCTGTATCCTCCTGTTGTTGCTCTAAGAGGAGTTCTCGGACGTATTCGATTGCGCCGACGTCGAGACCCCGGGTAGGATGATGCGCCACTACCGCGTCTGGATCCCGGGAGAGCTCACGGGCGAGAATGAGCTTCTGCAGATTCCCTCCGGAGAGCTCCCCGGCTCTCGTATTCAGACTGCCGACACGAATGTCGAACTCTTCGACGAGCTGGCTCGCGTACTCGCGGATGGCTTCGGAATCGAGAAACGGCAACAGTCCATCGCTATCGAATCGAGACGAATGATAATCCCGAAGAATGGCATTCTGTGCGACGGATAACCCCGGAGCACAGCCGTTCTCGAGCCTATCTTCAGGGATATAGGCGAGACCGGCCTCGAGGAACGCTCGAGGACCTCGTTCGGTCATCGGCTCTCCTTTGACAGAGATCTCGCCGTCAGTTGGCGTGCGTTCTCCAGCAAGGCACTCGACGAGTTCTCGCTGGCCGTTTCCGCTCACCCCGATGATACCAACGATTTCGCCCGCATGAACGCGGATGTCCACCTCGTGAAGTGCTTGCTGTCCTCGGTCATCGTCTGCCGTTATTCCACGGGCACTCAGTATGGGATCGCCAACCTGTTCCCGCCGGTCCTTGTCAACCTTGAACACGACATCTCGTCCGACCATCATCTCCGCAAGCTCGGATCGGGTTGTCTCTGCTGTTTCGACGGTTCCCACCGTCTGTCCGTCCTTCAGCACCGTAACTCGATCCGTTATCGAAGTGATCTCGTCGAGCTTGTGCGTGATGAATATGACGCTGAGCCCATCGTCGACGAGGCGTCGTAGGGTCGCGAAGAGCTGCTCGGATTCCCGTGGCGTAAGTGCGGCAGTGGGTTCGTCCAGAATGAGGAGGTCGACGTCTCGGTACAGCGCTTTCAGTATTTCGACGCGCTGTTGCTGTCCTACGTCCAAGTTTCCGACGGTCGCATCGACGTCAACGTCGAGTCCGTATTCCTCGTTGAGAGCTCTGATACGTTGTCTCGCTGGTTCCCTCCCGATACTAAATCGGCTCCCGATTGATTGTGCGAATCTCGACTGGAGGAACTGTCCGAATCCCTCTTCGTCGCGTTGGAAGAGTCCAGCTGGCTCCCGCTGGCCGACGATGACGTTCTCTACCACCGATAGTCGAGGAATGAGCATGAAGTGCTGATGAACCATCCCGACTCCAAGATCGATCGCTCGTTCCGGTGACGAGACTCGGACCGGTTCTCCCCGAAGCCGTATTTCGCCGGAATCGGGCGAGTAGAGGCCATAGAGCGTACGCATCAGCGTGCTCTTTCCGGCACCATTTTCCCCGAGAAGCCCATGGATCTCCCCTCGTTCGACGGTCAGATCGGCTCCGTCGTTAGCAGTTACTCCTCCCGGGAAGGTCTTCACGATATCGCGCAGTTCGAGTAGCGTGTTCTCTGTCATGGTTCGTGTCGTCGGCTGTGAGTGGTATTCATGAGAAAGGGGGCCGCGTTGTGGCCCGCGACGTCAGTGCAGTCGACTCTCGAGATATGGTTGGTCTGCCAACGCTACTTCGGTATCCAGTAGGGTTGCACAGGATGGACAGCTGAACTGTCGGAACCGGAAGTCGTCGTGACTCTCACGGAATGGACCAGCCGCTGTCGGGTCTCGTTCCGTAACGGAAGCAGCGTCTTTCCAGTTCTCACTGACGGGTGCAAGCACCGTCTCACACGACTCGCAGGCCGTATACCGCTCCTCGTCGGCGGAGACGACGGTCAAGTTTGCGCCGAGACGGAGTTCGGTCTGGCTGGTGTCGGCGAAGTCGACCGTTGGGGAATGATTGGGGTCGTCTACGCGCTGCTCCCGAATCGCTTCTTGGCGTTCTTCGACCGAGCCATCGATATCTCCTTGCTCGGTGACGGGGACGCCATAGATGTCGCGTGCCACCTCCGGGGTGATTTTCCCGTCGGCGACGTCCTCGGCGACGCTGTCTGAATCGCGGTCTAGAGGATCGCCGTACCCTCCGCTTCCTGTGTAACGGAGATAGAATACGTCGTCCATACCGAACGAACGCGTTCCCCACGTTGCGTCCTCTTGCTCAGCTGCGTTCAGCTCGTGATTCGAGAGGGGGAAGCCAGTATCGTCGTCCCAAAGGTCGGTATCCCGGAAGACCGAATAGTCCGACGTACAGCCGGGGTAGCCCCCGAACACGCCGGTAGAGGGTGGGACGTCAGTACCGCGTCCGAACGTGATGGAATTGATCTCGTCGATCCCCTCTTCGGTGACCGGCGTGACCGCGAACTCGTGGCCGACCCCGCCGCGATTCTCTCCGGGACCGCCGGAGTCAGAAACGAAGTACCGATACAGGTACATCAGGGGGAGGATGCTTTCGTGCCGTTCGACGTTCCCCCACCTGGCGACCAAGTTCGGGACTTCTCCACCAAGATCGACGCCATCGCTATGTCCTCGGGCGCCTCCGGCACCGCCGAACGTGTCTGTCAGCATGTCGATGACGGTCCCTCCGCCCTCGAATTCGGCGTTGATCTGGGCGACGCAGTGAGCACCGTGCCAAACGCCAGTCGCCCGTTCCTTGTACTCCTCGCTCGCCCCGAGCAACTTCGACGAGGTCAGCGTCCCGAGGTTGTTACACGTCTGGAGCGTTGCCACCGTCGCGATCGAAATTGGTGCCGGCCTTTGAGCGTTGACGATGGTGCCCTCGGGTGCCTCTACCTCGATTGGATTGAAGATGCCATCGTTCCAGGTGATGTCGTAGCAGAGCAACGGGAAGATGGGCGCAGTAAGACCGCCAACTGCCGTCCAGTACGAACAGTTGAGGCCGTACTCGCTCTGTTCGCTGGTCCCCTCGAAGTCGAAGCTCATCTCGTCGCCTTCCTTCGTGAGAGTCACGTCGACCGTGAAGATCTTGTCTTCGGGCTTGGAGTCGAGATACTGGCGCGCTTGCCAGGTCCCGTCGGGTAACTCAGAAAGCCGCTTCCGGAACTTGGCTTCGGATTGTTCGATGAGCTGCTCGGAGACCGTCTCGACCGTCTCGGGTCCGTGCTCTTCGAACATTCCCTGCATCCGGTCCGTTGCGACGTTGTTCGCCGCTATCTGTGACCGGATATCTAATTCGACCATCTCCGGATCGCGGCTCATGTTCAGGAGCGTATCGAGGATGTCGTCCCTGATCTCTCCTTCTTCCATGAACTTCAGGCCGGGCGTCTGGAACCCCTCGTGGTAGACCGACGTCGAATTCGGCGAGAACCCGCCGGGATCCACCGATCCGATGTCGTTGACGTGGACGAAGCTCGCGGAGAAGGCCATCAGTTCCCCCTCGTGGAATATCGGATTGATGATGTATGCGTCCGGCGGATGGAGGGCAGCGGTGTACGAGTCGTTGAGGAGGAACATGTCGCCCTCCTCGATGTCGCCACCGAACCTGTCGATGATAGCCTCGACAGCTCTCGATGCACCGATGTAGTGGTGAAGGAAGCCAACACCGCCCGTCAATAGCTTCCCGTCCTTCGTATACAACGATACCATGAGGTCGTGTCCCTCGTTGGTAACCGGCGTCCCCGACACTCGCTTGAGTGCCTTTACGGCCTCGTCAGTAACGCGGAACAGGCGGTGCTTGATTATCTGGAACGTTACCGGATCCACGTCCCGAATCTGTAGGTCGATTCCTTCGTCGCCGTCGCGAGTGCTCATTGGTCGGATCCTCCTATGTCGATTCGAACGTTCTTATAGCGGTCCATACGAGCCTCGTCACCCGGGTTCACGACGATCGTCGTCACGGGGGTGACGATGACGCCTGGACCCTCTGCGACGAAGCCAGGCTGGATTTCCGTGAAGTCGTACACCGGTGCGTCGACTAGACCACCAGCGGGCTCGAAGTGCATCTCCTTCTCTCGGAGCTTCGCGGTCTCCGGGTCCTGTCTGGATTTCTCGTGTTGGTGTGGTTCTGGCGTGGCGAGCGATCCGACCGCTCGGACGCGGAATTCCACCATTTCCACCTCGCCCTGTTTGAACGCGGAGCCTTTCCCGTAACGCTGTTCGTAGAGGTCCTCGAACCGACCTAATACCGCTTCGAGATCATCTTCGTCGAGGGTTCCCGTTGCCTCCACCGGCGTCAATACCTCGTGGACCTGACGCTGGTACCGCATACTGATCGACCGGTTGAGTCGAATATCGTGCTCGTCGAATCCTTCGCCGGTCAGCTTCTCCGTGGCTTCCGCTTCGAGGTCGTCAAACACCTCGTTAATCTCGTTCACGTCGAACGGTGGCTGAAGTTGCGTGACGTCGGAATAGAGGTGCGTGACGTCCGTCGATAACAGCCCGAACGCGCTATGGACCGAAGCAGTGTGGGGAATGATCACTTCGGGGATGTTCAATTCTCGTGCGTACGAGGCAGCGTGCATCCCGGCTGCGCCACCGATCGCGGAGAGAGTGAAGTTCCGGGGGTCGATACCCTTCTCGACGGTGGTCTCGCGAATGAGGTCGCCGATCATCGAGTTCGCCAGCTTGTAGATGTCCGCGGCGGCGTCCGTCACCGACCGTCCCAGCGGATCCGCTATCTTCTCTTCGAAGATGTCGTACGCTTTCTCGGGAGCCATCTCTTTGTCGCCTCCCAAGAAGAAGTCCGGTTCGAAGTAGCCCTGGATGAGGTCCACGTCGGTGATCGTCGGCTTCTCTCCGCCCTGCCCGTAGCAGATTGGTCCTGGGTCAGACCCGGCGCTCTCGGGGCCAATCTGTGGGACGTTGGTCTCCTCGTCGATGGAGACGACGCTCCCCCCCGCCATCGCAATCGAATGGACGTCGCGCTTGGGGAACTGGTAGTGGTGGCGTCCGACCATTGGCTCTTCGGCATACTCGATGCGTTCCTCTCGGATGACGCCCATCTTGAACGTCGTGCCACCCATGTCGGTCGAAATGATGTTGTTCCGCCCGGTCTGCTCACCGATGAATCGACTCCCGATGAGGCCGCTGACTGGCCCCGACTCGATGAGTCCAATGGGCTGTTCCACAGCGTCTTTCCGCGAGACCAAACCCCCATGTGAGAACATCAGGAGCATCGTCCCCGAGAACCCCGTTTCGTGAAGTTTCTTCTGGAGACTTTCGAGGTACTGTTCGGTCGCCGGCTTCAAGTATGAGTTGAGAACCGTCGTCGCGGTGCGCTCGTATTCGCCCATCGAGGGTGACACGTCGCTCGATATCGATACTGGAATCTCCGGGTATTCGTCCTGAACGACTTGTTTAACCATGCGCTCGTGTTCGGGCGATTGGAACGACCAGACGAAACAACAAGCGATAGCCTCCATTCCCTGGTCGGCGAACGAATCCACAGCTTCTCTGACCTCCGACTCGTCGAGCGGTTCGACGACTTCGTCGCGATAGGCTCGCTCCGACAGTCCCGAGATGTTCTCCATCGGGATGAGCGGCTCGACCTTGTTGCTCATCACGACGTCCTTCGTCTCCTCGTACGACTGCCCGGACCACCGACCATATCCTCCCCGAGTTGCGTGCAACGTTTCCTCGAATCCCTTCGTGGTCAGCAAGCCGGTTTGGGCCCCTTCTCGCTCGAAGAGCGTGTTCTCTCCGACCGTCGTGGCGTGAAGGAACAACGACGTGTCCTGAATGAGCTCGTCGAAGCCGACGTCCATTTTCCCGGTCGCATCCTCGAGGGAGTTGAAGATCCCGCCGGAGAAGTCCGGATATGTGGTGAGATCTTTCCCGATGACGACTCGGCCCGACTCGTCCATGATAGCTGAGTCGGTACACGTCCCACCAACGTCGGTCCCAATGCGGTATGTCATCGTGTACCTTGCTCCTCTTCTTGAACCGTCATAATCCTATCGGTTGGGATACTAACCATTAGAACTGAACTCGAAAAAGGGCCGCTATAATAGAACTATCTACTTTTAACTTTAAAATTTGAACCTATTGCTTGGTCTGGGGCGATATTACAAGACTCTGCTGAGCAGAGAAGCAATGGAGCTCGAGACCTGCGTCGCTACGAAGGTACTTCCCCCTCGACGCCTTCCACGTACGAGGACATCTCGTTAAACAATCTCTCGTCGTTCCACCCAGAGAACTTGCTGTCCTTCCAGACGTAGTGGTCGTTGTCGATGATATTCTGTTTCTCCTCCTCCACACGGTCCTTGACCTCCTGTGGGACCGACGGCCCCCACTCGTCGAGGGCGACGATCCCATCATTCATGCCGCCCCAGTACCAGTCGCCTTCGAAGGAGTCGTTCCTGACCGTCTCGAGTTCGGGCTCGTAAAACTCGTTCCAGTTGATGATCGCCGAAGCCAGGTAGTTCTCTCCGCCGGCATTCGCTTGGGACACGAACGCACCGCCGCCCCAGACACCGTTATCATTCGCAGTCTTCACTGTAGCCGTCGAATCCATGATGGTCGTAAGGACGTCCGCACCTTCGTCTATCATCGACTGCGCTGCTTGGCTCGCATCCTGTGGGGCAAACCACGCACTCGTGAATCTAACTAACGTCGTCGCTTCCGGATTGACGAGTCGAGCGCCGAGTGCGTAAGCGTTTATCATTCGGAGCGTCACCGGTATCGGGAACGAAGCCACGAACCCAATGGTATCGGACTCGGTCACCATTCCTGCTGCAACACCCTGTAGGAACCTACTCTGGTAATTTCTCACGTAATAGGAACCGACGTTGTCTTCCGTAACGGTCGAGAGCAACTGATTGAACGCCATGTCGGGATTGTCCTCGGCGACGGTGACAACCGCATCCTGATATTCGACGCTAGTGGAGAAAACGGCGTCGTACCCCTGTGAGGCGTAGTTTCGTAGCGTCGATTCGATGTCCGGCGGTGCGACTTCTTCCGAGGAGTTCGTCTCAATCCAATCGTGCTCCTCTTCAAGCGCATTCCGGGCCCTCTCGTGGGCAGCCGCGAAGCCGAGATCGCCGACTGGGGAGATGTATATCCAGGCCACCTTCACCGTCCCGTCCCCTTCTGTCGATCCTCCCCCATTCGTCGAATCGGTGCCTTCAGAAGCCGTGTCACCGTCAGAGCCGTCACCGTCACCCTCATTGTCACCGCTTAGACAGCCAGCGATACCCGATATGCCCCCTGCGCCTATGGCGGCCACTAGCTTCCGCCTCCTCATTTGTGAGAGTCTGTCTGGCATGCTATAGACTGTCTGGGGGCGGGTCAATTAAAACTTCTGTAGAATAACATTTCCGCTGGGCCGATGAAATATAAAATTTATTATTAGATGAGTTAGAGAATAAAATCTGCAGTGAACAGACTTCACAGACCTAGAGTGAGATGCTTGTTCCTCGGTTGACTTGGTGAAGATTTATATTCCCAGTTCCTGTGGGACAACCCATGCCATATGTTCCCAACGCACGCTTTCGTCCGCCGTCGGCTCAAACGGTCAGAGAGCTCGCGGAGCAATACTACCTCGATCTTTCTGAAGAGGAAGTCGAAGCATTCGTCGACCTCATTACCGGGCAGGTCGAGGCGTTCGAACGACTTCGGTCCCTCCACGAACCCGAACGAACGCTCACTCGAACCGTCCGGGAATCGCACGGGCCTCCCTCTATAGACGCCGATCCAGACAACGCAATCGTCACCGAATGCTTGGTCGAAGGAGCCGACGACGGGCCCCTCGCAGGCTACGAAGTAGCTGTCAAGGACAACATCGCCGTAGCCGGTATCGAAATGACTGCGGGCTCGAATGTTTTCGAGGGGTACATTCCAAAATATGACGCATCCGCTGTCGAGCGACTACTCGACGCTGGCGCGGACATCGTCGCCAAAGCAAACATGAGCGACATGGCCGTCTCTGGAAGCGCCGATCTCTCCGCAACCGGTCCCATCTACAACCCACGCGATAATAACTACCTAGCCGGTGGCTCCTCTGGAGGGAGTGCAGTAGCCGTAATCAACGGGAACGCTGACATCGCACTCGGAACGGACCAAGCCGGATCGATTCGAGTACCAGCGGCGTTCTGCGGGTGCGTCGGCCATAAACCGACCCACGGATTGGTTCCCTATACGGGAGCCATCCCGATGGGGTTCTCCTTCGATCACCTGGGTCCGATGACGAACACGGTAGAGGACGCAGCACTGATGCTCGACACCATCGCCGGCCCCGATGGACTCGATCCACGACAAGATGGTCGAGAACCCGACGAATACGCTGCGACACTCGGCACGACGCCTGATGACATCACGGTTGGTGTCCTCGAAGAGGGGTTCATAGGCGTCGAGGAAGAACTCGACGATCAAGTCAAGAACGCGCTCGAGGCATTCGAAGCTGAAGGAGCAGAGGTTCGAGACGCGTCCGTCCCACTCCACGACGATGGGGCTCTCATCTGGCGGGGGGTGGTCCCCGAATCGATTGCAGCGCTTACGCGAGACGACGGTGTCGGTCATTTCGTAGCGGGCCACTACGATACGGCGTTCCAGCAGGCGTTCGCCACGGCGCGCCGCGGCCGCGGAGACGAGTTCCCAGCTACGTACAAGTTCCTCCTCGTGATGGGGGAGTACCTCATGGAGGAGTACTATGGATACTATCACGCCATCTCACGGAACCTCACGAGGAAACTGAGCCGCCAGTACGACGACGCCTTGTCGGACGTTGACGTTCTGGCGCTTCCAACTTCGCCAATTACGGCGTTCGAGGCCGATCGAGACATCGAGGGGCCGAAAGACCTCGTGCTGAAGGCCCAGACCGGGACTCGAACTCACAATACCTCGCCGTTCGACGTGACCGGGCACCCGAGCATCTCGGTCCCAGCAGGAACCGCCGATGGACTCCCCGTCGGTCTGCTCTTCGTCGCCCCTCACTACGACGACGTAACCGCGTTACGGGCCGCCCACGCGTTCGAACAGCACGTCAACGTGGGACTCTAACCCAGACAAGCGCGGACTCAGGTTCTCTGGAGTTTCGATTTGTTCTTTTTGCAAATCCCTTGCCTACGCCCTGAACTCATCCGTCAACGAGGTGTGATAGACCGGCGCGATCTGTCACTGCTTCCGCTGCGGTCTGCGCGGACTCCAGCAAGTTCGGATACTGTTCGTTTGCGAACTCGACTTCCCTGTCCTCCATGATCACGTTTCCATCGCACACGACTGTGTGAACTTCGTGTCCCTGAGTCTGAGTAACGACCGTGGGAGCGACCTCTTGCTGGGGCGTGAGATGAGCGTGATCTGTATCGAGAAAGACGACATCTGCGCGTTTCCCTTCCTCGATCGAACCGAGTTCGTCTTCTCGCCCAATCGCCCGTGCACCCTCGATAGTAACCATCTCCAACGTCTGTTCCGCAGTGAGCGCTCCCGCATCCAACCGAACCGCCTTCTGGATGAGCGTCGCGACCCGTAGGTCGCTGAGGGGATTCACCAAGTCGTTTGCGCTCGGATTGTCTGTCCCCATCCCGACCGTGATTCCGTAATTCACCATCGTTGGAACTGGAGCGAATCCGGACCCCAGCGAAAGATTGGTGAGCGGGTTGTGCGCTACCTTCGTATCTGTAGCTGCTAACAGACGCATGTCCCGTTCATCGACGTGGACACAGTGAGCTAACAGCGCCCGTTCACCGAGATAATCGACGCTCTCCAGGTACTCGACGTTAGAGATCATCGCGGAGTCGTCCTCTAACGTTTCGGAGACGTGCGTGGTCGTCATCACGTCGTACTCCTCGGCGAGGTCGTAGGAGCGTTCGAAGCCCTCTGGGGTGACAGTCCAGACGTGTTCCGGAGCAACCCAAACGCTCTGTCGGCCCTCTTCTGCTTCTCGATGATACTCCTCGATGAGTTCGGTTATTCTCTCGAGCGCATCTGCGGTTTCGACGAGCGAATACGTCGGCGGTACGTGGTTTACCTCCGGTTCCTTCCTGAGCAATCGCCCGATAAACCGTTCGAATTCTGCGCCGACGTCGTCGTTGTCCCTGAAGGTAGCGGCGTACACGTTCCGAAGCCCAGCGGCCTCGTAGACCGCCATCTTCTTTTCGACGATCTCCTCGAAATCCTCGCTGCCCATGAGGATGGCTTCCGGGAGCTCCACGAACGTCGTGACCCCCGCTCGAATGGCCTCCGTGCAGTAGAGTGCGGCAGCGATTTCGTGGTCTTCGGGGGTCATCGCGTGGACGCCGGGCTTTTTCACGTTGAACAGCCAGTCGTGGATCGACCGATCTCGACTGACGCCACCTCGGAGAAGAATATCAGACACGTGCGCGTGTGGAATGACGAACCCAGGCAAGACCACGTCTCCCGAAGCTTCGATCGTTTGGCCGGGGTCGTACTTGGGCGCGACCGTTTCCGTGGGACCCACTTCGACGATTCTGCCCTCGTCAACCGCTATGGAGCCATCGTCGATGATTTCTCGTTTCTCGTTCTGCGTCGCGACCGTCCCACTTCTGATGAGGAGATCGACCATTTTATCGAATTTGCGTGAGGGATTACCATGAGTGTATCTAAGTGTAACTGAACATATGGTTTCGAACAGCGACCGGAGTTGAGGATGGATTGCACGCTCGACCATCAGTGGTCGGTGGGTGAAACCGAAACTGTATCGATATATTCATCAACCGTCTCACTCAGTCCGATACCTGCGAATATATCCGGCCTGTCCATCAGTTGGGCGAGTAAGGAGTGAATTGAATCGTAGTCCTTCCTCTCCGGTTCGGCAAATCATCTTTAGCGAGAGGACAACCAAGACATCGCTGACCTACAATGCCTACCCCGCTTCCAGTGTCCACTACTGCCTGAGGGATCCGTCAAAGGTACCCCCTATTCGTGGTCAGAGGCAAGATGGATCTTTGCAGCGGCTGGTGATGTATTCGGATTCGCGCTCTCGGACGTTCACCCCCGTGATGTTGCGACATAGGGGCGTTCAAAGCGGATGTAGCCTTCGTTGCAGATGTTGAGAGTAGAAGCCCGTCTCCAAGACGAGATACAGGGACCTGGGTGTTCAAGCGGAAGTCGACACGACGTACCCGGATAGAATACTATGGGAGTTTGGGTTCCTGTCATAGCTGCTCAACCTACGTTCCAGCAAGCTGGATTTTCGCTGAACGAATGGAGGACGTTGCATCGACCCCGGTTCGAATCCGGAGAATCGGGACGGCAAGTGCTTCTCTCGCTTCGAGGCTGCCTCGACCCATCAGCTCCTAGCGCGACGGACTACCAACGGGGGGAGACGGGGGATTCCATGGAACAGACTCGTTCGGAACGGAAGTTCGTGGATAGGCGTAGCCTCCCATGTGTGGACCTATAGCGTCTGAACACCGAGGGTTCGAAGTAGGGGTTCGCGGGGTGTTTTCGGGAGCGTTCAAAGCGATTCACCTGGTGTTCGAGGGTGCGTTCACGGCGGTTCGAGTGGAGTTCAGAGTTGCGTTCGAAGTAATTCGCGTGGTGTTCGAGGGGGTTCATGCGGTGTTCACTGGGGGTTCATGGCTTTTCGAACACGGGTCGAAGTGAGTTCAAACCGTTCTCCCCGGGCGGACCTTCTCCCTCGGCGTTTCCAAGCAGACTGGTACGCTTTCCGGTGATTCCCGGTCCTCTCACTTACCGTCCAAACGTGAGTGGAATGGCAACTATATTGCTGGGCCGCGCCCGCCGTCGAATCCCGTAGCAGACACGGGATGGTTGCGTGAGCACCCTCGACGACTTCACGACCACCAGCGACGAAGTCAAGGCCAACGAGGAGTGCGACTGCGAAGAGCTGCCTGACAGTGCCCCTCCTGAGATTTCTACATCGTTGGCGGCGCCGGGTTTGGTGGTGCGGCATGAGCACCGAGTACGCCGGCTACACCCGCGACGGCCGCGTCCTCGACTGGTCAACTACCGATGCAGCCTCTACCAGCAACACGGGAAGAACTTCCTCGACACTAAGCTCGCCGCGAACGTCATCCGCAGCGCGGCCACCCGCACCGCCGACCACGCCCTCGGCGACGGCAACGCCAGCGAACTTCAGGGGATCGTCGGCCTCACGGGCCACGAGCAGGACGCGAACGACACGATGGTGGAGATCGTCGACCGCCTCGCCGACGAGGGCTGCGTCGCCCTTATCGTCGGCCCGCCCGGCACCGGGAAGACAGCCACCACGCTCGACACCGCCCGCGCTTGGGGCGTCCTACCGGCGGCTACATTTCGGGAACACGAGCTGGGACGGCTTCGACGGCGTCGTTTCTATGGACGTCGAGATGCTCGAAGCGATGGCCGGCGTCGACGGTCAGACCCTCGGCGTCGTCGACGAGTCCAACCAGAACCTCTCCGGCGAGGGTGCCGACTCGAAGAAAGCCCAACAGTTCGTCGACCGCGCCACGTTCATCCGCAAGAAGGAGGGCGCACACGGCCCCTACGCCAAGCGCGGATCACTCCTCATCGTCGGGCACACCGAGATGAAGACCGCGGCCGACATCCGCCGCCTCGCCACCCTCATCATCCAGAAGCCCAGTCGCGCCGACCCCGGCAAAGCCGTCCTCTACGAGTCGCCCGGCGGGAAGGACGAGAAGTCGAAGATCGGCGAGTACAAGGGCCTCACCAACACCCGCGAGTCCTACAGCCAGCACGAGGCCTCAAAGTTCGACGTCGTCCTCGACGATGACGACGAGGAGGACAGCGTCGACGTCGATGACGTCCGCCGAGACGAGGCTATCATGACCGCCATTCCCGCCACGAAGCCGTGGATAGACGACGGCATGGGCTATCGCGAGATAGCGGACACCAGAGAGAACGGCCAGCACAGCAACAGACTCATGGAGAAACCGAAGAGCTGGGTCGGCGACCGCGTCCGCGAGTGGAAGGACGGACAGCATCGAGACCCGGAGGACGCGCCAGATGGTGATCCCGCATGACGGCGCCCGCACGCGTCCCTGTCCACCACCACCCACCCCCACCCCGACATTATAGTATATACTATACGGGGGCCTTTGGGCACGATTTTCCGGACACCCGCCCCTCGACCGACCCCCGAAAATGGTGGCGAACCCGAATCTGGCGAGAAAATCAAGGGGTGTTCCGCGGACGATGACGGACGTGACGATATCGAACACTCGCGTCGACCTCGGCGAGCTGCGGCGCGACGTCATCGCACCGTCGCTCTGGATCGTCGCGATTCTCGCGTGGGGCGTCGGCGACCTCGCGACGACCTGGGCAGGCTACTAGACCGCGCACGCCGTCGAAGCAACGCCGTTCGTCAACACCGTGATCCAGCGGTCGGGGCAGGCCGGCCACGCCGCCGTCAAGGCGCTCACGTTCGGCCTCGCGTGGCTCTACTACCAGCAATCCTCATCGCCATGGCCGCCGACTTCGACGTCGACGAGGACCGCGTGCGTACCGTCTGCCTCGCCATCCCGCTCGCGTTCATACTCGCCGGCGGCTGGCTCACGCTGTCGAATCTCGATGTCATCCTCGCAGGTGGTCGGCCGTGATACCGCTCAATCACGGATTTGGCGAGCCCGAACCCGGCCTCGGCGTGCTCCTCGCGTTTCCCCTATTGCTCCTCTATTCGTGGTTCGAGAAACGATACACAGATGAGACAGACCCCGTCGACGACCTCCGAGATCAGTACGTCGCCGGCGACCTCACGCCCGAAGAGTTCGAGGACCGCGTCGCGCTCGAACTCGACGACCGCGCCCAGGAGACCCGCCAGCGTCTCGAATGCATCGACGGCATCGGCCCCGACACCAGCGCGATCATCGCCCGCCGGTTCCGCACGCTCGACGAGCTGCGCGAAGCCAGCCGCGAGGAGATCAAGGACGTCCACGGCATCGGCCCGTCGACGTCGAAGGCCATTCGACAGTCCCTCGACTGAACTTCACTTTCACTTTCACCGCGCCCATGGCCCACCCTTACATCGGGACCGCCACAACTCTCTCGTATGATGACCTGGAACAGTCAGATATTCCAGATTCGAGTGAAAGAAACAAATGGCGGATACCAAGCACAGGAAGTCGGCAGTACCAACGTCGGCGCGGGAGAGAGCATTCCGGACGCCATCACCGACTACGCCGAACGCTGCAAGCGGAGCGAGGGATAACGATGGGAAATAGAAACCTGATCGGTATTAATTGGATGTCCTCGCCCCTAACCCCTATGTGGGGTGAACTACTTTGTCAGTAGAAATCGAAGGCGTAGTCAAGATAACAGTACGCTAGTGGCTGCACCGTCTTCACAACACATATCACCGGTCAAATCGAACAACAGTACCTATGTCACCTCAAGATAAATTCGGGTCAACCCCCTATGATGAAGAACGGGAGGTTGCGAACAAAGTCTTGAGGGCAATTGACCTCGCCATTGAGGACGAAATCGAAAGCCTCGACCGGCGAATAACCCGCCTTGAACAGGAGAAACTGTGCTATTTCGCGATCGAGGAATTCAATCTCCCGATTACGTACAGCTGGTATGTAGAAGGAGCGTATACACGTGTTGCTGGAGATCCCGATGGTGCAGTAAATCGGATCACTGCTGATTCTCCGAACGCCCTCCAAGATCCTGGAGAAGACGATGATGTAAACAAATTCAGGGAATTTTTCCGGTCAACCGAGTTCTTTGGAGACTACAAGCTTCGTGATATCTGGTATACAAACCGATACGAATTCCTGAAGGACTTTTACAAGGCGGAATCGCCCTCCGATTTCACCGACTTGTATATTTCATCCACCAACATCCGACAACAGCTCTCCGAGATCAGTAAGTCACTCGCCACCCAGAACAAGAATCGAAGTCTCGCGGAGTTCACCGACGCTGATTCGGCAAGTGCCATCACGGACGACGTAGAACAGGAGTTCAGGCTCTCTATTTCCGACTTTCATCTCGAATTGGCCAGTATCGAGAAGTTCGAGGACCTCATGGACGTATTATCACAATCAACTAATATCCTGGAACACATATTAGCGCGTCTCACGGAGCTTGATTCGCCATCTGAATCGCAAGAAGCGGTGGTTGCCGATCTAAACGATTACTTCTACTACGGGGTCTGGCGATTCCCAGCGCTGTATATCTCAGCCAGGACTGCAACAGGACCAAACAGTCATCACCTGATTGACGAACATGTCCGTGAATTCGAATCATTCCACGGAGAATTTGTCCCCCGGGTAAAGCGGATGGAATCTCAAGCCAAGCAGGAAAGCTTACTTCCGGACGCAGGGTCCCACTCTAAACGTCTGAAAGAAGGTTACTCGTCGTACTTGCATAATTTGACAAAGGAAAGCCTGGAGAGGGATGCATGAATCATCGCAAGCAGCTGAATCTTGACACTTCAATTCTGGTCAACTATGTATATACTCAATTACCCGAGAACATCGAATCAGACAGGGGATCAGCGAAAATCCTTGAAGGAGATGATTTCTATACGGTCATTGGGGGGAAGGCAGAGGGAGAGTTCGTCCGGTTATGTGAACGACGCCATGAATTGTATGAGGACGTAGTCAAATTTCTTCGTGGGACAGACTCTGATTTGGTGGATTACGCCCCATTATCCCGAGATATTCACCTCAGCGACAACGATAAAAAGCACATCCGAAAGGACATCCAGATGAGCTGGTACGAGATGGAAAAGCGGGAACAGCTTTCCCAGCTCCGTCGGTGCGTCCAAGACTTCGAATTATTCCGCAATCAGATTCCCAATCAGATTGTCGATCAAACCTACCCGAAGTCCTCCAATCCGGAGCTACAAAGGCGGATAGAGTCAGAGCTTGAGATAAACCATGACTGCGAGATCATCGTCGATGCAGTAGAGATCTCTAATAGGCATTCAATTTCGGTACTGGTTGCAATCGACTCTGATATAATATCTGACACCAATTCAGACGCAATTCGTTCGATAATAGAAGACCTCACTGGCGATCCGTTAATCGAGATAATATCTGCCGAAGATCTATAGTCGCCTTCCAAATCAACGAAACCTTCAGAGAGGGCGGGTCTCGAGAATAGGTTACTCACGGGTAATCTGTTTTAGGAAGCGAGTGCTGGGTGCGGTGAGCGACGAAGGATGGTTGAGCACTTCCAAGAATAGTCCACTCTCGGAAGGGCAAGATACGCTATAAACAATTAACATTACGTTCCAGCGTCGGGAAATTGGTGAGAAGGCGATACTAAGTCAGAACTCAGAACAGGAGGTCGGGCAAGTGAGGACGAAGCAGGCTTGATATTGCGATAGCGCAAAGATAGGTCTACCGCGACGCGAGACAGGTACGACACGCGTCCACTGTATCTGAGATATCCACTGTGGATGCGTGCTATTTCGTGAGATAAGCCACCATTTTCCGGCATATCGATGGGGTAACAATGTGGGTGCGCACTCGTACCACGGAACATTATGCAACAGAGAGTTAATCGAAGAACCGCGCTGAAGGGCGCTGGTACCATCGCGACCGTCGGCGGCCTCGGCGCGCTCGGCATTCATGCGGCGCGGCCCGCGTCCGCGGCCGAATTGACGCTTCAAAGCATCGAACTCGGCGGCGTCGACAAGACAGTTGGGCCGAACGAGACCGTAACTGACATACGGCTTACGGGCGGGCTCACTGCGGAGTATAAATCGCAGGAAACTGCCGTTCGCCACATCACTGTTGGGGGCGGACTGAGATTCCAGGGTAAGAACTCCGGGGACATCATTCGAGATCGGAAGGAGTACACGGACGTTGCCCCCCACCAGGGTACCGTGCAGTCCGAAATGGATGTCTCGCTTCGCGAGGATGCGCAGTGGTTCGCCCAGACGGACATAAACCCCGACATAGGCAATTCCGTCGAATGGACGTTCAAACTCGACATGCACGTCTCTCTCAACGCCGCGCCGGATGGGGAGGGGGTGGATATAATGGGCCAGGGGTACTCGGACACGGCGACCGTGAAGATTTCCCGCCCCATGACCGGCGAGACGTACATCGAGTTCAGCGGGCAGTACGAGTTCAGCATTGAGACTGACGAGTAGAGCAGAACACTGCATTCATTCGTTTCAGATATTGGTCGTGTTCCGTGCTTGTACAGAAGCGTGAAGTCCGTCGACGGTCGCACTCGCGAACCCCGCGAACCTCGCCGCCTCAGCGAACCCGACCATCGCGCCGACAGAATGAAGTTTCGTGATTTTACGTAGGAACGCGAACCAACCATGCGCACCGAACGGAACAAGGACGGCACCTGGAACGTCTGGATGACCCGCGACGAGTACCGAGAGATACCTCGGCACGCCGGTCGGGCCTCGAAGAAGTCGCCCTCTGACTGATGGGCGACCGCGGGCTTCGCGTCGCCGAAGTCCTCGACGTCCGCCCGTGCGACGTCTCTCGCCGGAGCGACGGTCGGCACTACAAGCTCGAAGTCGTCGGCGGGAAAGACACCAGCGGCGAGTACGACGGCGGCAAGCACCGTGAGACGTGGGTCCCGCTCGACCTCGAGGCACACATCAACCGAATCGTAAACGCTGACGTAAACGAGATCGACGACCGTGACTGCCTCGTCGACAGGTCCCAGTGTACACTATAGAACTGGGTGGACGCCGCCGCCGCCCGAGCTGCCGACGAGAACGGCGATGATGACTACCGGCGCGTGAGTACACACTACCCCCGGCGGTGCTGGGCCAACCATCTGCTCGTCGAGGAGAACGTCAGTCCGCAGCTCGTCATGGCACTCGGTGGGTAGAGTTCTTACGACGCTATTGAACCGTACCTTGGTGCATTCACTAAGGAGAACATCAATTCGTCGATGGTCAGCGATGACCCCTGGTATTCAGGACCTCGTCGTCATGGTTGTTTTTACTCAGAAGATGCTCTTCCTACTAAACGAAACCTGCTCAATCATCCAGATAAAAAGGACAGTCCAAAACCACATCGAATCCTCGCAGGATTCCTCTTTGGCTGTAGTTCAACAGTCCTCTTCGTCGGTGCGGATTTAGGAAAGACGCTACTCCACCGTATCCGGTTACTACGCTTATGCGAGTGGAGGTCCAATTCTCTTGGCATTATGGGTTACGTGTTCGAGACGAAGGTGAAGTTCGGCGATACGGGGGACGTCGTCGACTATCGCCGTGAGCAGATCGGGCGGCTCGATAAGTTCCGCGAGTACTTCGACGGCGCCGAAGAGGTGTTCGCAGTTACCTACAGTGACTCGCCGGAGACCTTACTGAAGATGCTCGGCGAGTTTGAGATTGGCCGGTTGGAGGTCGTCGTCGGCAACGTCGAAGACTACCGTGAGCAGCTCACCGATAAGCCGGCCCGGGCCGATCGGCTCGAACGGTTACGCAGCGACGGCCGGCTCGTCATCTACACCTGTCCTGGATGGGGTGTCCACACGAAGCTCTACCTCATCAAGCACGGGGGTGGGGACTGGACGCTCATCGACACGTCAGCGAACCTGTCGAAGACGGGGTGGGGGCATCAGACCAACATGGCGACGGTGTACGAGACGGATGGGTCAACAGTCATCGACGAAGAGTTCCACGAGTCCTACGTGCTGCACCGTGACACGTATGGCGAGGAGTTCATGCAGGACTTGAGCGAGCGGTTGGAGGATGTTGAAGATGAAGAGGAGCGCGAGCAGATTATTGACAGTTGGGTGGATGGACGCTCAACGGCGAAGAGCGAGTCCGAGGAGTTGAATGAACGGTTCATGGACGAGGTCGACCAGTTCGTCAGCCATGAACTCGTCAAGGATGGTGAAGACGCGGACAAAACGATCGCCATCGGGGACGAAGGGGGCGGGGTTGATACGGAGTTCGGGATCTCGTTGCGAAACTTCGATTCAGGGTTCAAGAAAGACCTGATAGACGCGTCTCGGGAAACAGACATCACGGTCACCGATAATACGCTCCGTAGCACCGTGCGGGGCGTCTCGCAGTACTTCGAGCGACAGTATGGAATCCCGTCGATGTGGTTCAACGATGAGACAGGCGATCTCTTCCTGCAGACGGGCGACAGTGAGTTCCCCACGCGGATGTCTCTACCTGTACCTGAAAGTTCGGACGCCATCAACCGAGAACTTGCCAAACTAGAGGAGTACATCGAAACGGTTGACGAGTACGGCGAGACGAACGCGCCGGAGGCGGTGAAGGCTCACCTCTTCGAGGGACTAATCTGGGTCTTCTGGGCGCCGTTCATCAACAAATACGCGAGTGTCTACCGGATGGCAGATATGAACCTCGATAAGAACTTACCTTACCTCTACATACATGGTGAGTCAGATGCAGGGAAGGGGACATTCCTCGAGTTTGCGCTCCAGAAGATTTCGAACGGGTCGGTCACTGCCAGCGAGGATGCGGACAAGGTGGGTGCAAAGTCCATCCAACAACTCCAGTACACGAACACGGTGTTTCCGTATGCGGTCGACGACATTCCGAAACGGGATATTCACCGTTACACGACGCTACGGAACATGTGGAACAACAACTGGAGTTCTGACTGTGACTTTCCGGCAACTGCCTTCGTTAGCAACGACAAGCGCCCGAAGAAGTGGGTCCGGAACCGGTCGAAAGTTCTCCACTTCGATGTTGTGTTCCGCTCGACGAAACAAAGCGAGGCGGCAGTGGCGAAGCTGAAGCGCCGGGATAACATGACGTTCAACTGGTTTTCCACGCTAATGATCGAGTCAGAGGTGTCGATTGGCGACCACGATGACACTCTCCGTAACGCACGAAACACTTTCGTCGAACTGTACAGGCGGGCCAACCGGGAATTGCCGGTGTACTTCCCGAGAGAGCCTGCCGATAAGGTATACAGTACAGGGCGGCGGCGGTGGCGGAACGCTTGGGAAGACTCGTTGTTCGAAGTCGAAGAGCGGCGCGGAGAGCTAGTGTGCACATTCCCGGAGCTCGAACGACCGGAACTCTACCGGTACGAGAAGACAATCCCGACACGGCTGCGGGCGAACGTCGAGGGGAACCGCGTAGTGATTGGGGCCGGCCGTGAGGCGTTTGAGGACTGGTTAGAGGAAGACCTCACGCAACACTCTGGGCTGAGGGCACACGTCACAGAATTGTTCGGATGAAAATTGGGACGAACGAAGTTTGTTGAATTTCTGGAAATAGGTGCTTCGGGGGCACGACCTCTTTGATGAGACTCGGATTTGATTGAACAAGTTGGACTTGGTGTACTTCTAAGATGCTATCATTTGCCGGCGTGAACGGGAACGCTGGTTTTGTTAGTCGTCGGCCTCGATTGCGGCACGTTCCGCTTCTTCGGCTTCCTCTTCTTCTCTTTCCTCGGATTCTTTTTTATCTTTGATCTTCTTCAGGCGGAAGATCTCCTCGCGCTCCTGCTCCTCGAGCTTCTGCTCGATGTACTCCTGGTTGTCGTAGAGCTCCGGGAGGAGCTTGAACTCGAGGGCGTTCACGCGACGTTTCGTCGTCTCGATCTCCTTGAGCATCTTCTTCATCGCCGTCTCGACCTCGGCGGCGAGGATGATGGACTCGAGGAGGTCCTCGTACGCTTCCGCGGCCTCGTCGATGCGCGCCGACGTGCCGAGGACGCCGTACCCGCGCTCGTCGAGGCTCTTCTTGACCTTCGAGGACTCGATCTGGGGGACGACGACGCCCATGATGTTGTTCGACTCCGTCGTGATCTCCGGGTGCTCCTTGAGCGCCGCGGCGGCACCGCGGACCGCGACGTCGCCCTCCATCGCGCGAGCCATGTTGATCTTCTTCTGGGCCGTCTGGTAGTCCTCCTCCAGCCCGCCGCGGACGTCCTGGGCCTTGTCGAGGATGTCCATGAACTCCATGATGAGGCCGTCGCGCTTCTGCTCCAGCGTGTCGTGGCCGCGCTCGGACAGCTCGATGCGGTCCTCGATCGCCATGAGGTTCTTCCGAGTGGGCTTGACGTCCTTGGCCATTAGGTGAGGATTGCGGAGCCAGCCGGTTAACCCTTTACGATTGTTCCGTGCGCGAACGCACGATGACCGCGCTGGCGGCCGTCCCAGCGGGAGCGTTGTCGTGCCCGGCGACCGTTCCAACCGGGAGCGTGGTCGTGCCCGGCGACCGATCCAGCGCGGAACCAGTTCGCGGGTCGAATCGACGCGTCGCTCGTCGACCTCGCGTCAGCCAGCGCGAAAAGGGAAGTCGGAGCCGCTAGTCGGCGGCGACTTCTTCGCCGACGTCTTCCTTGTAGTACTCGTCGATGAGCTCCTCGTCGACGCGGTTCAGCTGGTCGCTCGGAAGCATCGAGAGGAGGTCCCACCCGATGTCGAGCGTCTCGTCGATGGAGCGGTCCGTGTCGAAGTCCTGGTCGACGAACTCCGCCTCGAAGCGGTCCGCGAAGTCCAGGTACTTGTTGTCGAGGTCGCTGAGCGCCTCCCGGCCGACGATGTTCACGAGGTCGCGGAGGTCCTCGCCCTCCGCGTACGCCGCGTACATCTGGTCGGAGACGTCCGCGTGGTCCTCGCGCGTGAAGCCCTCGCCGATCCCGTCGTCCATCAGTCGCGACAGACTCGGCAGGACGTTCACCGGCGGCTTCAATCCCTGACTGTTCAGGTCGCGGTCCATCACGATCTGGCCCTCCGTGATGTACCCCGTCAGGTCCGGGATCGGGTGCGTGTCGTCGTCGCCGGGCATCGTCAGGATCGGGATCTGCGTGATCGAGCCCTCGACGCCCTTGATGCGACCCGCACGCTCGTAGATCTGCGCCAGGTCCGTGTACATGTACCCGGGGTAGCCACGGCGACCCGGGACCTCCTCGCGCGCCGCACCGATCTCGCGCAGCGCCTCACAGTAGTTCGTCATGTCCGTGAGGATCACGAGCGTGTGATAGCCGTGCTCGAACGCGAGGTACTCCGCGGTCGTCAACGCGAGTCGCGGCGTGACCGTCCGCTCGACTGCGGGGTCGTCCGCGAGGTTCATGAAGACCACCGAGCGCTCGAGTGCGCCCGTGCGCTCGAAGTCGGCCATGAACTCGTTGGCCTCCTCCTGCGTGATCCCCATCGCGCCGAAGATCACCGCGAACTCCGACTCCTCGTCGTCGCCGTCGCCACCCTCGGACTCCTCCGGGACCGTCGCCTGGCGCGCGATCTGCAAGGCGAGGTCGTTGTGCGGCAGCCCCGACCCGGAGAAGATCGGGAGCTTCTGGCCGCGAACGAGCGTGTTCATCCCGTCGATGCCCGAGACGCCCGTCTGGATGAACTCCTCGGGGTACTCGCGAGCGTACGGGTTGATCGCCTCGCCGACGATGTCCCGGCGCTCCTCCGGAACGATGTCGGGACCGCCGTCGATCGGGTTCCCCGACCCGTCAAGTACCCGCCCGAGGAGGTCCTCGGTGACGGGCATCTTCATCGTCTCGCCCAGGAAGCGGACGGACGAATCCATGTCGATACCTGACGTCCCCTCGAAGACCTGAATCGCGACCAGGCCCTTGTTGGATTCCAGCACCTGGCCACGACGCGTGTCGCCGTTGGGCGTCTCGATCTCGACGATCTCGTCGTACCCGATGTCTTCGTCGACCTCGGCGAACACGAGCGGCCCCGAGATCTCCGTAATCGTTTGATATTCCTTCATCGTCAGTAGAGCTCACGCAGCTGGTTCGTGATGGAGGATTCGAGGTCGTCGACGAACTCGGGGACCTCGTCGTCCTCCGTCGATGCGATGCGGTTCAGCTTCGGTGCCGCCTCGATGTTCTGGATCTCCTCGACCGGCACACCCGCGTCCAGCGCCTCCGACGCCTCGTCGTTGAAGTGCTTGATCGCCTGCAGGATGCGGTAGGTCTTCTCAGGCGGACAGTACTGGTCCACCTCGATGAACGCGTTCTGCTGGAGCCACGCCTCGCGAAGGTAGCGCGCGACCTCGAGGATCAAGCGCTGGTCCTCCGGTAAAGCGTCTTTCCCGACGAGCTGGACGATCTCCTGGAGCTCGCCCTCTTCGTCGAGGATGTCGACCGCCCACTGGCGGATCTCCGGGAAGTCCTCGGCGACGTTCTCTCGGTACCACGGGTCGAGCTGGTCCTTGTACAGCGAGTAGGACTCGTCCCAGTTGATCGCCGGGAAGTGCCGGCGCTCGGCCAGGTCGGCGTCGAGCGCCCAGAACGTCTTCACGATGCGCAGCGTGTTCTGGGTGACCGGCTCCGAGAAGTCCCCGCCGGGCGGGGAGACGGCGCCGATGACCGAGATGGAGCCCTCGGTGCCGTTGACGTTCTCGAAGTAGCCGGCGCGCTCGTAGAACTGACTGAGGCGCGCGGCGAGGTACGCCGGGTACCCCTCCTCGCCGGGCATCTCCTCGAGACGCGAGGAGATCTCGCGCATCGCCTCCGCCCACCGCGAGGTGGAGTCCGCCATCAGCGCGACGTCGTACCCCATGTCGCGGTAGAACTCCGCGATCGTGATCCCGGTGTACACGCAGGATTCGCGTGCCGCCACCGGCATGTTCGACGTGTTCGCGATGAGGCACGTACGTGCCATGAGGGCGTTCCCCGTCTGCGGGTCCGGGAGCTCCGGGAAGTCGTCGATGACCTCCGTCATCTCGTTGCCGCGCTCGCCGCAGCCGATGTAGACGACGATGTCCGCGTCGGAGAACTTCGCCAGACTCTGCTGCGTGACGGTCTTCCCGGACCCGAACGGCCCCGGGATCGCCGCCGTCCCGCCCTTCGCGAGCGGGAACAGGCCGTCGAGGATGCGCTGGCCCGACACCAGCGGCGTCGTCGGCGTCTGCTTGTCGCCAGCCGGCCGAGCCTCGCGGACCGGCCACTCCTGGCGCATCTGGACCGCCTCGCCCGAGGACAGCTCCGCGACAGGTTCCTCGACCGTGAAGTTCCCCGCCTCGATCGACGTCACCTCGCCGCCCTCATAGTCCGGCGGGACCATGACCTTGTGCTCGATCGTCACCGTCTCGTCGACGACACCGATCACGTCACCGGACTCGACCTCGTCGCCTTCCTCGACGGTCGGCTCGAACTCCCAGGTCTTCTCCAGGTCGATCCCCGGCGCGTCGACACCACGGTCGAGGAACGCCGAGTTCATCTTCTCCTCGAGCACGTCCAGCGGCCGCTGCACACCGTCGTAGATGGTGTCCAGCATCCCCGGCCCGAGGTCGACGCTCAGCGGCTCGCCCGTGTTCTCGACGGGCTCGCCGGGCGCGACCGCGGACGTCTCCTCGTACACCTGGATGGTGTACAGGTTCCCTTCGATCTCGATGACCTCGCCCATCAGTCCTTCGTCGCCCACGTAGACGACGTCGTTCATCCGGGCACCGAGGTCCGTGGCGGTCACGACCGGACCGCTCACGCTCTCGATCTGGCCGTCCTCGCGGACGTCAGTATCTGTTGCTTGGCTCATTATCGATTAGTCCTCGTCCATCAGGTCGATACCGATCGCTCGCTTGATCTGATCGCGCAGTCCGCTCGACCCCGCACCGCCGCCGAGCGTCACGAACGTCGGTTCGATGCTCGTATCCACGATACTCCGCGGCTCCCGCGACAACAGCGCCACGTCGTCGTCGTGCATCACGACGATCCCGACGTCCTCGTCGCGAGCGACCTCGCGAACGGCGTCGTCCAGCGCATCGGCGTCCTCGCTCTCCACGTTGTGGAACTTCCGGACGCCAGCGAGCCTGAAGCCGGTGGTGAAGTCCGGACTCCCGATGACGGCGATCTCCTGACTCATATCGTGACCAGCTCCTGTTCGATCTCGTCCTCGTCCAGTCCAGCCTCTCGGCCGCGCGCGATCGCACGGATGTTGTCCACTTCGCGCTCCTTCGCGATGACGTACGCCAGCACCGGCGAGATCGATATCGGGTGGACGTGCGAGAGACTGTCCGCGTACTCCTGGAGCGCCGCGTCCAGCGCACGCTCGAAGCCGATGAGGCTATCCGCGTCCTCGAGCTCCGCGAGCGCCGGCCCGATGTCGTCGCCGTACTCGCTCTCGCGGATGCGGGCGACGAGCTCGCTCCGGTTCGACACGAGCCCGGAGAGCTCGCCGCGCGAGAACAGCACGCCGCCCTCGATGAAGTACGCCTCGGGGTCGAGGTCGGTACCGCTGCGCGCGAGCCGGAGCGCGTTCCGCGCGTTCCGGAAGTCGATCTCGGCCTGCATGAACTCCGCGTACAGCGCGAGCGGACTGTCGGGCTCGTACGAGCCGATCTCGTCGAGCAAGTGCTCGTAGAACGCGCGGTCGACCGCGTTCTCCAGAGGGACGAGGACGTCCGTCTCCTCGTACTCTGGGAACGCCGCCCGCATGCCGTCCTCGAAGATGGTGCCGTCGAGCAGTTCGACGACGCCCTCGATGGACTGGGCCTCCAGGAGCCGGTCGAGGAAGCGCTCGTCGAACTCGCCGGCCCGGATCAGGTCGGACTCGATCTCCTCGCGCGACGCACCCGAGTACAGGCCGCGAAGCACCGTCTTCACGTTCCAGACGTCGAACTTCCGGAGGTACGCCGCGATCTGATCGTAGAGCCGACCGCCGGCCCAGTCCAGGACGTCCTCGAAGTTCTCCGCGAGATTCCGGTTCAGCGCGTACTCGATGAGGTCCACGCCACTGTAGCGCGACCCGAGCGCGTTCATCTCCGTCTCGTACTCGGACTCCTCCATGTACCGGGAGATCTCGCCCGGACCCATCCGAACGAGCTTCCGGTAGTCCTCGTCGTCGAAGAGCTTCGCACGGCGGGCCCGGATCCGCGCGTTCACGTACTCCGGATTGGCTCCCTGTGCGCTGCTCATTCTTCCTCTTCGAACAGTTGGTTACTGATCTCCTTGAGGTTGTCCTCCCAGACGTCCTCGAGGAGCGAATCGAACGTGTTGTTCACGCGAACCCGACTCTCCTCGGCTTCCACGACCACGCCACCGAGGCACTCGTGCGTGCCGGCGACGGCGTAGCCGTCGTAGTCCGCGACGACGTCCTCGAGGAGCTCCTGGTCGTCCTCGCGACCGTAGACGCTCACGGCCGCTCCGTCGTCGAACTCGACGCTCGCCGCGTCCAGCAACGCGGTCGTGAGCTCCGTGCGCTGCTCGCCCTCCATCGTCGCGAGCTCGGACTCGACGCGCTCGCGGACGTCCTGGAGGACGTCCCGTCGCGCCTCGAGACGCATCTGCTTGGCCTCGAGCTTCGCGCTGGAGAGCTTCTGTTCTCGCTCCTGTTCGACCGTTCGCTCCGCCGCGCGCTCTGCCTCCTCGATCGTCTCCTCGGCGTCCGTCTCGGCCTGCTCGACGATCTCGTCGGCTCGTTCGTCGCCGTCCGCTCGTATCTCTTCCGCACGCGCGCGGGCTTCGTCCCGGATGTCCTCAACGACTGTATCCAGACTCATTGTGGAAAACGAAGCGGTTGATTACCCGACGAACAGCGGGACGAGCGCCAGGATGACGAGCGTCTCGGGCAGGACCGTCATCAGGATGGCGATACCTGTGGAGATCGAGTCCTCGGCGAGCGCGCCGATGGCGGCTGCGCCGATCCCACGCTCGGCGTACCCGGAGCCGAGTGCGGCGAGACCGATGCCGATCGCGGCAGCGGCGGGCTTTTCGAGCGCGGGCGAGGAAGCGGCCTGCGTCCCGTCGTTCTGTAGTGCAACACCGAGACTGAGTACGTGTTCTGCGAGTTCCATCATAATTTGCGTAGTCCTCCGTGTCTACCAGACAGGTCGTACTGGCCACAGCGCACCCATAAAACTTCCCAAAGAAATCGGCCGGTACCGGACGTATAACCCTGAAAAACAGGGGGCAGATATAAAGACGTTTTCGGTCTCGGTTCGCGGATGGGCCGGTACGCCACAGTTCACCCGCGAGAGCTGGGTCGCTGCTCGACGCGAGAGCCGGACGGTTCGTCGAATCGAAGAACGGACGGTTCGTCGAAGACGGGTTCGACCGAGGGTTAGTCCTCGGTCGTGTACTCGCGATCGTACCCGAACGGCTCGAAGACGCGACCGCCGCCCTCGTAGAACTTGTCGAAGAACTCCACGAACTCGAGACGCACGCCCTGCAGGCCGGCGCTCGTCACGCCGAGGACGAGGACGAGCAGGTGGCCGACGACGAAGATGACGACGCCGAGGAGCACGAACGGCACGCCGCCGTGAACGAGCCCGCCGAACATCAGTTCCTCCGCGGGGACCGCGCTCGGGCCCTTGTCGGTGAGGAAGTGGATCGCGCCGTCGTGCTCGTACGCCCCCCAGAACAGGAGGTTGACGACGAGCGCCATCCCCGCCTTCGCGAGGAGGACCGCCGCGATCCGGATGTACGACAGGACGTTCACGAACGCGTTCGGCGACTCCAGCACGCCCACGGCGAGGCCGGGTGCGCCGTACTTCTCGTACTCGCCGTAGAGGACGCCGACGAACCCGACGAGCGCGACGACGAGTCCGAGCGTCCCGACGACCTCAGGCAGGCCCTCGAAGCCGGCGATGTACGTCTCCCGTAGCGGCTCGAACAGGATCGGGTCCTTGATGCCGAGCGCCTGCGCGGAGAACATCCACGACCAGACGCCGATCATCAGGAACCACCACGCCAGGTTGTGCGTGAACGCGTCCACGAGACCGTGACTCCGGTCGTTGACGAACCCGAACCAGAAGCCGACGGTCATGTGGAGGATGCCGGCGACGAGGCTCAGCACCAGCCAGGACCGCGCGTACGCGCCGTACGTCGGCTGGAGGCCCTTGTGCATCGGCGGGTGTCCGTCGAACAGGATCTCGCCGAGCGTGTGCATCCCGAACACTTCCCCGTACAGCACGCCGAAGAGCATCGTGAACACGCCAGCGAACAGCGCGATCGCGCCGATCGACTGGACGATCTCCGAGTCGAACTTCTTGTAGATGCCGTACCCGAGCGCGGTGTAGAGGATGCCGTAGCCGAGGTCGCCGATCATGAACCCGAACATGAACGGGAACGTCAGCATGATGATGACCGTCGGGTCGATCTCCGTGTACTGCGGGCGACCGACCATCTTCGTGAGCGACTCGAACGGCGACACGAACCCGTTGTTGTCCTGGACCGTCGGCGGTTCCTCCGCCATCGACACCGTCCCGCCGTCCGTGACAGCCTCGGTGTGGTCGGGGTGGCCGTGGCGGTCGTAGTCCGCGCGTTCCAGTTCCTCGACGTCGACGCGGTCGCCGACGACCTCACCGAGTGCGGCCTGTAGCGAGTCCACGCGCTCGGTCGGGATCCAGCCCTCAGCGACGAACGCGTTCTCCGTCGTCGCGAACTGCAGCGGCGCCTCGGACTTCTGGACGTCGATACTCAGTCGCTCCTCGGCGGCGAGCAGGAAGCTCGCGACCTCCAGGCGGAGTTCGTCGATCTCGTCCTCGGCCGTGTTCAGTTTCGACTCGAGGCGTTGCTTGCGGTGCTCGAGTTCCTCGACGTACGCCGAGGGGTCGCCCTCGGCGTCCTCGGGGACCTCGATGGTCGTGAAGTCGACGCCGACGAGGAGGTCGTCGAGGAACCCCTCGCGAGCGTTCGACTCGGGGTAGACGTACGCGGCGACGACCCCGTCGGCTTCCTCGACCTCGAACTCGCGGACGACTGCGGCGTCCCGGAGCGCCTGCCGGATGCCGTCTGCGTTCCCTTCGCCGACGCGGACCTCGAGGGTCTCGTAGCCGGAGAGGAGGTGCAGGGGCGTCCCGAGTCGCGCGAACGGCTCGATGGAGTCGATGCGTTCCTCGACGCCGCGGAGCTCGTCCTCGAGTTCGTCGCGGCGGTCGTCGAGCCGGTTGGCTTCCTGGCGGACCTCTTCGAGTTCCTCGTCGAGCGCGTCGTCGGTGACGATGCGGCTCGGGCCGGCGTCCGCGTCGTCGACCTCGAGGATGTTCTCGAGCGACCGGACCGTGACGAGCTTCTCGGAAGCCGACTCGGCTCCCGCGACGGGGTCGCCGTTGTCGAACCCCTCCCAGGAGCCGTCGTAGTCGCTGAGGTGAACGAGGTTCAGGTCGTGAACCGTCTCGATGACGTCTCCCATCACGGCCTTCGATCCCGTCACCGAGACCTTGCTCATCCGCTCAGGTCTGAGCATGTACCTCCTCCGTGAAGCGGTCGAGGACGAAGTCGACGACGTCGTCGACTCGGCCCTCGGCGCGAGACCGGAGGCGCTCGCGTGCGTCCTCGCCGTCCTCGAGGATGCGGTCGCGCTCGGTCTCGATCTCCTCGCGGGCGGCTTCGAGTCGCTCGGACTCGAGCTCCCGCGCCTCCGCTTCCGCCTCCTGGCGGATCTCTTCGGCGCGCTCCCGGGCCTCGGAGATGCGTTCTTCGCGGTCGGCCTCGGCCTCCGCGATGATGTCGTCGGCCTCTCCTTCGGCCGTCTTGATGCGTTCGAGAACCTCTGGCCTCGGCATGGTATGAACGTGGGAGAGTTACAACAGCGCCTATTTGGTAGTTGCGAAAGGCGGTCGCCGGAATACGCCGTAGCGCGCCCCTCGCGGGCCTTCCGCGCCGTCGGAATCAGCACTACTTTGGTCGCGCCGTTCGAAGTCCAAACAATGGGATTCCTCGAAGACAAGTCGCGGGCGCGGCTGTTCTACAAGTACCTCTCGAAGGTGTACGACACAATCAACCCGTTCATCTGGAACGAAGCGATGCGGACGGAGGCGATCGGGATGCTCGATATCGAGCGCGACGACCGCGTGCTGGACGTCGGCTGCGGCACCGGGTTCGGGACGGCGGGCTTGCTGGAGGTCGTCGACGAGGTCCACGGGCTCGACCAGAGCCCGCACCAGCTGGAGAAGGCGTACGCGAAGTTCGGGAAGTCCGGTCGCGTGCGCTTCCACCTCGGCGACGCGGAGCGGTTGCCGTTCGAGGACGACGCGTTCGACGTGGTGTGGTCGAGTGGCTCCATCGAGTACTGGCCGAATCCCGTGGAGACGCTCCGAGAGTTCCGGCGAGTGTGCAAGCCCGGCGGGCAGGTGCTCGTCGTCGGCCCGAACTACCCCTCCTCGAGCGTGTTCCAGAAGCTCGCGGACGCGATCATGCTGTTCTACGACGAAGACGAGGCCGACCGGATGTTCCACGACGCCGGCTTCGAGGACGTCACGCATCGATTGATGGGGCCGTCGTACGACCCTGACGTCGCCATCACGACGCTCGCTCGCGTCCCCGACGACGAGGGGGCGAGTGCGGACGAAGCGTCGTCGGTCGAAGCGGAAGCCGACGCCTGACTGGTGGCGGTCGAAGCGGAAGCCGACGCCTGACTGGTGGCGGTCGAAGCGGAAGCCGACGCCTGACTGGTGGCGGTCGAAGCGGAAGCCGACGCCTGACTGGCGGCGGTCGCGCCTGCGACTTCTCTCGTCGTCCTGTCCGCGAGCGACGGTGCTGGTGCGTGCGACGAGTGCGTCGTCGGCGTAGACGGCGACGACGACGCGGTCGCCGGGCACGATCCGGGGGTGGTTCGTGCTCGCGATCCGGATCCGCGAGCGCTCGCCGGCGGTCCACGTGCCGTCGCTCCCGCGGTTGAGGGGGCCGGTCGGTCCGGAAACGAACCCTTCGGCGGCGAAGAACGGCACGGGTGGCTGGTGTGCGAGGCGCGTGCCGGCGACGGTGACGACGACGCGGAGGTCGGCGACGGCGAGCGAGTCACCGCCGCGGTGTTCGAGCACGAACGCGTCGGCGTCGGCGTCGGCGCTGACCGCGAGGCGGGCGGTCGGCGCGGGTTCGCCGGGAGCGACGCCGACGGCGAACGCGACGGCGACGCCGCTCGCGAGCACGACCGCGAGCGCGACCACGAGGACGACGCCGACGACGGAACTCGTCGCCCGCTGCGACGGCGACGCCCCGCGGAGGGTCGGCGAGAGCACGCCGGCCGTGGCCGCGGCTCCGTACTTGAACCCTCGGGCGGAGAATCGGTCGCGGTCGCAGTCGCGACCGCGAAGGTGAGACGGACGACGCTATCCTATCACTCGTCAGAACAGACGCACGGCGCTATCCGGTCAGTCGTCCATGTCGACGTACGTGAACCACTCGTCGTGGTCGTCGGTACGGCGCTCGACGAGGTCGAAGAACGCGGTCTGGAGTTCTTCGGTGACGGGGCCGCGCGAGCCGTTCCCGATGGTGACGTTGTCGACCGTCCGGATGGGCGTGACTTCCGCGGCGGAGCCCGTGAAGAACAGTTCGTCGGCGGTGTTGAGTTCGCCGCGGGAGATGGAGACGTTGTCGTGGACCTCGTACCCGCGCTCTTCGGCGAGCGTGATGAGGGTGTCTCGCGTGATGCCGTCGAGGATGCTCTCGCTGAGTCCGGGCGTGTAGATCTCGCCGTCGTTCACCATGAAGATGTTCTCGCCGGGGCCTTCGGCGACGTTTCCTTCCTTGTTCAGGACGATCGCTTCGGCGTACCCGTTCCGGCGGGCTTCCTCGCCGGCGAGCATCGAGTTCACGTAGAGGCCGGTGGTCTTCGCGTTCGTCGGGATCTGGCTGGACGCGTGCTTGCGCCACGAGGACACCATGACCTCGATGCCGTTCTCGAGTGCGTCCTCGCCGAGGTACGTGCCCCACGGCCAGCACGCGACGGCGGTGCGCGTCGGACAGTCACCGGGCGACACGCCGAGGCTCTCGTACCCGTAGAACGCGATCGGGCGGACGTAGCACGACCGGAGGTCCTGCTCGCGGATGAGGGTCTTCGTCGCTTCCGTGATCTCCTCGGGGTCGTGGTCGATCTCCATCTCGTAGGGCTTGCAGGACTCGTAGAACCGCTCGACGTGGTCCTCCCAGCGGAAGAGCGCGGGGCCCTTCTCGGTGTCGTAACAGCGCGCGCCCTCGAAGACGCCGCTCCCGTAGTGCAGGCCGTGCGTGAGGACGTGGATCTGCGCGTCGTCCCAGTCCACGTACTCGCCGTCCATCCAGATGGTGTCGACGTCCATCTCCTCGAAGCCAGGCATGTCTGGGGCATCGACTGCCTAGGATAAGAGTGTACCCGGTTTCGGCTCGTGCGACACACCCCGAGAGCGGGGGTCCTTCGGGCTCGAAACCGCCGTCAGCGGAGTGCGGCGATGAGGTCGCTGCCCTCGACGTACGGGATGCCTTCGCGGTCGGCGTACGCGCGAGCGTCGGTGGGTGCGGTGGCGCCGCCGGTGGCGTCGTCGAGCATCTCGCAGACGACGACGGCGGGTTCGACGTCGGCGGCGTCGGCGAGCGCGATCCCGAGTTCGGTGTGGCCCTCGCGTTGGGCGAGGAGGTCGGGGGCGGCCCGGAGGAGGTGGACGTGGCCGGGTGCGCGGAACTCGCCGGCGAAGTCGAAGGCGTCGCCGTTGCGGGCGCTGGCGGCGGCGTCGGCGAGGCGCGTGATGGTGAGTGCGCGGTCGTCGTCCGTGATGCCGGTGAACGTGTCGACGTGATTGACGGTGAGCGAGAACGACGAGCGGTCGTCGTAGTCGAGGTCGTGGTCGGCGGTGAGGGCGTGGTCGACGGCGTCCTGCGCGAACGGGAGGTCGTACGCTTCGGCGACGTCGTCGGCGAGTGCGACGCAGACGAGGCCGCCGGCGTCGTTGCGCATCCGGCGGACGGCGGCGGCGTCGACGCCGCTGGCGGGGTAGACGACGTCGGTCTCGCCTTCTCGGTCGGCGGCGTCGTGGATGCAGACGGGGTCGCCGCGGGCGAACGCGGCGACGGCGGCGTCGACCGAATCGAGCGCGCTCGCGTCGCCGTCCGTCGACTTCTCGGTGGGCGTCGCGGCGTGGTCGGTGTGCGTCATCTATTCGCCCTCCACGGTGACGGTGACGTGGTCGTCGTCGTCCAGTTCGAGGGCGTCCCTGAGTTTGTCGGGGGCGATGAGTTCGAGCTGGTCGTCGTCGTGGTGCGTGCGTTCGGGTGCGATGGTGTGTGCGTCCTCGTAGCGGTCGCCGTCGACGGTCTCGACGGTCGCGGGATAGCAGACGGCGGGGCCGTACGTGCGGTCGTCGTCCTCCCAGCCGTCGATGGGGACGGGGTCCATCGCGTCGAGCGCGCTCCGGCGGCGGACGCTCGCGTCGGTGAGGTCGACGTTGAGCGTGCCGGGGAACGGCTCGTAGTCGAGCCGCTCGACGAACTGCGCCATGTAGCCCGAGAGCGTGACGTAGTGGCGTCCTTCGCCCATGCCGCTCGTGACGCGCCCCTCGAGGTCGACGCGCTGGCGGCTCTCGAAGACGCTCCGGTAGTCCTCGTACTCGCTGCGGAGGCCGCGTTCGCCGGCGTCGGTGACGGCGACCCACTGGCCGTCGCTGACGGTCTCGCGAGCCACCCAGCCCGCGGTCTCGAGGCGCTGGAGGCGCCGGGAGGCGGTCTGCGTCGAGGCGTCGAGGCGGTCTGCGAGGGCCGAACAGGACGTCTTGACCTCGCCGGCGAGGGCGCCGTCCATCGCGAGGAGTTTCGCGACGGCGACCTCGTCGTGCCCGACGTCGGACGTGGTCTCTTGCATACCTGCCGGTTGACACCCGGCGCGGATAAGCATACCGGACCCGGTACGCATAACAGAAATGTTATGCTCTGTCACGGTCGCGTGACGCGACCGAAGGAACGAGAAGCGAGTTGGGAGTTTGGACGACGGCGGCATAAGCGCGTCGGTCCCCACCACGCCTGCCGCCGACGTACCCTAGGGCCTCACGACTCGATGGCCCTCTAGACGCCTGCGAGCGGGTCGTCCGTCCAGAACTCGCTTCCCTTCTCCAGCTTCGGAACCCACGTATCCGAGTCCTCCGCGAGCAACGCGACGCGGGACTGCGGGACGTCCGCGAGGTGGTCGTGCTCGGGCATGTGTGCCATGACGTCCTCGGAGAACGCCAGCACGTCCTCGTGGTCCGGCATCGCCTCCCGCTCCAGTCGCCCCCGCGAGTGCCCGACGTGCATGTACGCCTTCAGCTCCACGAAGTCCGGCTTCGCGCGCCGATAGAACGCCGCGTACCAGTCCGGGCTGTGCATGTTCTCGCCGTTCACGAGCGTCGTCCGCAGCACCGTCCTGGTCTCGTCCTTCGCCGCGAGCACGTCCATCGTGTCGACGAGGCGCTCCCACGCGTCGTCGTCGACCGCCTTCACCGTCGAGTCGAACGTCGCCCGCTCGGGCGCGTCCACCGACACGTAGAGTTGCGTCGGGTCGCACCGCTCGAGCATCTCGGGCTTCGTCCCGTTGCTCACGAGGAAGGTAGTGATGTCGCGGTCGTGGAACTCCTCGATGAGTTCGGGCAGATAGGGGTACAGCGTCGGCTCGCCGTCGAGCGAGATGGCGACGTGCCGGGGCTCCATCGCCTGCTCGAACACGTCCCGTGGCACGTTCTCGTTCCCGCCGTACCCCGAGAGGAGTTTGCGCTGGAGTTCTATCGTCGCATCCGCCACCGCCGCCGGGTCGTCCCACTCCACGTCCCCGAGTTCGTACGCGTGCCCGGCGTGATCGCGCCAGCAGAACACGCACCGCTCGTTGCACTTCACGACCGGCGTCATCTGCATGCACCGATGGGACTCGATCCCGTAGAACGCGTACTTGTAGCACTTCCCCTCGCCCTCGAGTGCGTTCTTCGTCCACCCACACGTCTGCGCGGCCGTGTGATTCACGCTATGGTAGTCCGGATCCGACACCTGCATCGGCCCACCGGACTCCTCGCTATCGCTCATACGAACTCACTCGCCGCCCAGCACGGAAAAACACGCGGTGTCCACATGCGCCCCACCATTCCCCCCGCCGTCACCCCAACTCGTCAACACCCCGGCATCGCAGAAACGGCGCGCTCCAGCGCGCCGTCTGCCCGATCAGGTCAGTTCGTCCACGTCCTGTAGCTCCACGAACAGCTGGTCGAGGACCGCGTCCGACTCGAACCCCACGTTCATCGCCGCCACCCCGGCGTCCACCATCCACTGCTGGAAGTCCGCCGACAGCACGTCCACGTCCGACTCGAACAACACGTACAACCGCGATGGCTCCCCGTCGATCGGCGAATCCACGTACTCCGTCTCCGCCACCTCACCCATTTCCATCACCGCATGCAACACCGCGTGATCGTTCTCGTCCAGAGCCATACACTACCACACGGCCAGCCCCCACAAACCATTACTGGACCCCACACCGACAGCCACGCCAGTTCGCGGAATCGATCAGAAACAGTCCAGGAGCGGAAACGAACTCCAGTCGCAACAAGTGGCTCCCTGATTCGATTCTCTCCGTCAGTACTTCTCCTCACTCGGGATGGTCACAGCCGACGCTGGCGCGTCGACTGTTCGCGTAGTCGTTCGGAGAAGGTCCAGGGGCGAGAATCGAACCCGCGTCTCAGCCTCCACAAGGCTGAAGGATAGTCCACTACCCTACCCCGGACACGTTGCAGTCTGAGATACGATTCCTGTGATGGATATACGTTACGACTCGCCGCGGCTGCGTCGGTTGGTCGCACACCGACTCGCCGCGATTCCACCACGCACTCGGGCACGGTCGAGCGACGCATCCCGACCAGACCGCACCGCAGCCACGGCCTCCCCAGCCGACTGCGCGCCTCGGCCTGCGGCCTCGGTGCTCGTCCTTCGTGAGAGCTTGCTCTCACGTGCTCCCGCTCGGCAGGCTCACGGGAACCTCGCACGGTATCGACGCGACGGTGCTCGCCGTCGCTCGCACCGTCGTGACACCGCGCGCCAGCCGGCGGTCGAACGCGACACGCCACCCACTAGCCGGGCCGCGCGAAGCGCGCGCGGAACTGCGCGCGCTTCGCGCAGGGGGAGGGCAGGGCGCGGTGCGGTCGCGGAAGCGGTGGGTGGGACTGAAAGGGGCGGCGCGGTCGGGCGGCGTCGCGAAGTAAGCACCGCAGCGAAGCGAGGAGCACAGCGAGCGAGGGCGCCCGACCGCGCCGGGGCTTTCTGGTCGTTCGCGGTGCGGTGGTCGGAGAGGTGAGAGCGTGGAGCGTTCTGAGCGTTGGCGGTGGCTCTGACAGTCACGAACCGGTGTGGTCGCGATGCTAGCCGGCGTGGGGTGTGGTATCGTGAACGCGAACGATTTTTCTTCGCGCGGACGGTATCACGTCGTAATAGTGGCGATCACGGACAAGATCTACGTCAAGAACCACCGGCAGTTGTCGTCGCAGCTCGACACGAACATCCCGAAGGGGGCGTTCAAGGGGGCGACGCTGGACATCCTCTTCCAGGGCGGTGGGTTGGAGAAGCTCGACGAGGCGACTCGGGATCGGGTGCTGGACTTCGCGAGCGACTTCCTCGATTGTGCGTGTGACAACAATCCCTACTGTGGGCACCCCGAGCGGAAGTTCATCACGTACCTCCTGGAACTGCGTGCGCAAGGCCTCGGGCCGAGCGCGATCGTGGACGTGATGAGTGACGACTACATGCTGTACGCGTACGAGGGCGACATTCTCTCCTTCCTCGACCAGAGCGTGCGCACGCTCGAAGCCGCCGAAGAACTCGCGTCCGTCGACGGCCGCGACGACGCCCGCGACCGCATGCGATCCGCCAAACGAAACCTCTCCGGGTAGAAGCAGCCCGCCAGTTCAGCCGGTCGATCCATCCACGACAGTCACGTCAGTTGACGTACGGTGTCTCGTCGTCGTCCTCTTCGCCGTCGCCGCCGTCGAGTTCGTCGAGGTGGATGACGTCCTCGCCGGGGTCTTCTTCGACTTGCTCGCGGAGCTTCGTCACGTACTGCTTGTACTCGTCGAGCTGGTCGCGGAGGTGGTCGGCCTCGAGTTCCAGGCGCTCGTGCTCGCGCACGAAGCTCTTCGGGACCGTGACCTTCGGCGGCCACTCCTCGTCGCCGGCTTCGCTCTCGTCGACTTCGTGCTCGGGGACGACCGCGACCTGGCCGTCGTGCGCGACGAGCATGTCGACGTAGTCCCGGAACACCGCCGAGAGCGAGATGTCGCGCTCCTCGGCGATGTCCTGGAGCGTCTCGAACGCGTCCTCGTTCACGCGGAACGAGATCGTCTTGTTCTTGTTCCCCATCGTTCAGGAGAACTATCTCGCTCACGCACTTAAGTATTTGTCAGACGCTCGCACGGACCGCGTGCGTCCGAAAGAGAACCGCGTCCTGCCCGGCTGGCCGGCGGCGAACGGAGTCGGTACCGGCCGACGTCGAACGGAGTCGGTACCGGCCGGCGTCGAACGGAGTCGGTACCGGCCGGCGTCGGTCAGGCCGTCGCTTCCGGCTCCGCGTCCTCGACGTCGCCGGCGATCGACTCGAGCGCCTCGACGACCTCGCGCCGGTACGTCTCGACGGCGGTATCGTACTCGTCGCGAGCCATCCCGCCGTACTCGTTCGTCTCGTCCTCGAACGCCTCGATCCGGTCGAGCGTGCGTTCGGCGGTCTCGACGATCCAGCGCTCGCGCGACGTCTCGTCGCTCGCCGAGATGGACTCGGGTCGCAGCGAGACGTTCACGTTCCCGTCGTCGGTCTCGAACGTCGACGGCTTCCCGACCACCGCGACGTACTCCGGCGCCTCGGCGTCCCGGAGGAACGCGGTCGCCTCGGGCTGGTACTGGCCCGCGTACACGAAGAAGGTCCCCGTCGGACCGACCACGCGACCACGCCAGTACTCGGACTCGTCACCGATGTCCTCGGTCTCCGTCAGGGTGCCGACGACGAACACGCGATTCGCGCGATCGCCCGTGGGGAGGAGCGCGAAGTTCGGCGCTCGCTCGTCGTCGGACTCCTTGAACGTGAACGTTGCGTCGTTGAACTCGCGTGCGAAGACGCGCTTGGCGACTTCGCGAGTGGGTGCCTGACTCATGTCACATCGACCTCGCGCGGATCAGCGCGGGCGCTGGATCGACCGGTTCGGTGAGTGCCTCGACGTCGTCCGCGAGCACGTACCGACCGAACGTCGGCCCGCTCACGCGGTAGTACGTCCCGATGACGAGGTCGCGGATCTCGTCCGCGACGACGGTCGTGTCGAGCGCGTCCATCGCCATGTCCTTCGCTTCCTCGAGCGAGATGTCGGTGATGGCTTCGGTCGTCTCCTTGTCGAAGATGACCTCGTGCGCGTCGACGCCGTCGTCGACGACGCCCTTGATGCGGAGGTCGAACTCGCCCTCGACCTCGCCGTGCTCGTTGCAGCGGCCGTTCTGGAGGACGCGCGTGCAGTCGTCCTCGGGGCAGCGCTTGATGAGTCCGCTCCCGGACTGCATCGCGACGAGCGCGCCCTCGACGGTCGTCGAGTCGTCGCCGACCTCGAGGTCGGTGTCGAGTTTCTCGATGGTGGTCGTCCGGTTCAGCTTCACGGAGTACGAGCCCTCGTACTCGTCGGTAACGAGGTTCCCGAGGTCGTACACTGCGCCCTCCTCCAATTTGGGGAGGTCGCTGGACGCGAACGCGGTGAACTTGATGGTGCCGGACTCGTCGCCGAGCAGGCCGACTTGGGCGACCGCGTCGCTGCGGGGGTCCCAGAGGTCGACGACCTTCGCGGTGACGTCGATCCATCGTTCGTCCTCCTCGACGTCGGCGACCTGGACGTGGTCGTTCGAGCCGCCGGCGCCGCCGCCACCGAGCGCGTCGCGCTCCATGCCGGCTTCGTCGAGGTAGTGACTCGTCACCGAGCGCCGTGCCTCGTCGAGCGGCACTTTGTACTCGCCGACGAGCGTCTGGAGGCGCTCCTCGACGGCGTCGACGCTGACGTCGATGTGGTCCGAGAACTGTTCGTGTATGTCTTCGGCGTGGTCTCGCAGATCGCTCATTGTGGGTTCCTGTCTCCGCGTGTGTTTCGTGGGAGACGTATCGACGTTCGCGCCCGATAGTATTTAAACTGTCGTGAGCGGAGTGGAAGTGAAACCGCGCCCGTGCTCCTGGACGCACACGTAACTACATTTATACGAATATATCCAGTGGCGTGGCGTGCATGAGACAAGAAAAGATATTTAATCTAATAGCTTGACGGCTTATTCATGTCCTCCATCGGTATTGATGCAGTCGAGATCTGGAGTGGAAAGCTCGAACTCGAACTCACGACCACCTTCGCCGACGAGAAGGGAGACGACCCCGAGAAGTACGCGGACGGACTCGGACTGCACGCCAGTTCCCTCCCGGACGCGTACGAGGACATCGTGACCATGGGCGCGAACGCCGCTCACCGGCTCATGGAACGGGAGGGGATCACGCCCGACGACGTCGGCCGGATCGACGTGGCGACGGAGTCGAGTTTCGACAACTCGAAACCGGTCTCGACGTACATCGCGGGGTGTCTCGAGGAGGTGTACGACGGTGACTTCCATCACGCGAACAAGGGCGAGCGGAAGTTCGCGTGCATCGCGGGCACGCAGAGCCTCGACGACGCGTACAACTGGATTCGTGCGGGTCGCAACCGCGGACGGGCCGCACTGGTCGTCGCGACCGACACGGCCCTCTACGAGCGCGGCGACCCCGGGGAGGCGACCCAGGGTGCGGGCGCCATCGCGATGCTCGTCGACGAGGATCCCTCGCTGGTGGAACTCTCGGCAGCGCAGGGGTACGGGAGCGCGGACGAGACGGACTTCCTGAAGCCCAACCAGCAGTTCCCGAGCGTCGACGGGAAGCGCTCCGTGCAGGTCTACCTCGACCGCATGCTCGAGGCCGGACAGCAACTCGAGGCGCAGACGGCGTCGGTCCATCCGACGGACTTCGCGTACATTCCCTTCCACACGCCGTTCCCGGGCATGGTCCGGAAGGTGGCGCTGCTGGGCTTCCGGCACACCGTCCGTGGGACGGAGATGGAGGACGCGCTCGCCGACGACATCGGGTTCCAGCCCCGCGAGGCCGAGTTCGACGACCGAGATGCCTACGAGACGGCCATCCGAGAGTACATGGACGAGCTCCGGGAGACCGACGCGTACGAGGCGTGGTACGCCGATCGCATCGAACCGACGCTCGCGCTCTCGCGCGAGGTGGGGAACTGGTACACGGGCTCCGTCCACGTCGCCCGGGTGAGCGCACTCCTCGACGCACATTCGGCGGGCGAGGACCTCGCCGGTGACCGACTGCTCGTCGGATCCTACGGGAGTGGCGCACAGGCGGAGATGCACGCCGAGACCGTGATGGACGGGTGGCAGGACGCGATCCGCGAGGTAACAATCGACGACCAGATCGCGAACCGATACGAGCTCTCCTTCGACGAGTACGAGTCGATCCACGACGTTCACAACTACGAAAAGGACGTTCCTCGGACTCGATTCACGACGCCGTCGGCGGAGTTCGTCTTCGACGGGTGGGGGCCGATGGGCGAACGCCAGTACCGATTCGTCGAGTGACCGCCGCTCGGGTGGTTCGCTCCGGGCGACTCTCGCCCCCCCCACGTCCTTGCAGTCGTGACAGGAGGCATCGTCCGCATCCCGTCTCACTTCACTAAATACTACATTACGAATATATAAGTATTTAAATTATGGCTTGAAAGGGGCTTCTAGGCATGCTCCCTCCCGCGCTCCGTCCGCGACATTCGATGAAGTTCGGGCGGCTTGTCCTCGGAAATATCTCAGTATCACTCGGCTGGTGGTTCTCCTTCGTGACGCTCAGCAGCCGATTCGTCTTCGAAGACGGCATCAGCGCGCTCCCCGTCGCCGGCATCACGATCATCGGTCTCCTCCCGACCGTCGTCGTGAGTCCGCTCTCCGGAGTACTCGCGGATCGCGTCGACCGGCGGCAGTTGATGGTCGTGACGCAGGTACTCAGCGCAGTCGTCGCCGCCAGCTTCCTCGTGCTCGAGTCGTTGCCGACGCTGTACCTCGCGTTCTTCTGTCTCGCGTTGTTCGCGGAAGTGTTCAAGCCAGCGCAGCGCGCGATGGTGACCGAGCTCGTCGCGAGTTCGCGCCTCCTCAGGGCCAACGTCGTCCTCAAACTCACCTCGATGGTCGCCCCCGGGATCGCTGGCGTCGCGCTCGCTGCGTTCTCCCGCGAACTCTTGCTCGGGACCGTGGCCGCGCTCTACGTTGGGACGGCGATCGTCCTCCTCGGACTACCGACGTCGACCGTCGATGCGGACCCGTCGACGCGGTTCTCCGCAGGATTCCTGAACGGCCTCCGACAGTTCTCGACCGCACCCGTCTTGCTGCTGGTCACCGCAGTCAGCACCCTCGGGTACGGGACCATCGACGCGTACAAGACGCTCCTGCCGCTGTACGTCAGAGACGTCCTCCTGTTGGACCAGGCCACGTACGGCGTCCTGACCGCGGTGACGTCGTTCGGCGCGGTCGCGGGCGGACTCGCGATGTCGCACTACGAGGAGTCGATCACGGAGACGGTCGCACTCACGCTGACGCTCCCCGTCGCTGGCGCGAGCTTCCTGGCGCTCGTCGTCGCCCAGACGCTTCCCGTGGCGGTCGCCGCGAGCGCGGTCCTCGGCATCGCCGTCGCCATCGTCGTCTCGTGCGGGACGACCGTCGTCCAGCGGTACGGCGGCACGGAGTTCACCGGGCGACTCATCGGGCTCTACCGGAGCATCAACAAGATCGGGCAGATAGTCGCGATGGCGGTGATGGGTGCACTGAGTAGCGCCACCGGCATCGCGAGGCTGTTCTTCGGGGCCGGGACCGTCCTCGTCGCCACCGGACTGGTCGCACTCGTCGTCATCTACCGCCAGCAGGGAGTGTTCGACGTCGATTCAGCCGTCACCCAGAACGCCGACTGACGACCTCAGACGACCCGCTCGACGGCGAACGCGGCGAACGCCTCCAGGTCCGCCATCGGTTCCGTCCGCAGGTCGAGTCCCTCGAGGTGACTACGGGCTCGGTCGCCGAACCGGATGGCCTGGTCGCGGGCGTACTCGACGCTCCCCGTCTCCCGCAGCACCGCGAGCGCGTCGGCGACGTCGTCGCGGTCCGGGTCGTCGTCGGCCAGCACCTCGCGGAGACGGCGTTCGTCGGCCGAATCCGCCTGCTCCAGCGCCGCGATCGTCAACAACGTCACCTTCCCTTCCTTGATGTCGTTCCCGAACTCCTTCCCGAAGGACCCGCCGTGCTCGGCGGCCGTCTCGACGTCGAGGACGTCGTCGCTGATCTGGAACGCGACGGCGACGTCCGTCGCGTACGCGCGGAGCGCCTCGCGGACGGCAGGCGGCTGGTTCGTGACGATTGCGGGAACGTCCGTCGAGAGCCGCGCGAGACTTCCCGTCTTCCGAGCGCTCATCTCCAGGTAGCTCGCCGGCGCCACCTCGGGGCGAGGCGACGAGTGCCAGTGGACGTCCATCCCTTGACCGACGTGGAGACTCATGAGTTCGGCCGTCAGGCGTCGGTAGAGTTCGCACTGGGTCGCCGAGTCCAGGTCGGTCGCGGTCCGTTCGAGGAGGCGGAACGGGAGGAAGTAGAGGGCGTTGCCGGCGTTGAGGGCAACGTCCCGTCCGTACTCGCGGTGGATCGTCGGACCGCCACGCCGTAGCGCGGCTTCGTCCTCGACGTCGTCGACCAGGAGCGAGCCGTTGTGAACGAGTTCCGGGATGCAAGCGTAGTCGAGGTGCGCTCTCGGTTCGGCGTCGAGCGCCTCGAAGCAGACGGCGGCGAGCACCGCGCGCCAGCGCTTCCCGCCACGATCCAGGAGGTCCCAGACGGGGTCGGCGAGGGTCTCCTGGACGGCCGTCACGTCGTACTGCTCGCGGGCCGGGCCGATCCATTCCCGGAGGCACTCGTCGGTCACTGTGGGGGGAAGCACCGTTTCCAGTCGGTCGTCGATGGGTTCGCGCCATCGCTCGATTGGGGACCACATACTGAGTGGGATATATTTTGGACCCTACTCTCCTTAAATCATTTCATACTATCTGGAATTTCGGTCCGCAGAAGCGTTCTAGTCGTTCGGTTTCGACGAATCTGCGAGCTGGCAATTCGAGGCCTCGGGGGACACCGACGTCGGCCCGTCTGTGGCCCGAACCGGCGACGAATCTGGCCGCACCAACGTACCTTAGTGGCTCGCGCCGCTACGATGGGACACCAATGCGAGCGCTCGTCTTCGAGGGGTGCCCGCGGTGAGCGACGACACAGACGACTCTGTCGGGCAGTTCATCCGCAAGACGCTCCGGTCGGCAGGCCGCCAGTACGCCAGGACCCGCGAGAGTTTCGCGACCGGGAAGCAGGTGAGCAAGCTTCCCCGCGACGAACACGGACGTGCGCGCATCGTCTGCCGCCTGCACGCAGAGAAGCGTGCAGTGGCGCTGGACGAGAACGGCGCCCCCGCCTGTTTCGATCCGGACCGCGTGGACTGCCAGGGCTGTCTCGAGGACATCGAGGACGGGCGGATAGAGACGTGGTGACGACGGTCGCGTGCGTGCTCGCCGGCGGCACCGGAACCCGGCTGTACCCGGCGAGTCGGAGCGACCGCCCGAAGCAGTTCCTCTCGCTCGACGGCGACCGGTCGCTCCTCGCCGAGACCGTCGATCGCGTCGCGTTCGCGGACGAGACGGTCGTCCTCACCGGCGACGCGCACGCCGACCACGTTCGCGAGCACGCCCCCGGCGCCGACGTGTTCGTCGAACCCACTCCGAAGGACACGGGGCCGGCGCTCGCGTACGCCGCCCGGCGCGTCCGCGAGACGTTCGGCGACTGCGTATTGCTCAGCGTACCCGCGGACCACCACGTCGACGGCGACTTCGCGGCAGCCGCAAGGCACGCGGCCGCGGTCGCGGTCGAGACCGAGGGGCTCGTGACGATGGGCGTCGAGCCGACGCGGGACGCGACCGGATATGGATACGTCGAGCCGACGGCGTTCGAGCCGCTCGCAGGAGACGCGGACGCGACCGACGGGACCGACGCGACCGAAGCGACCGACGCGACCGACGGGACCGAAGCGAATGACGCGACCGGCGAGTACGCGCCGGTCGCGGCGTTCCGCGAGAAGCCCGACCGCGAGACCGCCCGTCAACTCCGCGACCTTGGCTGTCTCTGGAACGCGGGCATCTTCGCGTGGACGCCCGACGCGTTCCTCCGCGAGTGCCGGGGGACGCCGCTCGAATCGCTCGCGGACGACGAGCTCGCCCTCGACGCGGCGTTCGACGCCGCGCCCGCGGTGAGCGTCGACTACGCCGTCCTCGAACGCACGGACAGCGCGTACGTCGTCCCCGCCGCGTTCGAGTGGGACGACCTCGGGTCGTGGGACGCCCTCGGCCGCATCCTCGACGGCGACGACGCCGGGAACGCCGTCCTCGCGACCGAAGGAGGCTCCGACGCTGGTGACTCCGGCGACGCGGTCCTCGTCGACACGGAGGACGCGGTCGTCGCGACCGACGACAAGCACGTCTCGGTCGTCGAAGGCGACGGCCTCGTCGTCGCGGCGTTCGACGACCGCGTGCTCGTCGTCCCTCGCGAGTCCAGCCAGCGCGTCCGCGCGGTCGTCGCCGAACTCCGCGAGCGCGGGCTGTTCTGACTAGCTCCGGAGGCTCCCGCCGTCGACGGGGACGCTCACGCCGGTGACGTAGCTCGCGCGGTCGCTGGCGAGGAACGCGACGACGTCCCCGAGCTCTTCGGGGTCGCCGATGCGGCCGAGCGGGACGTCCTCGCCCCACGCCGCCAGGCCTTCCTCGTAGTCGTCGTACTCGCCGCGGTCGACGGCGTCCTCGACGAGTTCCGTGATGCGGCTCGTCTCGTGTGCGCCGGGGAGGACGGCGTTCGCGCGGACGCTCGGCGCGAACTCGTGGGATACGGACTTCACAAGTCCGACGACGGCTCTGCGGACGGCGTTCGAGAGCACGAGGTCGTCGATGACCTCGCGGACGCTCCGCGACGTGATCGCGGTCCACGTCCCCGCGCCGCTGTCCTCGAGGTGCGGGTGGGCTTCGCGGACGGTCCAGACGGCACTCATGACGAGCGTGTCGTACGCGCCGTACCAGTCGCGGTCCTCGACGTCGTGGAAGCTACCGGACGGCGGTCCGCCAGCGGACGTGACGAGGTGGTCGAGGCCGCCGAACGCGTCGACGGTGTCCTCGACGAGCGCCGAGACGTCGTGGGGGTCGGTCAGGTCGGTCTGGACGGCGAGGACGCGCCCGTCGCCGACGGACTCGAGCGCCGCCTCAGCGGCCGCGAGCCGTTCGGCGTCCCGGCCGCAGATCGCGACGTCGGCGTCCTCGCGAGCGAACGACTGCGCGCTCGCGAACCCGAGACCAGCAGAACTCGCGGTCACCAGTGCTACGTCGTCGGCAAGGTGCAGGTCCATGTTCACGCAGACGACGGGAACCAACTAATACGATTGGCCCGCTGCAAGGAGTGCGACGAGCGAGCGACGAAGTGGGGCGAGCGACGGACCGGCGGAGAGGGAAGAACCGGCGGAGAGGGAGGAATCGGCGGAGAGCGACGAATGGGTTGACGCGTGAAGAATCGGTGGACGCGCGACGGGGACGGCGTGGACTGTCCAGGTCGATGCCGCTTCGGGAGCGAGCGTCAGTTCCCCCAGAAGTTCTCGCGGCTCCCGAGTCGTTCGCGGTCGACGCGGCGCCCGCCGCTGTCGTCGCTGTCGTCGTCCTCGTCGGCATCGACCTCGTCGGCATCGGCCTCCTCGGGACCCATCTCGGCGTCGGAGTCGCCCTCGGCCTCTTCCTCGAGGGGGAGTCGTTCCAGTTCGTCGGCGCGAGCGTGGTTCGAGTGGACGTTCGTCACCTTCACGCGGGCGCGAGCGTCGGGGAGGACGCCGTCGACCATCACGATGAAGCCGTCCTCGGTACGGCCGACGCCGGCGCCGCTCTCGTGGATGTCCGTCACCTCGACGACGATCTCCTCGCCGGGCTTGACGGGCTGGGTCTTCAGGTCCGAGATCGGCTGGTCGTAGTCAGAACACCACTCCATCCCACTTCGGTCGCCGTAGGACTGGCACCCCATCCCTTCGATCTGCTCTGTGAACCGCGGGCAATCGTCCGCCAGTGGACAGTCCGGCATGGAGTGCTGTTGCGCCCCGTAGGCCTAAACGCTTGCGTTGGGTCGGTACCGCCGCGGGAGCGAACGCGCATCGCTGCCGTCGGCCGTCCCCGGGTTCTCCGCGGCCGCGGCACCCCTCGCGGCCCTGGCGGAGAAGCTACGCGCGGCTCTGGCGGGGAGGCTATGCGTGCGGCTGGCTGGACTGTCGGCCTCGGTCGTCTGCTGCGGTCGAGGCGCCGATACCTCTTTCCTGCGTGCGCGGGTGGGTTCGCGTATGCCCCTGACGACCGTCGAAGCGCGCTCGAACGACCCGGGCGAGCGCGCGTACCTCGACGCGCTCGAATCGTACGCCGCGGACCTCGACGTCTCGGTCGCGTCCCGGACGGCGACCGTCGACGGCGACCGCATCCACTACCTCGAAGCGGGCGACGGCCCACCACTGCTCTGCCTGCACGGCATCTCGACGAGCGCGGCGACGTGGCTCCCGCTGTTCGAGGCGCTCGCCGAGGAGTTCCGCGTCGTCGCACCCGACCGCCCCGGCCGCGGGCTGTCCGAACCAACGGAGTACGCGGACGTGGACTTCCGCGAGTACGGCGTCGCGTACGTCACCGGCCTCATGGACGCGCTCGACGTCGACTCGACGCGACTCCTCGGGAGCTCCCTCGGCGGCATGCAGTCGCTGCACCTCCAGGTCGACCACCCCGAGCGCGTCGACCGGACGTGCCTCGTCGGCGCCCCCGGCGGACTCTCCCGGAAGATTCCGTGGCTGTTCCGACTCACGTACGTCCCGAAGATCGGACCGTGGCTGTTCCGGCGGAACGTCGCCGACAGCGTCGACGAGGCGCGCGAGGGCTGGCAGCAGGTGAACCTCGAGGACGACAGCGCGCTCTCCGACGCGCTCCTCGAGGTCGAACTCGCCGCAGAGAACGTCCCCGGGAACACCGACAGCCTCGTCTCCCTGAACTACCACGCCGGCACCCTCCGCGGTGGGATGCTGGAGAAGTTCATCGTCCGCGACGAACTCGCGTCGAGCGCCGTCCCGACGCGGTTCGTCTGGGGGACCGAGGACTTCTTCTGGCCGCCGAGCGTCGGCCGCCCCGTCGTCGCCTCCATGCCGAACGCGGACATGATCGCGCTCACCGACCACGGCCACACGCCGTGGCTCGAACCGACCACGAAGGCGCGGGACGCCGTCCTCGAGTTCCTCGTCGACTGAGGCCGCCCCGAACCCCGCCAGGAGAGCGGCCCATGGAGCCGTCGCCCGCGCGGAGCGGTTAAGCGCTCGCGGACCGTATTTGGCCCATGCTTCCCCGCCTGCGGCTCGCGCCGTCGACGCTGTTCGTCGCCGGAGTCGTCCTCCTCGTCGTCGCCACCGGGCTCGCCGTCGGCGCTGTCCGCTTCGAGTTCGCGTACGTCGGCGTCACCGCGAACGTCGCTGGCGTGGACTGGGTCGTCGCGTACGCCGACCTGACGCCGACCGACCGCGCGCTCGTCCGCGCCGCCATCGACGGCGACCCGTACGTCACCGACAGCATCGGCGCACTCCCCGGCCCCGGCCGCGGCTCCATCGCGGTCTTCTACGACGGCGCCTACCACGAGTTCGCGCGCCGCACGTACGTCGCCCCGCTCTCCACCTTCGGTCTCGCGTCGCTCTCGACCGCTACCGCCGGCGTCGCCGTCATCGTCGCCGCGTTCCGGGGCCGCAACCGCCGCCCGAACTACCTCGCACACGCGCAGTGATGGCCACCGACGCGCCGTGACGACCGTGGACGCGTCGCTACGAACGCAGGATGCAGGACCGCGAAAAGAGCCGGACCCGCCGGCTTACGCGAGCGGCGTGCGTTCGACGACGGTTCCGCTCAGGCGAGCGGCGTGCGTTCGACGACGGTTCCGCTCAGGCGAGCGGCGTGCGTTCGACGACGGTGCCGTTCACCGTCGGGTACTGCTCGACGAGTTCGCCGTCGTCGACGTCGCCCTCCTCGACCATCTCCTCCAGGAGCCACCACGCCACCTCGACGTGATCGCTCTTGACCGTGTAGTACTCGTCGGGGACGCCGAGTGCCTGTAGGCGCTCGGGTTCGACGGTCGTCTTCCCGTACACGAGCGTGCCGTCGTCGGTCACCTCGTCGAACTCCCGGCGGATGTTGCGGGCCATCCGCTTCAGGCGCCGGCGGTGCTGGGCGGCGTCCTTGAACACGCTGGTACAGAAGTACACCTTCTCGTGGTCGCCCATCACGTCCAGGATCTCCTCGCGGGACCCCTCGACGGCGCTCATGTGGCCGTCCTTCAGTTCGAAGCCCTCCTCCTGCATGCGGCGGTAGTTCCCGTCGCTCATCTCGAACTCGTTGACGTTGCAGAAGTCCGCGGCGCCCTCGTCCAAAAAGTCGAGGAACTCGGGCTCTGGGTAGATGCCGGGGATCTCGAACGCCGGCGTCAATCCCTCCTCGCGAGCGACGTGGAGGATCTCCTCCCACTCGGTGCCGTGCATGTCGCCCCAGAGTTCGACGGGCGGATGGAATCGAATCTCGTCGAGTCCGGCTTCGCTCAGGCGACGCATGTTCTCGCGGCCGCCCGTGATGCCCGTGTAGAGGTGCGTGTGGTGGTCCTCGCCGAACTCGTCCTTGAGCAGCGAGAGGTAGTGGCACGTGCGGTCCATCGCTTCCTGGGGTTCCCCGCCCGTGATGGAGGTGCCGAGGGCGTCCATGCGCTTTGCTTCCTGGATGACGTCCTCGTCTTCCTCGACGAGGCGCTCGTTCGCGTACACGTCCGTGACGTTCTTCCGGTTCTCGCCGAGCGGACAGTAGAAGCAGTCGCGCTGGTCGCAGTAGCCGTAGACGAACATCACCATCTTGCCGCCCTTGGCGCACTGCTCGCAGCCCTTCGATATCATTCGTTGTCCCTAGCAACCGCGTGCAGCGGGAAAAAGCGTACGAATCGCGGACGCGTGCGTTCGCGGCGGTGGGGTCGCGGCGCCGCTCAGTCGGCCGCCTGCCCGCCGTCGACGGGTATCGTGTGCCCGGTGACGTACGAGGCGTCCGCCGAGCAGAGGAACGCGACCGCGCCCGCCATCTCCTCGGGGTCGGCGATCCGGTCCATCGGCACGTCGCGCATCGCCGACGTGTCGAAGTCGGCGCGCATCGTGCGAACGACGAGCCGAAGCGTCCGGTAGGCCGACCGGAGTCGGCCCAGGAGCGACGACGACCCGGTCGTGCCGCCGAGCATCCCCGACTGGATGTTCGTCTTCGTCGGTCCCGGAGCGATCCCGTTCACGCGGACTCCTCGCTCCGCGTACTCGAGCGCGACGGACTTCGTGAGTCCGACGACGCCGTGCTTGCTCGCGGAGTAACTGGAGAGGCCGCCCATCCCGACGAGGCCCGCCTCGGACGCGGTGTTGACGATGGCACCGTGGCCCTGTGCCTCCATCACGGGGAGTTCGGCCTTCATGCAGGCCCAGATTCCCTTGAGGTTGACGTCGATTATCCGATCCCAGTCGGACTCGGTGATCCCCGTCGTCTCCACGAAGTCGGTGAGGATGCCGGCGTTGTTGTGCGCGAAGTCCAGGCTGCCGTACGTCTCGACCGCGGTTTCGACCATCCGTTCGACGGACGCGAGATCCGAGACGTCGACTGTAACGAACGTCGCGTCTCCGCCGGCGGCCTCTATCTGGGCGACCGTCTCGCGCCCGGCGTCCTCGGCGACGTCCGCGACGACGACGTTCGCGCCTTCCTCCGCGAATCGATGGGCGGACGCGCGTCCGATGCCCGACCCGGCGCCGGTCACGAGCGCGGTCCTCCCAGCTATCCCGTTCATGCGTACTATCAGGACGCGGTCTGGACTTGTAGAGCTACTGCCGGAACCGGCCGTCGCTGGCGGCGCTCGCTCGTCGCCGAGCCCTTTTGTGTCGGTTTCCCTAACAGTCGGGTATGCAGGCGAACGAGGTGGACCCGCAGGCGATGGCGGCGGTCGAACGCCAGCAGCGTCTCCCGATGCCGCACAGTCGAGGGGGCGTGAAGCTCCTGCGACTGGTCAGTGCGGCGGCGATGTGGGTCCAGAACCGGGACGTGCCGAGCGTCGGCGCGACGCGCGACCTGACGATTCCGGGGCCCGCCGGTGGCCTGGACGCTCGCCTCTACCGCCCCGACGCCGAGGAGTCGGTCCCGACGGTCGTCTTCTTCCACGGCGGCGGGTACGTGCTGGGGAGCATCGAGACCCACGAGTGGCTCTGTCGGCATCTCACGCGGGAGAGCGGGTGTTCCGTCCTTTCCGTCGACTACCGACTCGCGCCCGAGCACCCGTTCCCGGCGGCGGTCGAGGACGCGTACGCCGCCGTGGAGTGGACGGCAGCGCACCCCGATGCAGTCGGCGGGGACGACCGCTTCGCGGTCGCGGGCGACTCCGCGGGCGGGAACCTCGCCGCCGTCGCCGCGCTCGTGGCCGCCGAGCGCGACGGTCCCGACATCGCCTACCAGGCGCTCCTCTACCCGAGCGTCGGCGTCGAGGCCGACCAGGCGTCGATGCGCGAGCACACCGGTCTCGTCCTCTCCGAGGCGGACGTCGAGTGGTTCCGCGAGTGCTACTTCGAGAGCGAGATGCACGAACGGAACCCGTACGCGGACCCGACGAACGCCTGCGACGTCTCCGGCGTCCCACCCGCGACGGTCGTCACCGCCGGGTTCGACCCGCTCCGCGACGGCGGGCGGGCGTACGCGCAGCGACTCGTCGACGACGGCGTCCCCACTCGCTACGTGAACTATCCGTCGATGGTCCACGGGTTCATTACGTTCCGCGAGGTGGACCGCGCCCGCACCGCCATCCGGCACGTCGCCGACGACCTCGCGGACGCGCTCGAACCCGCAGAGAGCGAGTGAGAGCTACCTCAGTCCGGGAGCCACTGTGAGGTGCGTCAGTCGAGTAGCGTCGCGGCGTCGACGACGGTCGCGAACTCGCCGTTCAGGTGAGCGAGCGCGGCGCGGTGGGATTCGTCGGCGACGAGGACGTCGCCGTCGTGGGTTTCGCGGTCGTACGCGGCGGTGGCGTCGGCGACGACGGCGACGTCGAACCCCCGGTTCTCCGCCATCCGGGTGGTCGTCGAGACGCAGTGGTCGGTCGTCAGGCCGGCGAGGACGAGGCGGTCGACGCCGCGCGATTCGAGCCACGGCTGGAGGTCGGTGTCGACGAACGCGCCGTTGACGGACTTGTGGAACACGGGCTCGCCGACCGTCGGCTCCGCTTCGGGCTTGAACGCGTTCCCGGGGGCGTCCGGGCGGAGCGGCGACTCCGGCTCCGTCGAGTCGTGCTTGACGTGCACGACCGGCCAGCCGCGACGGCGCCACGCCGATAGCAGGTCCGCAATGCGGGCCTCGGCGTCGGGGTTGTTCCGGTCGCCCCACGCCGGGTCGTCGAACCCCTCCTGGACGTCGACGAGGACGAGCGCGGCGTCCTGGACGGCGAACGGTCGCGTCCCGTCCGCGGCTGCGTCCCGACTCATGCGTCCGCCTCCGCCTCCGCGACCGCATCCGGGTCGACGTCGAGCGGGCAGGCGTCGTCGGCGTACGTCTCCTCGCCCGTCGGGAGCAGGTACTGCTTCCACTCGTGGCTGTCGTCGTCCTCCCAGTCGCCGATGTGGGGGTGCGGGCCGGTGCCGTCGTAGCCCGCGATGCGCTCGTGGATCTGGTCGCGAGCGCGCTGGCCGGCGTCGGTGTCGCCCGTGATGCCCGCGAAGACGGCTCGCGGCTGGAACGTCACCTCGAGGCCGACGCCGTTGTACCGGCTCGCGCGTTCGTCGTAGAACGGCGCCGCGCCCGTGACGAACATCGGTTCGCCCCCGCAACAGAACTCGAACTGGGGATGCGCCGGGTCCGTCGGGATGTCGGCCGGCCACGGCGCGTCGTCGGCGTCGTGGAGGGACTGGAGGACGCCCCAGAACGCCTCCCGGTACTCGCGTTCGCCCCACGCCGCCGGGTCACTGGGCGGCTCGAACAGCGTCACGAGCGACGTGCGCGGGCCGTGCATCCGGAACGTCGCCAGGTACGCCGCGAGGACGTCCGCGAGCGCGTCCAGCGCGTCCGGCGCGAACGCACCCGGCTCTGTGGGATTCGGGACGAACGCGTACAGCGCGCCGCCGTTTTGCTGGGCGTCGACCCCGAAGTGACACGGGAACGCGGTCCCGTCGCGGTCACCGAGCAGCTTCTCGTCGAAGGCCTCGTACTGGCGGCACGCCCACGCCGGCAGCGTCCCCTCGTCCACGCGTCGCTCCACTCGGTCCTGTTCGTACAGGCGAACCACGTCGGTCCCCGCGAGCGCCTCCCGACCGCCCGTGACGCCGGTGCTCATGCAGCAACGTACGGGACCACGGGGCCATGAACGCGTCGGAAGTCAGCTGCCTGACGAGACCACCGCAGGCGCTCGAACTGTGGCGACTCCAGCGCTCGAACCGATCTACCGATGCGCCAACCAAAAACAGATAAACGCCGACGGCGAACGTTCCGACGATGCTGCTCGTGGTGTGCGTCGACCTGGACGACGACGTCGGTCGGAAGACCGAGGTGGAGACGCCGGTCGTCGGGCGTGACGCGGTCGAGGACGCCGCGGTGAAGCTCGCGACGGCGGACCCCGAGGACTCGGACGTGAACGTCCTCTTCCAGGGCGTGCACCTCGCCGACACCATCACGGACCAGCGCGTGGAGGTGGCGGCGGTGACGGGCAACGAGAAGGGCGACGTGCGCGCGAACCGCGCGGTCGGCGACGAGGTCGACGAGGTGCTCGCGGGGCTCGCGACGAGCGAGGAGGTGAAGGCGCTCATCGTCACGGACGGCGCGCAGGACGAGTCCGTCATCCCCGTCATCCGCTCTCGGGTGACCGTCGACGGCGTCCGCCGGGTCGTCGTCAGGCAAGCGCAGGACCTGGAGTCGATGTACTACACGCTCAAGCAGGTGATGAACGACCCCGAGACCCGCGGGACCATCCTCGTGCCGCTAGGCATCCTCCTCCTGATTTATCCGCTCGCGATCCTCGCGGACCTGCTCGAGCTACCCGGGGAGATCCTCGGGCTGTCCTCGGCCGCGATCGGGTTCTACGTCCTCGGGCGCGGCCTGGGCGTGGGCGAGAAGCTCGACGGCGCGGTCGACCGCGTCCGGTCGTCGCTGTACGCTGGCCGGATGACGATCCTGAGTTACGTCGTCGCCGCCGCCTTGCTGGGCGTCGGCGGCGTGACGGGCGTGGAGACGCTCGACCGCATCCGCGCGAGCACTGCGGGCGAACTCACCGCGGTGGAGGTGCTCGCCGCGCTCGTGTTCGGCGCCGTCCAGTGGTTCGCGGCCGCCGGCGTCACGACGAGCCTCGGCCAGATCACAGACGAGTACATCGCGGGCCGACTCGAGTGGCGGTACCTGAACGCGCCGTTCTACGTCGTCGCCATGGGCGCGGTCCTCTACGGCGTCAGCGCGTACTTCCTCGACGTCGTCTCGCTGTCGTTCCTCGCCGCGACGCTCCTCGGCGGCACGCTCCTCGGTGTCGCGTCGACGCTCGCGTTCGCGGTCGCGGAGACGCACTTCGGCGGCGACGGCGACGACGACCCCGAGCGCGTCGACCCCGCGAACTGACCGGCGGTCGTCCCTCGACGACGACGGGACTCGCTAGCTAAGATGACGCTGGGGCTCGCTAGCTAAGACGACGAGACTCGCTGGAGCGCCGCCTGCGTGTCGAGCGCGGCGTCGACCGCGCTGGCGGCTTTCTCGACGCGCTCGCGGGCCTCCGCGCCACTCAGTGCGGGGCCAAGGACGCCGAACCCGACGGGTGTCTCGCGGTCGAGCGCGACGCGGCCGAGGAGGCGAGCGGTCGCGTGCGCGACCACCCGGTCGTGGTCGGTGTCGCCGGTGACGACGACGCCGAGGACGGCGACAGCGTCGACGTCGTCCCGTCGCGCGAGCCTGTCCGCGACGACGGGCGCGTCGTACGCGCCCGGGACCGGGACGCGCTCGACGACCGTCCCGCCGCGTGCTTCGGCGCGTTCGACCGCGCTGGCGGCGATCTCGTCGGCGAGGTCCGGGTAGAACCGCGCGACCACGAGCGCGACCCGCGCTTCGGCGTCTTCGTCGCCGTCGTCGTCGTGGTCCTCGCGTTCTCTCACGTCCGCACCTCGCTGGCGCGGGCGGCGTAGCGCGCGAGGACGTCGGCCTCGAAGTGCACGCGGTCGCCGGCCCCCCGGTGCGAGAGCGTCGTTCGCTCGCGGGTCTCGGGGACGACCGCGACGGCGAAGGTGCCGGCGTCGTCGTCGACCGCGTCGACGGTGAGGCTCACGCCGTCGAGCGACACCGCGCCCTTCGGCGCGACGTGGACGGCGTGCCCGTCCGGGATCGCGACGTGGTACGTCCACGTGCCGTCCTCGCTCTCGCGCTCGATGCGCTCTACGGTCGTCGTGGCGTCGACCGTCCCCTTCGCGACGTGGCCGTCGAGCGCCTCGGCCATCGAGACGGGCGTCTCCAGGTTGACGGGGTCGCCTGCGCGGTCGACGAGTGCGGTGCAGGCGACGGTCTCGTCGGACGCGAACGACCGGAACCCCGCGTCCGTGATGGCTTCGACGGTGAGGCAGACGCCGTCGACCGCGACGCTGTCGCCCGGTTCGAGTCCGAGGTCTGGCGCGCCGACGCGGACGACGGCGCCGTCGTGGTACTCGTCGACCGTCTCGATGCGACCGGTGTGGCGGATGACGCCGGTGTACATGCATCGACAACAGCCCACCACTCACAAACACGTTATGGATTCCAGAAACGTGACGTTACCGATCGGTCGTGGATTCGCTGTCGGCGGACTGGACGCCGACCGACGCGAGCACGCGTTCGACGAACGCGGACTTCTCCGCGGTGTAGCGCTCGCGCTCGTCGCCGTGTGTCGACGCGAGGTCGCGCTTCAGCGCCGCGTACGCCTCCCGGAGCGCGTCGTCCGCCTCGAGCGCGTCCCGGAACGCCACCTGCTCGCGGAACGTCTCGCCGTCGACGGGTGTCACCGACACGTAGTGCGTGCGGCGCTCGGGCGGGCCGCGAGCGAAGAACAGCCGGTCTGGGACGTCGTCGGTCCCACGGAACGCGTACCCGAGGTCGCGGAGCGTCCCACGCTCGCGGTGTCGGCGAGCGACCGCGAGGTCCGGGACGCCGACCGCGACGTCCAGGATCGGCTTCGCGGGCAGCCCCTGAACCGCGGTCGACCCGACGTGCTCGACCGCCACCGCGTCCTCGCCGAGCGCAGCCTCGAGTCGCGCCGCCTCGCGCTCGAACGCAGTCACCCACGCCCCGCGGTACGGAACGAGCTCGACCGTCCCGCGCGCCAGCCCGAGCGAGTCCGGCGGCGTCGGCGCGTTCGACCACGGGCAGTCCTCCTCCTCGCCGTCGTCGATCCCGCCAGCATCCCCCGCGTCGTCCCGGTCAGTCATCGCTCGCGGACGACGACGAACCGCGCGAGGTCGCGGAGGTACTGGCCGGCCTCCGACCCGTCCGCGTCCACCGCCGCCAGCGCGTCCAGGGCCGCCTCCGACTCGGCCTCCGCGCGCGCCGTCGCCTCCTCGGGCGTCAACTCCGTCACCTGCACGACCGACGGCCGCTCCATCGCCTCGTCGTGCCCCGTCGGCTTCCCGAGGTCGTCCGCGTCAGCCGTCTCGTCCAGGACGTCGTCCCGGATCTGGAACGCCACGCCGACGCGCTCGGCGTACTCGCCGAGCTTCTCCACGGTGTAGGGGTCCGCGTCCGCCGCGACCGCCCCGAGCTCCGCCGCCGCACGGAACAGCGCGCCCGTCTTCCGGCGCGCAAGCTCCATGTACTCGTCCTCGTTCGCCGGCATCGCCGCCACCTCCGTCGCCTCGCCCTCGCCGAGTTCCACCATCGCCTCCGCGACCACCTGCGTCGCCTGCGGGTCCTGACTGAAGAGCGCGAACGCCTCCCCGAGCAAGCCGTCGCTCGCCACGATCGCCGGCCCGTGGCCGTACTCCGTCCACGCCGACGCCGTCCCCCGCCGCAGGTCGGACTTGTCGATGATGTCGTCCACGACCAGCGACGCGTTGTGCACGAGCTCGATCCCGACGCCGTAGTCGACCGCGTCCTCGGCCGTCCCGCCCGCCGCCTCGCACGCGAGCACCGTGACGACCGGCCGGACGCGCTTCCCACCGGAGAGCGACACGTGCTCGACCTGCTCGCGGAGCGCCGCCGGCTCGACGTCCGACAGCACCTCCCGCAGACGGTCGTTCACGAGCCCCTGACGTCGCTCCAGAAACTCCATTGCCAGCGCGTAAGCGGGTGTCCGGCAAGTAGGTGACGGATTGTACGACGCGAAGACTGCGGCGACGCCCGGTCAGGGGAACGTCGTCCGACAGCGCTCCTCCGTCGGCGACCCCTCGACGGCGTCCACCCACGCCTCCTGTGTCGGGCCGAAGAAGACGTGGCAGGTGTCGGCGGGGATGCCGTGCCAGAGGAGCGCGTGGTGTTCGGCGGTCGAGTACGGCGCGTCGACGTCGTCGGGGTCGGCGACCGGCGGCGACTCCGTCGAGAGCGTCATCGGCTCGGCGACGACGCCGAACCCGCCGAGGAACCCGACGTTGAGGACGACGACGGCGGCGACGGCCGCGAGCACGACGCCGCGACCGGCGGGACCGACGCGGGCGGCGACGAGCGCGATGCCGACGCCGAGGAACGCGAGCGACGGGAACAGGTCCGGGGCGGCGTCCAGGTCGAACGCGACCGCGACCGCGAGGAACCACGCGCCGCAGACCGCGGCCCACCAGGCGCTGTCGCGGTCGCGGGTCGCCGCCAGCCCGAGACCGAGCGCGCCGACCGCGAACAGGCCGCGACCCCACCAGAGCATGTTCGGGACGCGAACCGCGCGGTCGAGGACGCTCCCGTCCTCGGCGGCGTACGCCGTCACGAGGACGGTCTGGTTCAGCATCGCGACGACGCCGTCGACGCCCGCGAGCAGCACGGGCGCGAGCACGAGCGCGGAGACGACCGCGCCCCCGAGGACGACGCGTCCAACCGCTCGCCGACCGCGTCCCGTCGCGAACGCGAGCACGACGACGGGGAAGACGAGCGCGACCTGCCAGTAGCCGACGCTCGCCGCCGCCGCCGCGCCCGCCAGCCCGTCGCGCTCTCGCTGCGCGAACCACACGGCGAGCAGGCCGGTCGCGAGCACGAAGTACTTCGCCTTGAACCCGAACCCCGAGCGGAGCGCGAACAGCGGGAGGACGTACAGGGACAGGCCGGCGGCGACCGCAGCAGCGGGCTCGCCCGTGACGTCGTGCGCGAGTTCGCCGACGAGGACGACGACGCACACCGCCGCCACGCACGTCGCGACGACGGTCAGGTAGTGGTAGAGCAACTGGTCGTCGCCGGCGAGTAGCGACAGCGCCGCGGTGGTCTCGAACGACAGCGGCGGCTTCACCTCGAACGTCTCCACGTACAGCGTCGTTCCGCGAGCGACCTGCCAGCCGACGTACTCGAAGATCCGCGAATCCCTGAGGTGCGGACGCCCCGGGAGCGAGAGCACGCGCCACGCCGACAGCCCCTGCGCGATCGCCGCCACGACCACGAGGACCGCGCGCCAGCGCCCCGCGAGCCAGGCGTCGACGCGCCGCTGACTCGCCGCGACAGCGTCGCGGACTCGCTCGAACGCGGGCGGGATCGCGGAACGAGCGTACGCCATCCGTCGTCTGGGTTCCCGACGGCGCCCGGCAAGTGTCTTCCCCTCGAGAACAAGCCACCACGCCAGAGCGGTGTTCGACTGCCTCTCCACTCTCGGTTCGACGGTCGCAAAACGTGGGCGAAAAACTGACTGCGGAAGCGCGCGCTGCGGCTCGCGGCCTGCGGCCGCTCGCCATCGAGGCGACTACGTCGCCTCGCTTCGCTCAGCCCTCGAACTCCTCGATGAGCGCCGGCACGACGTCGAAGAGGTCGTCGACGATACCGTAGTCCGCGATGTCGAAGATCGGCGCGTTCGGGTCCGTGTTGATCGCGACGATGTTCTCCGCGCCCTTCATCCCGGCGACGTGCTGGACCGCACCCGAGATGCCGATCGCGATGTAGAACTCCGGCGTCACGACCTTCCCGGACTGCCCGACCTGGCGGTTCTTCGGGAGCCAGCCGTTGTCCACGATCGGGCGCGAGGACGACAGCGTCGCGTCGAGCGCGTCCGCGAGGTCGCGCACGAGGTCGAGGTTCTCCTCCTCCTCGATCCCGCGACCCACGGACACCAGGACGTCCGCCTCCGTGATGTCGACGTCGCCGCCGCCGACCTCCTCGAAGCCGGTCACCGTCGACTTCACGGCGCTCTCGTCGATCGTCGCGTCGAACGACTCGACGACCGCGTCGCCGGCAGCCTCGGTCGCCGGCCACTCCGCGCTCCGGATGGAGACCGCGACCGCGTCAGCCTCGACCTCCGTCGTCGTCTCCACCTTCCCGCCGTACATCTCGCGCGTCGCCGTGAGCGTCGACCCCTCGAGCTCGACGTCGACCGCGTCGCTCACGTACGTCAGGTCGAGCGCGTTCGCGACCGCCGGCCCGTAATCCAGCCCGTTCACGCTGTTCGGCGTCAACAGGACCTGCGGGTCGACCGCGTCGTAGAGCTGTTCGACGACCTGCGCGTACACGTCGTGATTGAACTCCTCGCCGTCCTCGACCGTGTGGATCGTGTCCACGCCCTCGACGTCCAGCTCCTCCGCGTACCGGTCGACGTCCCCGGAGACGACCGCCACGTGGAGGTCGCCGCCCGTCGCGTCCGCGAGCTGACTGCCGACCGTCACCAGCTCGTAGGAGACGTCACGGAGCTCCCCGCGGCGATGCTCGGCGACCGCGAGCACGTCACTCATTGGCCGACACCTCCGTCACGAAGAACCGCCGCAAGCTCTCCCGCGGAATCCTCCGCGCTCCCCTCGAAGATCACGGCGTCGCTCTCGCTCTCGGGCTCGTACATGTCCACGATGTCGAGGTCGGAATCGGCGACCTCGGCACCGAGACCGAGATCGTCGAGCGTCATCGGCGCGATCTCCTTGCGCTGGGCCTGCCGGATCCCACGGAGGCTCGCGTACCGCGGCTCGTTGATCCCCGTCTGGATCGTCAGGACCGCCGGCAGCTCGACGTCCGTGAGCTCCTCGACGCCACCCTCGAGCTCGCGGTGCACGCTCGCGACGCCCTCGTCGACGTCCAGGTCCAGGTCGTTCACGACCGCCGCCCACTCGAACCCGACCTCGTCCGCGAGCGACACGCCCGTCGCCCCGAACCCGTCGTCGTCCGCCTGCACGCCCGAGAGCACGAGATCCGGCTGTTCCTCCTCGACGACCGCGGCGAGGATGTCCGTCTTCGCCTCCACGTCCAGGAGCTCCGCGCCCTCCAGGGAGTCGTCCCACACGCGAATCGCGCGATCCGCGCCCTTCGCGAGCGCCATCCGGATGGTCTCCTCGGACCGCTCCGGGCCGATCGTGACCGAGACGACCTCCACGTCGTCCACGGACTCGCTGATCTGAACGCCTTCCTCGATGGCGTAGTCGTCCCACTCGTTGAGGTCGTACTCGAGGTACGCCTCGTCGATAGCTGTCCCGTCGATCTGGAATTCGTCTTCGACGGCAGCTACCTCCTTGACGGTGACGAGAACCTTCATCGTCCCCACGGTTTCCCGGGAATCACGGTAATAGTTACGGAAACCCCCTTTGCTGCGAGAACCGTTGACTCGCCGTCGAAACCGACAGCCTACTCGCCGTCGCCGATACCGACCGCGCTACTCGCCGTCGCCGATACCGACCGCGCTACTCGCCGTCGCCGAACTCCGCGACGTTCTCCTCGGGGAGCGCGATCAGGTTCTCGCGACCGATGCGGAGCTTCTGTATCTCGTCGTCGTCGTGCATCCCCGAGAGCAACTGCGAGACCTTCGCGTTCGACCACCCGGTCTCCGAGACGATGTTCGCCTGCTTCATCCGGCCACCGTTGCCCTCCAGCAGTCTGAGCACGCGCTCCTCGTCCGACAGCAGCGCTTCGTCGATCCCGTCGTCGTCGCCGTCGTCTGCCGTCGCCGTGGCCGTCGCACCCGTCGTCGCGTCGTCGACCACGCCCGTGCGTTCGTCGACGCTCGCCGACCCCGTCACGTCGCCGTCGCCGCCGTTCGACGCCGCACTCGCGCCCGCCGCAGTCGCCGACCCCGCGTCGCTCGACCCGGCCGCTCCCGGCGAACTCCCGCCGTCGGACGCCTCCGGCACCACGCCGGACCCGTCGCCGTCCTCGTCCGTCTGCCAGCGCGCGAAGAAGTAACTCCCGGCGCCGACGAACACCAGCAACAGCGCGAACCCGACGCCGAGCAAGAACGGCGACAGCCCCTCCTCGTCGGGATCGGGCCCGCCGGGCGTCGTCGCGTTCGTCGGCGGATCCGTCGTCGGCGTCCCCCCGGCCGGCCGCTGCAGGACGACCGACAGGTAGCCAGGCTCGAACTCGCGGTAGCCGTCCCAGACGAGCGCTCGCTGATTCAGGCCCTTGTCCGGCGGCGTCCCGACGATGTTCAACCCCGACGGCGGTCGGATCACGAGTCGCTGCCCGTCGTACAGTCGCGGGAACCACGTCCCGTCCGGACTCCGGAACGCGTCACCGACGTACACCCTGTCGCCCTCGACCCGGCCGAAGTTCGTCCACGTGAACGAGTACGTCACCGTCCCCGTCCCGTTCTCCACGGTCGAACGCGTCCAGTTCGCGTTCCGGATCTGCATCTCCCTGCCCGACGTCGCGTTCGCCGCCGCCGCGAACTCCACGAACGTCTCCCGGCTCACGCCGACGTCTCGCTCGCCGGCGGTCACCTCGCTCGCGAACTGCTCGAACGCACGCGTCTCGTTCGTCCCGTTCACCGCGTACCGATGCGTCACGTGCCACCGGGCGTTCCCGTTCTCGCGCAACTGGATCGTCACCACCAGACCGGGGTCCGCGCGCTCGAACTGACTCACCGAACCGGTGTCGGACGCCGACCCGAATCCGTCGCTCCCGGCCGTCCCAGCGGCGACCACGGCCCCTGTAAGGACCAACAGGAGGAGGATTCCGACCAACCCGGGGCGAAACCGCATACCCGGACGTTGCACCCCCCGAGGAAAAAACGCTTTCCATCCCGATAAAACGTCAGCGGGCGTTATGAACGGTATCGCCCGGTCTCGACGCGCTCTCGGGTGCCAGCGTAACGTCGACCGGTTTTTGTATCGGCGTACGTAACGGTCTCAGTAATGAATCGGTCCGCCGCTCTCTCCGTCGTCGCCATCCTCCTCGTGGCCGGGGTCGCACCCGTTACCGCCGCTGGTGCGACGACGCCACACTCGGTCGCAGTCACCGACGACGGCACCACGCTCGACGACGCACCGACTCCCGAGGCGGATACCGGAACGACCGAGGCATCGTCTCCGGAGGACGATGCTGGAACCGCAGACAACAACACGACCCGGCGCCTGCCATTGACCGGCCCCGTAAGGGGGAACTACAGTAGCGTCGACCTGGACTTCGCCGCGTCGATAGCGTTCTCCGGGGAACGCGTCCAGAGCCAGTACCAGACGACGCTCGTCACCGTCCAGCTCGACCAAGTCCAGAGCCAGAGCGCACAGGAGGCGATCGTCGAAGCGTACCTCGACGGCGTCGAGAACGAACTCGAGTCGCTCACGACCGCCGAAACGCAGGCCGTACAACGGTACGAGAGCGGGGAGATCGACGCGTCGGCGCTCCTGGTCAGACTCGCGATGGTCGACCGACGTGCCCGCGCCGTCGAGGACTCGATGGACCGCATCCAGCGCACCGACGCACCGATCCCCCAGCGACTTCGGAGCATCCGGATGGAACTCGAGGCGTTCGAGTCCCCGATCCGCCAGCACGTCGCCCTCGCCGCCACCGGCGAACTGAAGGGCGCGGTCAACTCCCTCCACGTGACCGCGGCCGACGACGGCGTCGTCGTCGAGATGCTCGACGACCGCCGGTACCACCGGAACGCGGTCCGGTTCGACAACCGAGCGCCCGGGAGCGTCGACCAGTTCGGCGGGAACATCGACCGGTTCCGGTCGCGCGTCGCGGAACTCTACCCGTGGTCGTACCAGGGGTCGCTCCGACGGAACCCCGCCATCGACACGCACCTCTCACGGAACCTGTACCGGATCACGTACCGGCACCCGCAGGGATCGATCGCGGTCTACGTCGACGGCGGGACGACGGACGTCGCGCGAGAACACCAGTCGCTCGTCCTCGACCGACTCCCGAAGAGCTCACCGACGATCGAATCGAAGGACAACGTCTCCGTCAGGGTGACGCCGACGCTCGAAGGCGGACCGGTCGCCGTGAACGTGACGCGTCCCGGCGTCGGGAACGAGTCCGCGACGCCACTGGACGCGGTCGTTCGCGCGAACAACCACACGGCGGGTCGAACCGGCGCGGACGGCGACCTCTGGCTCATTCGGCCGGCGACGGACTACGAGATCACGGTCGAGTACGACGGGACGACGGTGAACGTCTCCGCACCATCCGCGAGCGTCTCGAATGGCGTCCAGACGGGCGTCACCGAAACTGGACCGATCCGTCACGGTGCGGTGACGTTGCCTGCGTCGCCTGCGGTCGACGCGACGGCGCGGATCGTCTCGTTCGACGACTAGACCGCGACCCAATCTGGGGACGAGACCACGCATCGATTCGGCGCCGATACCGCGAGTCGACGTGGTGAACGAGCTGGTCGCCTCACGTCTCCGCTTCGTCGTCGCTCCTGCCCGTCAAGTCCTCGATGTCGACGGTTCCGCCCATCGTCTCCGAATCGCCGAATCCGGCGGAGAGGATGCGCGTGAGTGCGTCTTCGACGTTCTCGTCCGTCTCCGTGATGTCCTCGGGGTGGACCTCGATGACGAACCCGGTCGTGATGTTCGGCGCCGTCGGGAGGAACAACACGACGCGTCCGTCGTCCGTCGACTTCCCCGTCTTGAACGCCGTCATCCGCATGCCACTCCACGGCTCGATCTTCACGGGCGTCTGTAGCGAGTCCGTTCCGCCGAGTGCGGTCTCCGCCGCCATCTTCGACGCGTTGTAGACGACGCGGAGGCCGGGGACGCGGTTCGCGACGTCGTCGATGACGCCCTCGAACAGTCCGCCGGCGGTCGTCCGCATCAGGTACCCCACTGCGAGGACGAGCACGAGGAACACCATCAGCACGAGGAACACCTGGATTGGCTGTTGGATCGCCGAGACGTACGTCTCGGGGACGTTGAACTCTTGGAGGAGTTCCGCGTCGACGAACTCCGGTGTCACCTGCGAGACGATGCCGTAGAGGTAGGCGATGACGTACGCGGAGACGAGCACGGGTAGGATGACGATGAGGCCCGAGGCGAAGTCCCGTTTCCAGGAGGACATGCCCGAGGAATGTAGGGGTGGGGTCTTGGGTGTGACGAGTCGCGACGGCGACGCGGCGCCGACCACCCGTCGGCATACGACGATTCGGTGTCGTCCGCGAGCGCTGCCGACCGAGTCGCGCGTCGCGGACGACCGAGTCAGACGCCGCCGCCGACCCGCTCTCAGATGCCGAGGACGGCGCGGGCCGCGAACAGGACGTTCTCCTTGCGCTCTCGCACTCGCCGGTAGAAGTACTGGAGCCACTTGTCGCCGTAGGGCGCGTACTGCCAGACCTCGACGCCGTCGGCGGCGAGGTCACGCTGGGCGTCCTCGCGGACGCCCATGAGCATCTGGACCTCGTAGGGCGTGCCGTGCTCGTCGTGCAGTTCCTTCGCGTACTCGATCATCGCGGGGTCGTGGCTGCCGACCGCGATGCCATCCTCGAACGCCTCGAACATGAACTCGAGGAGGTCGCGGTACGCCTCGTTCACCTTCGCCTTCTGCTTGTAGGCGACGGCCTTCGGTTCGTCGTACGCACCCTTGACGAGCCGGATCTTCCCGGGGACGTCGACGAGGCGCTCGAGGTCCTCGGGCGTCCGCTTCAGGTTCGCCTGCACGCAGAGCCCGACGCCGCCCGCGTACTTCCGCGCGAAGTCCTCGAACGCGTCGAGCGTCGCGTCCGTCGTGTGCCGGTCCTCCATGTCGACCCACACGAAGACGCCGTGCTCGTCGCCGGCCTCGACGACCCGCTCCAGGAGTTCGCGGAACGTCTCCTCGCCGACGTCCAGCCCGATCTGGGAGGGCTTCACGGACACGCACGCGCCGAGGTCGCTGTCGCCGATGTCGGCGACGAGGTCGACGTACGCGTCGGCGTCCGCTTCGGCAGGCGCGCGTTCGTCGTAGTGCTCGCCGAGGAGGTTCAGGATGACGTTGACGTCGTCGTCGTCGAGCGCTCGTGCGTGGTCGAGTGCTTCCGCGGGCGTCTCCCCGGCGACGAACCGGCTCGCTATGGGCGGAATCATACAGTAACGTCCGGTAGCCACGTATAAGTCAATTCATATGCTTCAAGGGACGGCGTGCTGAACGACCGGACATGAATCTGGTTGCGGCGGTCGTCGTGGCGTTCTGGGCGATGCTGCCGGCGTACGTCCCGAACAACGCGGCCGTCCTGTTCGGTGGTGGACGACCGATCGACGGCGGTCGGACGTGGGGTGGGCGTCGCGTGCTCGGGGACGGGAAGACGTGGCGGGGGACGGTCGCGGGGACGGCGACCGGCGTGGCGCTCGCGCTCGGGCTGTCGGCGCTGGCGCCGGCGGCGAGCGACGCGGTGGGCGTCTCCGTGCCGCGGTTCCCGCTCGCGGCGGCGGTCGCGCTGTCGTTCGGCGCGATGCTCGGGGACGTCCTGGCGTCGCTCCTCAAGCGCCGGTCCGGTCGCGAGCGCGGTGCGGCGTTCCCCGGACTCGACCAGTTGGACTTCGTGGTGGTCGCGCTCGTGCTCGCGGCGGTGGTCGCGCCGTCGTGGTTCGGCGACGTGTTCACGCTCCCGGTGCTCGCGGTGGTCGTGGTGCTCACGCCGCTCCTGCACGTCGGGACGAACGTCCTCGCCTACCAGCTTGGATTGAAGGACGAACCCTGGTAACGCGGATTTTGCTGCTGCTCTCTGGCTATGGGGCGAGCAGGCGACCCGGGTCTGCGTCCTCGTGCGGTGGGTCGCGCTCCCGTCCGGGCCGCGACGAGGCGATACCTACGCGACGTCGACCGTCGCCGCGGCATGGTACTTGAACGGTCGGCGTCGCAGCCGGGTCGATCGGCGGTCGTGCTCGCGCGTGGCCTGCCGGAGGCGACGGGATTCCAGTTCGCTTATGCCGCGTCGCGGCGGCAGTTCTCGCAATGACGAACGACGACCTCATCGAGGCGCTGGTGGCGGCGGACGCGGTGCAGTTCGGGGAGTTCGAGCTCGCCCACGGCGGGACGAGCGAGTACTACGTGGACAAGTACCTGTTCGAGACGAACCCGGAGCCGCTCGCGCTCATCGGCGAGGCGTTCGCGGCGCGACTCGAGGGAGAGACGCCGGCGGGAGTGGCACTCGGCGGCGTGCCCCTGGTGGTGGCGACGGCGCTGTCGGCGGAGGTGCCGTACGTGATCGCGCGGAAGAGCCAGAAGGAGTACGGGACGGCGAACCTCGTCGAGGGTCGTCTCGACGAGGGCGAGGAGGTCGTGGTCGTGGAGGACATCGCGACGACCGGCCAGTCCGCGGTGGACGCGGTCGAGGCGCTCCGGGACGCGGGTGCGGTCGTGAATCGCGCGCTCGTCGTCGTCGACCGACAGGAAGGGGGGACCGAGAACCTCGCGGACGTCGGCGTGGAACTTGAGGCGCTCGTGACCGCCGACGAACTGCTCGCGCACGTCGACGAGTAGGCCCTCGAAGGACGGACGAGCGACGCGTTCGATGCCGCAGCTGTCGGCTGATGGCGGTCGACGCATCCGCACGGCATCGCAACCCTTTTGCTGGCACCCCGGATACGTTGTACCACGATGGTAGGTGTCTGCTTTACACGCCGGGCTTTCGCCCGCTAACTCCCCCACTCTACCGTTCTCCGCGTTCGCAGACGCCAACCAGCTCGCAGAATCCCAGTCACAACCATGTCACAGTCAGAATCAGAGTCACAGATAACGGTCGTCCTCCCGGACGGGTCGGAGCTGTCCGTCCCCGAGGAGGCGTCCGTTGAAGACGTCGCGTACGAGATCGGGCCGGGCCTCGGCCGAGACACGGTCGCCGGGAAGATAGACGGCGACCTGGTCGCGAAGGAGGAACCCGTGTACGACGGCGCGGAGATCGAGATCGTCACGGACGGCAGCGACGAGTACCGGCGGGTGCTCCGGCACTCGGCGGCGCACGTCCTCGCGCAAGCGGTCCTGCGCGAGCACCCGGACGCGAAGCTCGCGATCGGGCCGCCGACCGAGGAGGGCTTCTACTACGACTTCGACGACCTCGACGTCGACGAGGGCGACCTGCCGGCGATCGTCGAGGAGATGGAGGCGATCGTCGAGTCGGACTACGAGATCGAGCGGGAGGTCGTCTCCGTCGAGGAGGCCGAGGACCGTCTCGCGGACCAACCGTACAAGCTAGAGCTGCTCGAGGAGCTCGCCACGGCGGACGAGACGGTGACGTTCTACTCGCAGGGCGAGTTCGAGGACCTCTGTGCGGGCCCGCACGTCGAGTCGACGGGCGCGATCGAGGCGTTCGACCTCCGCGAGATCGCCGCGGCGTACTGGCGCGGCGACGAGGACAACGAGATGCTGACGCGCGTGTACGGGACGGCGTTCGAGAAGGAGAGTCAGCTCGAGGACTTCCTGGACCGCAAGCGCGAGGCCGAGCGTCGCGATCACCGGAAGATCGGCCAGCAGATGAACCTGTTCTCCATCCAGGACGTGACGGGGCCCGGGCTGCCGCTGTATCATCCGCCGGGGAAGACGGTGCTCCGGGAGCTCTCGGCGTTCATAGAGGCCCTGAACCTGGACGCGGGCTACGAGTACGTGGAGACGCCGCACGTGTTCAAGACGGACCTCTGGAAGCGCTCCGGGCACTACGACAACTACGAGGACGACATGTTCCTCTTCGACGTCGGCGACGACGAGTACGGCCTGAAGCCGATGAACTGCCCGGGTCACGCGGCGATCTTCCAGGATCACTCGTGGAGTTACCGCGAGCTTCCCGTTCGGTACGCGGAGGACGGGAAGGTGTACCGGAAGGAGCAGCGCGGCGAGCTCTCGGGGCTCTCGCGCGTGTGGTCGTTCACGATCGACGACGGCCACCTGTTCGTGCGACCGGACCAGATCGAGCAGGAGGTCGAGCAGATCATGGACGCGATCGACGTGGTGCTGGAGACGTTCGAACTCGACTACGAGGTTGCGTTGGCGACGCGCCCGGAGAAGTCGATGGGGAGCGACGAGATCTGGGAGCGCGCGGAGTCGATCCTCGAGCGCGTCCTCGACTCGCACGGGGAGGAGTACGTCGTCGAGGAGGGCGACGGGGCGTTCTACGGGCCGAAGATCGACTTCGCGTTCGAAGACGCTTTGGGGCGGAAGTGGGACGGGCCGACGGTCCAGTTGGACTTCAACATGCCCGAGCGCTTCGACCTGAGCTACGTCGGCGAGGACAACGAGCAGCATCGGCCGGTCGTCATCCATCGCGGCATCTACGGGAGCTACGAGCGGTTCTTCATGGTGCTCATCGAGCACTTCGAGGGGAAGTTCCCGTTCTGGCTGGCGCCCGAGCAGGTGCGCGTGCTCCCGATCAGCGACGACAACCTCGACTACGCGTACGAGGTCGCCGAGGAGTTCGACGAGTTCCGCGTGGAGGTGTCGACGCGGGACGCGACGCTCGAACGGAAGATCCGGCAGGCCCACGACGATCGCGTGCCGTACCAGATCATCGTCGGCGACGACGAGGAGGCCGACGGCAACGTCGCGGTGCGCGACCGGAAGGAACGCCAGGAGTTCGACGTCGACCGCGAGGCGTTCCTCGAGCACTTGCAGGCGGAGAACGCCGAGAAGCGACTGAACCCGGACTTCCTCGCGGACTGAAACGAGTCCCCGCGAGCTGACGGATCCGGCGCGCTTCGATTCGCGAGTGGCGTCGTGCGGTTCTTTTGACGGGTGGTTCCGGGAGCGGCCAGCGGTGGGGCTGTCGCGTGTGTCCAAAGCCTTTGGTCGGGTGGGTCGGTAGTGGGTGGTGATGGAGCGTCGTGGGGTGGTCGTCGGCGTGCTCGCGGTGGTGGCGGTCGCGCTCGCGGCGGGTGCGGTGGCGCCGGCGTCGCCGCAGGCGCCGTCGGCGGCGGGTGGTGGCGCGTCGATCGGGAGTCCTGGAGCGACTGGGGTCGCGCTCGGTGGCGTGCTGTGGCTGGTGGCGCTCGCGGCGCTGATCGCGGGGGGCGTCGCGCTGGCGGTCGCGCGATTGCGAGACGGTGGGGATGGGGGCGAGCGGGTGCGGCGGCGGTTCGTCGCGCTCGTCCTCGGCGTGGCGACGCTGGTCGCGGGCGTCCTCCTCGTCGCGGTCCGCGCGTTCGGCGACGGCGAGGGACCGCGCCGCCAGGAGAACTTGGGTGCGCCGCTCGTGCAGGGCACGCCCGAGGCGTCGACGGCGACCGGTGGACCGGGGCCGGGCGTCGTGCTCGCGGTCCTCCTCGCACTCGCCCTCGCCGCCGTGGCCGTAGTCGCGTATCGTCGAGTCCGCAGCGACGACGCGACCGAGTCGGCGTCGACGGACGAGGCGGCAGCGGCGGTCTCGACGACCGATAGTGAGGCCGACGCGGCGGCGCTGGGGTCGGCGGCGGGCCGGGCGGCGTCGCACCTCGATGGCTCGGGGTCGCCGCCGGAGAACGAGGTAGTGCGGGCGTGGTTCGAACTCGCGTCGGTCCTGCCGGTCGCGCGGCCGGCGTCGTCGACGCCCCGGGAGTTCGCGGCGGCCGCGACGGCCGCTGGCGTCGACGCCGAGGACGTCGCCGAACTCGCGGCGCTGTTCGAGGCGGTCCGGTACGGCGACCGGGACGCCGACGGCGAGCGAGCGCGGCGCGCGGTCGCGGCGCTGGAACGAATCGAGACCGCGCACGGCGACGGGAGCGACCGCAGTAGTGCTGGCGAGACCGACGAAGCCGCGGGTGAGTCGCCGTGAGGCGGTGGCTGGTGGGGGTCGGCGTCGGTGCGCTCGCGATCGCGGCCGCGGTCGCGGCGGACGCGGTCGCGGCGTCGTGGGCGGGCGTGCTCGCGCCGCTGTCGGCGGCGGTGGCGGTCGTCGCGGCGGCGTGGGTGGCGTACGGCGACGCCGGCGGCCACCTCGGGCCGCTGCCGGCGGTGGAGTCGTCGGTCGCGAGCGACCCGCCGGGCGCGCGGTTGAACGTCGCGCTCGGGTCGCTCGTCGGCCGCGAGCACGTGCAGTTGACGCCGCGCGGGATTCGCGACGCGCTGCGGCGGGCGGCGACGGCAGTCGTCGCGGTCCGCGATGGCGTGCCCGCCGAAGCGGCGCGAGCGCGCGTCGACGACGGGTCGTGGACGACCGACGGCGTCGCCGCGCGCTTCCTCGCGGACGAGTGGACGCTTCCCGGCGACTCGCTCCGGAAGCGGGTCGGGCGCGGGCTCGGCGTCGGCGACGACCGGCCGGTCGTGGTCGCGGCCCGGCACGCGGCGGACGCGGTCGCGGCGCGCGCCGGCCTCCACGACGACGGCCCGGCTGGTTCCGAAGGCGTCGGTGGTGGCGCGGTCGACGGCGGCGACGCACCGGCGGGGTCGTGGTTCCCGCCGTCGCCGGGCGCCGGTTCCTCCCCGCACACCGTCTCGCTCCCCGAGTCCGTGAACGGCGGGACTTCCGTGGATGGCGAGAGCGACGACGAGACGCGGACGAGGCGGCGGGAGCGCGCTCGCACCGGCCGGTTCCGGGGGGCGAGCGCGTTCGCGCTCGTCGCGCTCGGGGTCGGGACGTTCGCGGGGTCGCCGGCGGCCGCATTCGCCGGCGCGGTCGCGGTCGGGTACGTCGCGTGGGGGCGGGCGACGTCGGTGCCGGCGGTGTCGCTCGCGGTCGACCGCGAGTTCTCGACGACGCTGCCCGAGCCCGGCGAGTCGGTGACGGTGTCGGTCCGCGTCGAGAACGTCGGCGACGCGACGCTCCCGGAGTGTCGGCTGGTCGACGGCGTGCCCGCGGCGCTGTCGGTCGTCGACGGTCGCGCTCGCGCGCACTGCTCGCTCGCGCCGGACGAGACGGTCGCGTTCGAGTACGACGTCGTCGCACGCCGCGGCGTCCACGCGTACGAGGCGGTACTCGCGGTCGTCCGGGACCGCGCGGGCGCGGTCGAGGAACGGCACGTCGTCCCGGCTCCCGGCCAACTCGCGTGCGTGCCGGCGCTGGCGAGGTCGACCCGATCCGTGCCGCTACGCGAGCACACGACGCAGTACGCGGGCGACGTGACGACGAACGGGGGCGGTGCCGGCCAGGAGTTCTTCCAGACGCGCGAGTACCGCCGCGGCGACCCGCTCGCTCGCGTCGACTGGAACCGGTTCGCGCGAACGGGCGATCTGGCGACGATGGAGTTCCGCGAGGAGCGCGCGGCGTCGATCGTGCTCGTCGTCGACGGCCGGGCCGCGGGCTACGTCGCCCCGGACCCCGAGGGTCCGCACGCGCTCGACCGCGCGGTCGACGCCGCCGGCGTGCTCTACGACTCGCTGGTCGCGGACGGGAACCCCGTCGGAGTGGCGGCGGTGTCGACGAGCGAGTGCTGGCTCGCGCCGGGATCGAGCCGCGAGCACCGCGAGCGCGTCCGGGAACTCCTCGGGACGCATCCGGCGTTGTCGCCGGTGCCCGCGGCCCGGAACCTCCGCGTGAACCGGTCGGTCGATCGGCTCCGGCGACGCATCCCCGACGGCGCGCAGGTGTTCTTCCTGACGCCGCTGTGCGACGACCGCGCGGCCCGTATCGCGCGCCGGTTCGAGGCCGGCGGGCGCGCGGTCACGGTCGTGAGCCCCGACCCGACGCTCGCGGAGACGCCGAGTCACCGGCTGGCGCGCGTCGGCCGCCGCCTGCGCGTGACGGGCCTGCGCGGGGCCGGCGTCCGGGTCGTGGACTGGTCCTGGGACGAACCGCTCGGCGCCGCGCTCTCGCGGACGACGGTCCGAGGTGAGGAGCGATGAGCGGCCAGCGACGCTCGACCGGCGCCAGCGACGGGACGGATAGGTGCGGGCTCTCGGCGACCGACCCGGCGTTCGCGCTGGGCGTGCTCGCGGCGGTGGTGTCGTTCGCGGCGGTGGCCGCGTACTCGTGGGTCGGGTTCGCGGCCGCGGCGGTCGGTGCGGTCGTGCTCGCCGCCGGCGGCTACCTGGGCTCGCTGCCGGCGGTGCGTGCAGGGAGCGTCGGACTCGCCGCGGCGTCGGTGCTCGGCGGACTCGGCGGTGCGCCGCCGCTCGCGGTCGGCCTCGGTGCGTGGAGCGCGCTCGTCGCCTGGGATGCCACGACGTACGCGCTCGCCCTCGTCGACCACGTCGGCGACGCCACCGACCGCGCGACGGTGCTCGCGCACGTCCGGGACGCGACGCTCGTCGGCGCCGGCGCCGTCGCCCTCGCTGGCGGCGCGTTCCTCGTCGGCGCGACCGGGACGGGAGCGCTCGCCGGCGTCGCGGCCGTCGCGGCCGTCGCGCTCGCGCTCGCACTCGCGCTCGACTGACGCGACCGTTTCCGTCGCACTCCTCTTCGACCGGCCAACTCGGTACCTGCACGCACGTGTCCAGCCACTCCCCTCGACGATTCGATGTATTCATAGTTGTGCAACCACGCATACCTGGCATGAATCGAGCAGAGAAGGCCGCACTCCAGTTGCGTGCCGTCTCCGTCCTCCGGATGCTCAAGGAGACGCGCACGTACGACGAACTCGCCGCCCTCACCGACCTCCCCGCCGGCGACCTGAACCGGTACGTGAACGGGCACGTCCTCCCGAGTGCCGACCGCGCCCGCGAGGTCGTCGAGGGCGTCGGCCGCGACGAACTCGCCGCCGAACTCGAGGAACGCGTTCGCGTCGACCACGAGGGCTACGTCGACAACTCCGCCGCCGTCTTCGACCAGTCCTTCCTCGACCTCGCCGCGCCCGTCGCCGCGGACGCGTTCGACTTCGAAGCCCCCGACGTCGTCCTCACGGCCGCCACGGACGGCATCACGCTCGCCGCCGCAATGGCGAGCTACTTCGGCGCTCGTTGCGCGTACGCGAAGAAGACGAAAGAGACCGCCGTCGAGGAGTTCGTCGAGGCCCGCCAGCGCCTCCAATCCGGCATCGAACTCACGTATTACCTCCCCGAGCGCGCGCTCGAGTCCGGCGACGCCGTCCTCGTCGTCGACGACCTCATCCGATCGGGCGAGACCCAGGAACTCCTGCTCGACATCGCGCACACCGCCGGCGCGGACGTCGTCGGCGTGTTCGCGCTCATCGCCGTCGGCGACGACGGCGTCGACCGCGCCCGCGAGCACACCGACGCGCCCGTCGGCGCACTCACGCAGTTCTGAGCGCGAGCGCGGTCGGAAAAGCGACCGCACTCGCCCGCGGTTGCAGACGTTCGGACGCGACCGCACTCGCCAGCGGTGGCGTCGGCCGTTCCAGTCCTATATCTCGACGGCGACCAGTTCGTCCCGCGTCTCCCGGATGACGGCGGCGACCGTCGACAGGTCGGCGTCGACGTGCTCGGTCAGGGACTCCGTCGCCGTCAACAGCCACTCGGCGCGCTCGAGCGACCGCCGGACGTCGCCGGGTTCGACGCCGTACTGTTCGCTGATCCCCTCCACGTCCATGCCGTCGGCGACGTCCTCCAGCATGAGCGCGGTCTTCAGCGCGTCCAGCCACGCCTGGTAGTCGCCGTCGAAGTCCATCACGTCCCGCGCCAGTTCCTCCCGTCGAGCCATCGCGGCGTCGCTCACCTGCCCGGCCTCGTCGTCGCGGACGTACACCGTCGGCATGTCCCGCGTGTCACAGACGAGTTCGAGCACCGTGAGCGCCGTCACGTGCTCCAGCCCCGCCGCACGTTCGAGCGCCTCGACGACGCTCGCGCCCGTCACCGGGTCGACGTAGACCCGCGACACCAGATCGCCTAGCGGCGTCGCACGGACCGTCCCGTTCTCGCGCTCGAGCATCCCGACCGCGTCCAAGTACGTGAGCACCTCGTCGACGACGTCGTCGATAGTTCCCTCGGCACTCTCCGCGTCCGTCGCCTCGGCAGTCGCCTCCGCCGCATCCCCTGCAGTCGCCTCCGCCGCATCCCCTGCAGTCGCCTCCGCCGCATCCCCTGCAGTCGCCTCCGCGCGCCGCTGGTGCGCGTAGAACGTCTCGTCGAGCAGTTCGAGGATGGCCTCGCGCGAGTCCGCGAACCCCGACGCGACGCTCGCGAGGACGTGCGTCCGGAGCGCGCGCTGACTCCGGAGCTTCGAGCGCACGGGCTCTGGCTCCGCGTCGACGTAGCGCTCGCGGACGTCGTCGACCTCGTTCGCGTCCGCGACCACGACCGCTTCGCCGTACGGGTCGAGGTGCGGGCGGCCCGCGCGCCCGAACATCTGGTGGACCTCGAGCACCGAGAGGGGCTCCATTTCCGAGCCGTTCCAGCGCTCGTGGTCGCGTACGACCACGCGTCGCGCCGGGACGTTCACGCCCGCGGCGAGCGTCGGCGTCGCCACGATCACCTTCAGGTCGCGGTCGCGGAACGCCCGCTCGACGACCTGGCGTTGCTCGCTCGCCAGTCCCGCGTGATGGAACGCGACGCCGTGCGCGACGCAGCGCGCGAGCGCCACGCCCGTCGCCGTGCGCGCCCCCGCCTGGACCTCCTCGGCGACGTCCGCGGGCGTCGCGTAGAACTCGTCGATCAGCGTGCTCGCGAGGTCCTGTGCGCCCCGCCGCGAGTTCACGAACACCAGGCACTGGCCGTCCTCTCCCTCGACGACGTCCGTCGCGAGCGCGCGCGCCGCCCCCTCGTCGCCGGCCGGCACCCGCCGGACCTCGCCGTCGGAGAACCGCATCGCGTCGTCGGCGTACACGCCCGTCTTCAGGTCGACGGGCCGCCAGTCGGACTCGACGAGCGCGGCGTCGAGCCAATCCGCGATCGCGCCGGCGTTCCCGACGGTCGCCGACAGCCCGACGAGCTGGACCTCGGGCGTCAACCGACGGAGTTTCGCGATCGTGACCTCGAGCGTCGGCCCCCTGCCTTCGGCGTCGAGCAAGTGAATCTCGTCGACGACCACGCACGACAGCGTCTCCACCCAGCCCGCGCCGTTCCGGATCGCGGAGTCGACCTTTTCGCTGGTCGCCACCACGACGTCGTGCTCGGCGAGGTCCTCGTCGGTCGCGTCGAAGTCCCCGGTCGCCATCCCGACGCTCACGCCGGGGAGCGCGTCGAACTCGTCGAACTTCTCGGTCGCGAGCGCTCGCAACGGCACGACGTACAGCGCGGGGCCGTCGCTCGTCAGCATCGCGAGCTCTGCGATGAAGGTCTTGCCGCTCGCGGTCGGGATGGCGGCGACGACGCGCTCGCCCTCGCAGACGCCCGCGTCGACGGCCGCCGCCTGCGTCGGGTACAGTTCCTCGACGCCCTGCTCCTGGAAGTGCGCGACGAACTCGTCGTCGAGCGGGAGGTCCGCGACGTCCATCTACCACCGGCTTGGTCGCCTTCACGTATAAACGATGACCCGGGGGCGCGGTTCGGGAACGCGACTCGACGGCCCGCTTACGGCGCTGCGGGCCGTATCGTCGAGTATGCTCTCGAAGCTGCCGCTGGCGATGGGGTGGCGGAACCTCGCGTTCCTCAACTACCCGGTCGACCCGCGGGCCGTCCGCGAGCGCGTTCCGAACGCGCTGGCGGTGGACACGTACGACGGCGACGCGTGGCTCTCGGTCGTCCCGTTCACGAACGTCCACGTCCGGCCGAAGGGCGTCCCGCGAGCGCTCGGCATACCGCTCCCCGAACTCAACCTCCGCACGTACGTCAGCCGCGACGACGGCGTCTCGGACGCCCCCGGCGTCTACTTCTTCAACCTCGACGCGGACGGCGACCTCGGCGTCCTCGGCGCGCGCCTCTTCCATCACCTCCCCTACTACCGGGCGGACATCTCGCTGGAACGCGACGGCACGGGGGGCGTTCACTTCCGGAGCGAGCGCACGCACCCCGGCGCGCGGCCGGCGACGTTCGACGCGACGTACCGACCGACCGCGGACCCGACCGTCGGCGGCGAGCGCGCGGACGGCACACCTCCCGGTGCCGGCCACCTCCCCGCCGACGCCGTCGACGCCCGCCCCGGGACGCTCGCGGAGTTCCTCACGGAACGCTACCGGTTCTACACCGAATCCCCCGGCGGCGACCTTCGCACCACGGCCGTCGCCCACCCGCGCTGGCCGCTCGCACCCGCTCACGTCGACGTCCGCGAGAACCGACTGTTCGAGGCGAACGGCTTCCCCCACCCCGACCGCGAGGGCCCGCACTACTACAGTCCCGGCGTCGACGTCACGACCTCCGGCAGCCGACGCGTCGACTGACTGCGCGAGGACTGCCCCACCAGCGGCCGCCGCGACGCCAGAACGTTAGCTCTTCCCCGAACCTATGCAGGTATTTGAACATCTCCACCGGCTCGCAATCGAAAGTATTTAAGATAATGGTGTTGAGTTGGTCGGACGTGAATCATGGCTCTGGGTGACAGCGTCGCGTCGTACTTCGGCTTCGACGACCACGGCACGGACTACTCGACGGAACTGCTCGCGGGCCTGACGACGTTCCTCACGATGAGTTACATCATCGTCGTCAACCCGCTCGTGCTCTCGGCCGCCATCACGAGCGAGAAACTCGGCGTCGCAGAGGGCATGCACATCCCGCTGCTCGCCGTCACAACCATCCTGTCCGCGGTCGCCGCCATGCTCGTCATGGCGTTCTACGCGAACCGACCGTTCGGGCTCGCCTCCGGCATGGGCCTGAACGCGTTCTTCGTCACCGTCGTCCTCTCCGAACCGCTCGGGATCACCTGGCAGACCGCGCTCGCCGCCGTCTTCCTCGAAGGCGTCCTCTTCATCCTCCTGACCGCAGTCGGCGCCCGCGAGTACGTCATCAACCTCTTCCCCGAACCGGTCAAGGCCGGCGTCGGCCCCGGCATCGGACTGTTCCTCGCCATCATCGGTCTCCAGTTCATGCGGATCACCGCAACCGACGTCAACGACATCCTCTCGTTCAACCCCATCCTCGCCCAGGACCCCGTCGCCGTCGTCTCCATCCTCGGCATCCTCCTCACGTTCGTCCTCTACGCTCGCGGAACGCGAGGCTCGATCGTCCTCGGCATCGGCGCCACCGCCGTCCTCGGCTACGCCGCCGCCGCACTCGGGTTCGAAGCCGCGACGAACGAACCGACGCCGTTCAACACGCTCGCCGACGTCGTACTCGCACCCGGCGTCAGCGAGATCACGTACGGCGCCAGCGCGTTCGACATCACGCCGCTCGTCGGCGCGTTCCTCGACGGGTTCGGGGACGTCACCGGCATCACGTTCGCGATGGTGCTGTTCACGTTCTTCTTCGTCGACTTCTTCGACACCGCCGGCACGCTCGTCGGCCTCTCCAGGGCCGCCGGCATGACCGACGAGGACGGCGAGGTCCCCGACATCGACGAACCGCTGATGGCGGACGCCGTCGGTACCACCGTCGGCGGCATCCTCGGCACCTCGACCGTGACGACGTTCATCGAATCCTCCACCGGCATCGAGGAAGGCGGCCGAACCGGCTTCACGACGCTCGTCGTCGCCGGCCTCTTCCTGCTCACGCTCCCGTTCATCCCGCTCCTGTCGGCACTCCCGTCGTACGCGCCGTACGTCGCGTTCCTCATCGTCGCCGTGTTCATGCTCCGGAACGTCACCGACATCGACTGGAGCGACAACGCCCACGCCATCCCCGGCGCGCTCACGATCGCGCTCATGCCGCTCACGCACTCCATCGCCACCGGCATCGCCGCCGGCCTCCTCTCGTACCCGCTCGTGAAGACCGCTCAGGGCGAGTTCGACGACGTCCAGGTCGGCCAGTGGGTGCTCGCCGCCGCGGTCGTCGCCTACTACGTCGTCCGCACCAACACGCTCGCATAACCCACCACGAGCGACCCCACCCAGTCGACGGAGCCGACAGCCGACCACGCAGCCGCCTTGCAGTCGAGACCACGAGGCTTATGGCCGCCGTCGCGTTCCATTTCGACAATGCTGTCTCTCTCGTCCATCGCGGACGCACCCCGTCGTCACAGGCTCCGGGCCGCGCTGGCGGTCGTCGTCCTCCTCCTCGTCGTCGGCGCAGGCGTCGCGACCGCGAACTACACGCCGCCAGAACTCGAAGCCGGGACCGTCGAGAGCGAAGCCAACGGCACGACGTACGTCGCCGTCCAGGGCTTCCACTTCGACGGCCAGGGCAACGGGAAGAAGCCCGCGCGCCTCGTCGCGACCGACGAACGCGCACAGGCGAAGTGGGTGTACGACGGCGGCGGCGACGTCTCGTGGTTCTACGACGTCGACCCGCTCCCGAACGGGAACCTGCTCGCCGTCAACACCAAACCCGGGAAGACGCTCGTCTACGAACTGAATCCCGAAACCCGCGAGCGCGTGTGGACGGAGACGCTGAACATCACGGACACGCACGACGTCGATCTCATCAACGACGACCAGCTGCTCGTCGCGAACCTCCGGAACTCCGAGGGGTCGACGAGCGACGAAGGCATCTTCATCTACAACCTCACGACCGACGAACGCACGTGGGAGTGGAAGTTCGAGAACCACTACCCCGACGACACGGACCAGGGGATCTCGAACACCGAGGACTGGTCGCACGTCAACGACGTCGACAAGATCGGGGACGGCGAGTACCTCGTCTCCCCGCGGAACTTCGACGAGGTCATCGTCGTGAACAAGTCGACGAAGAACGTCACGATGCGACTCGGGTCGGACGGGAACCACGATATCCTGGACGAACAGCACAACCCAACGTACCTCGAGAGCGAGAACGGGACGCCGACGATGCTCGTCGCGGACTCCGAGAACGACCGCGTCGTCGAGTACGCGTGCGAATCCCGTTACGAGAACGGGACGTGCGACTGGAATCTCGTGTGGGAAGTCGGCGACGGCCAGTTCGACTGGCCGCGTGACGCCGACCGCCTCCCGAACGGGAACACGCTCGTCGTCGACACCCAGAACCACCGCGTGGTCGAGGTAACGCCCGAGGGCGAGATCGTCTGGGAGGCGCTCGCACCGTGGGCGCCCTACGACGTGGAACGCGCGGCCTACGGCGACGAAGCAATGGGGACGGACCGGCCGACGATCCGCGACATGAACGAAAGCGGCTCCTACCAGCTCTCGGGGAGCGCCGGGCTCGTTCCCGGGACCGGTGACTCGATGAGCTTCTCGAACTGGGTGACGACGACGCTCGGCGACCTCCCGGTCGTCGGCGGGCCCGCGAACGCGTTCGCCGACCAGTGGGACGTCATCTCCGAGTGGGTGCGGCCCGTCTGGCTCGCCCCCTGGGGCTTCGTCGGACTCGTCCTCGCGGGCGTCCTCGTGCTCGCGTGGCTCATCGGCGAGGTCGCGTACTGGCAGCGCGCCCGCATCGGCCGCGTCCAAGCCCGCCTCACCGGCTGACGGAACTTGCGGCTCTCGCCGTCTCGTTCCTGTGCGAGGCGTGCACGCGACCACGGCCCTCTTGACTCCGGAACCCCTGGCGCCTAGCGATGGCACTGGAACTCTACGAACTCCCCGGCTGTCCGTACTGCGCGAAAGTCATCTCGAAGCTCGACGAACTCGACCTCGACTACGTCTCCCACGAGGTCCCGAGTTCGCACGCCCAGCGCGACGAAGTGAAGGAAGTCAGCGGCCAGACCGGCGTCCCCGTGCTCGTCGACACCGAACACGACGTCGAGGGCATGCCCGAATCCGACGACATCGTTGCGTACCTCGAAGAGACGTACGGCCAGGCCGAAGCCTGACTCACGCCCGGAACACCGCTTCCTCGACGCCGCGACGCAGCGACGACAAACGAGCGACGGCGACGGGTCCGCGTAGTACAACAGAGCCGATTCAGACCGATTAGCGGACCGACGCGGGACGCCCGCCCTCAGGCTGGCTCCTCGACGTCCGAACGCTCGCGGATGATGTCGCGGAGCGTCTCCGCGTCCGAGACGTCCTCGACCTCCTCCATCTCGATGATGGCAGTGCCTTCGACGGACTCGCGCTTGGACCGATCGACGAAGTACACCGACCGCGTCCGCGTCACGTTCCCGATCGACGCCATGATGCGAGCGCGCTTCTCCGCGGTCCGGTTGAACTCCGAGTGCCCCGTCAGGACCGTCGACTCGACGTCGTCGCGGCCCTCGCGCTCCTCGTCCTCGCTCACCGCCTTGAACGGTGCGCGGAGCGTCGGATGGACGCTGAACCCAGCGCGCCGCAGGACCGCAACGACCGGTGCGTCGTCCGGGTCCGCCTCCGGATCGTCCGGCATCGGGTCCGCCTCCCGGACGTCCTCCGCACCATCCATGACGTCCACGGGCGCCGTCAACGGCGCGTCGAACAGCTCCTCTAGCTGTTGGGCGACCTCCACGGACGCGTTCATGCCGTCCTCGTACTTCGAGACGGTGCGCCGCGAGACGCCCAGTTCCTTCGCGAGCTGTCCGAGACTCATCTCCTCTCTCTGTCGTTCGTCCGCGAGCAGGTCCCCGTCGAGCGTGACGTACAACCCACCGGGTGCGGCGTAGATGAGCGGTGGGAGGCCGTCGACGAACAGCTGGACGGCGGTGTCCGGCGAGATCACCGGGATTCCGTGCCTGAAGTACGTCACGTCCGGTTTCAGGTCCTCGTCGCGCGTCCGCAGCCCGATCACGATCGGCGTTCCGTTCAGGTACGCGCCGAGTCGACGCAGTTCCGCGCCCGTCGCGGCGTCCAGCGCGTCGACGTTCGCGAGCACCTTCACCAGGAGGATCTCCTCGCCGCGCCGCGCGACCAGGTCGAAGCTCTTGGGGCGCACGGCGCACCGGTCGCTCACGACGAAGCCAGCGTCGCCGAGCATCGCGGTGACGTTCCCCAGTAGTGCCTCCCGGGACATACGCATACGTAAGTGGACGACGCCATATAGGCGTTGTGACGCCCGCAGCTGCGTCCAGTCTGGTGATTCGGCCCCTCCACCGACGAATCACTTAAGTAGGATGGACGTGCGGTCCGGCGGCGGCGTACACGGCCCGAAACGGGTTTGTCACCGGGAGGCCCTACGGTCTCGCGATGACGGTCGTGGGCGTCGACGACACGGATTCGCGCGAGACCGGGATGTGCACGACGTACGTCGCGCACTCGATAGCGACCGCGCTCCGCGACCGCGGGCACGCCGTCGAGCGCGTAGTGCTCGCACGGCTGAACCCGGCGGTCCCGCACAAGACCCGGGGGAACGCGGCGCTCGCCGTACACACCGACGCTCCCGCCGAGGAGGCGTTCGATGTCGCTCGCGGGATCGTCGAGGAGTCGGCGCAAATCGCCGACCCGGGAACGAACCCGGGGGTCGTCGCCGCACCCGGAGACCCCGAGGACGTCCCAGACGCAGTCGGCACGTTCGCGGCCGACGCCGTCCGCGAGTTCCACGACCCCGAGGTCGCCCGCGAACTCGCGGCTGACTGTGGCTACGAGACGGCGTCGTGGGGCGACGGTCGCGGCGTCGTCGGCGCGCTCGCCGCCGTCGGCGCATGGTGCGGATTCACCGACTGGACCGTCGAGCACATCGCGTACCGCGAGCGCGACCGCTGGGGGACAGACCGCGACGTGGACGCGGACGCGCTGTTCGCGGCCGCGGACGACGCCTATCCGGACGCGTGGGACACCGTCGACCGCGTGACCGGTGACCTCGTCTGCGTTCCGCGGACGCCGTGCCCGATCCTCCTCGCGGTCCGCGGCGACGACCCCGCGGCGTGCCGGCGAGTCGTCGACGAAACGACCGACTCGACGGGGACGGAGCCGGTGCTCGCACGCGAGACGTTCGTCACGAACCAGGGGACGGACGCCCACCTCCGGTCGGCGCCGTCGCTCGCGGCGCTCGAGGACGGACGCGCGTACCGCGTGGACGCGACGGTCGCCGGCGAACCGGAGACGCGTCGCGGCGGCCACGTCTTCGTCCCGCTCGCGGACGTGGGCGCTGACGAGGACGAAAGCGAGAGCGGGACTCTGCGGGAAGCAGCGGCGTTCGAGCCGACGAAGCACTTCCGGGATCGCGTGCGGTCGCTGGTGCCGGGCGACCGCGTGACGGCCTGTGGCGAGGTGAGCGACGGGACGCTGAAGCTGGAGAAGGTCGCACTCCGCGAGCGCGTGGAGACCGAACTCGCGACCCCGGACTGCCCCGAGTGCGGGCGGTCGATGAAGTCCGCCGGCCGCGACCAGGGCTATCGCTGCCGGGACTGTTCGACGACCGCACCCGGGAAGGTCGAAGTGTCGCGCGACCGCGACCTCGAACCGGGCTGGTACGAGGTGCCGCCGTGTGCGCGCCGCCACCTGGCGACGCCAGTCGTCAGGGGCGGGTTCGACGCGCGCACGCACCCCGAGCGCTAGGTGCGCGGTCGCGTCGCCGTGGGCTCTGGAGTTCGATGGCGAACAGGCGAACCCTGGCTACGTGTCGCGACGCTGGTTCACGCTTTCGTCGTGGACGACGCGGGCGACTCGTCAGCGCACGTCGACGGTGGCCGCGTCCTCTCTCTTAAATCACTGCGCTCGGTCCGTCCCGAGTAACTTCCACGCGCGCTCGAACTCGACGTCGTGGGGTTCGTGGAGCTCGCTGCCCTCGAACTCCTCGGGCGTGAACCACTCGACGGCCTGGACCTCCGGTCCCGCTTCCGGCGTACCGGTCGCGCGTTCCGCGCCGACGACGAACCTGATGGAGACGACGTGCTCGTCCGCGAACGACGTGGTGGTGAACGTGCCGACGATCTGGAGGTCGTCGGGGTCGACGCGGACGCCCGTCTCTTCCTCGAGTTCGCGAGCGGCGCCGACGGAGGGCGTTTCGTCGACCTCCAGGTAGCCGCCTGGGAGCGCCCACTTCCCGATGCCCGGCTCGATGTCGCGCTTCGTGAGGAGGACGCCCCGGTCGGGGTCGACGACGGCGACGCCCGCGCCCGGCGCTGGGTTGCGCCACTCGACGCGGTCGCAGGAGTCGCAGTACTGGCGGTCGCGGCCGTCGACGTGCTTCGTTCCGAGTTCGGTTCCACAGCGCGGACAGTAGGTGGCCGGATACACTGTCATACCAGGCGCTCACATCGTCTTCAGGCCGCTTCCGGTGAGCGGGACGACGACGTCGTGGTCGGGCGAGAGGACGCCAGCGTCCTGGAGTTTCCGGAGGGCTGCGGGTGCGATCGCGCACGTCGGTTCGACGTAGAAGCCGTCCCGGTGGAGGTCGTCCAGCGTGTTCTCGACGATGTTCTCGCCGAGCGCGATGGCGTCGCCGCCGGAGGCCTCGATGGCGTGCTGGATCTCGTCCAGACGCGCTGGCTCCCTGATCTGGATGCCGTCCGCGATCTCGTTCGGCGCCTCGGGTTCGTCCTCGTCGTGGATCGCGGTGGTGCCGACGGCGCCGTGGCGGGCCTCGACGACGGGCGCGTACCCGGCGGCCTGCGCTGCGAACAGCGGCGGAATCTCGTCGATGATGCCGGCGCGTTCGAGGACGTCGAACCCGCGGTACGCGCCCAGGAGGAGCGTGCCGTGCCCGCAGGGGAGGACGACCGCGTCGGGCGCGGTCCAGTCGCGTTGCGCGACGAGTTCGAGCGCGAACGTCATCGTCCCGGCATAGAACGCGGGATTCCACGCGTGACTCGCGTACCAGCCGTCGCCGTCCTCGACCGCGTCGATCGCGGCCGCGGTGACGTCCTCGCGACTGCCCTCGACGCGGACAGGGCGTGCGCCGGCGCGCTGGATCGCCATCAGCTTCGATTGCTTGACGTCCGCGGGCACGTAGATGTCAGCCTCGATGCCGGCGCGTGCGGCGTACGTCGCGATGGCGGCGCCTGCGTTCCCCGAGGAGTCCTCGACGACCTTCTCGACGCCGAGGTCGACGGCGCGCGAGAGCGTCGTGGTGGCGCCGCGGTCCTTGAACGACCCGGAGGGGAACAGGTACTCGAGCTTGAACGACGCGCCCCAGTCGTCGGCGTCGACGAGCGGCGTGAACCCCTCGTCGAAGCTCACGCGGCGCTCGACGGGGAGGAACTCGTGGAACGTCCACAGGCCGCGGCGGGTGTCGAGCTGGCTCACGGGGAGCGGGTCGCCGCCCGGAACGGGCTGGTCGACGAAGTTCAGGGCGTGCCCGCACGTGCATCGCCAGGGTTCGTCGGCGCTCGCCGCGTACGTCGCGTCGCAGTTCGGACAGGTGAGGTCGCGTACCATGATCAATAGGAGTCGACGTCGGTGCCGACCGAGCAGACGTACTCGCCGGACGCGACCTGCGGGAGGCGTCGCGTCCGCCAGAACACGCCGGCGGAGTCGGCGGAGACTTCGGCCTTCCGCGTGCCGAACGGGTCGGTGACGGTGAACAGTCTATCGCCGCGGCTCACTTCCTCGCCGAGGTCGGCGTGGAAGTCGACGAGGCCGCCGGTCGGCGAGCCGTACTGGTCGAAGCCCTTCGCTCGCGTCTGGCTCTCTCGGTCGGCGGTGCCGTCGAGGAAGTCGTAGTACTGGAGGACGTTGAACACGCCGTCGACGCCGACCTGGATGGACTCCGGGTCGAACCCGACGCTCCCGCCGAGCTCGGGGTCGATCGTCGGGACGCCCTCGTCGGGGCCGGCGCGCGCGAGCTGGCCGTCCGGGCCCTTCTGGTCGAGGATGTGTCCAGCGCCGAACACCTTCGCGAGCTCCAGGCACTTCTGGTGGAGGCGATGCCGGCGCCCGCACCGCACGCGCGCCTCGTCGATCATCCGACTCGTCGACCCCTGATGGAGGTCGAGCGCGAGGTCGGCGTTCCGGGCGACGTCGAACGTCGCCGCGGCGATGCGCTCGCTCGAGGATCCCTCGGTGTCGCCGGGGTACGCGCGATTCATCTTCGTGTCGTCGATCGGGTTGCGGTGCTGGGCGACCTGGAACGCGTGATAGTTCACGATGCCGACGATCAGGATCTCGCCGGCGAGTTCGCTCGGGTCGACTCGCGGCACGAACTCGCGGACGACGCCGACGCCGTTGAGTTCGTCGCCGTCGCTCGCCGCCTGCACGTAGAGCGTCCGGCCGTCGTCGGCGCCGTTGATGACGCAGACCGGGAGCCCCACGGGGCTGCCGTCGCGCGTCTCGCCGACCGTCAACCGCCCGGTGTCGACCTCGCCCGGGCCGGCCGTCGCACTTCCCAGCGTCGTCATTACCGGAACGGAACGCCCGACGTGCCTTTATTGTTCGGATGGACCAGGGGTGGCGGGCGGCTGCGGGTCGCGTGGTGCGAGCCGCGGTCGCGGGACGTGCGCGACCCCGAAGTACTCGAAGGGGCCGCGTCGACACCAGAGGTCGTACTCGCCCTCGATGGGGTGCGCGACGTCGTCGGCCGTCGGCGGGTCCCGCGTGAGTCTGGCGCCGTCGCCGTCCCCGTCGAACGAGAGGTACAGGCGACCGCCCGGTTCGACGGGGTCGTCGAGTTCGGTCGTCCCGGCGTTCCGCCGGTTCCTGCGGTCGTAGAGCACGACCTTCGTCCCCGGGCGCATGGGGTTCCCGTCGGTCTGCTCGACGACGATCGCGCTGGCGTCTTCCGCGAGCGAGACGGACGCCGTCGGCGCGCGCTCTCGGGCTGTCCCGAGCCAGTCCGGCGTCGGCACCGACACCGCGCCGAGGTCTCGCGTCCGGAGTTCGACCCGCCGTCGCTGAACGTCCTCGACGCGGTTGGTCTCGAACTCGAACTCGACGGTCAACGCCGCGACCGTCCCCGACTCCCGGACGAGGAGCTCGCCCTCGAACTCGCGGACCTCCCGAACGGGGAACCAATTCGGGAGCGACTTCGGCCACTCGACGCCCGGGGCGGTCACGCGCGCCAGACCGTCCTCGCGCAGTTCGGCGCTCGACCAGTCGCCGGCCTTCAAGAACCCCTCGACCCAGCGCGTCTCCGTCAGCAGCTTCTCCTGAGTCATCGCGTGCACCCTGGCCTGCCCGTACGTGTACCCGTCGCCGACGTCCTGCCGCCAGTATGGGCCCTCGTCGGCGTCGTCGTAGAACGCGTGGAGCCGACTGCCGTCCTGCAGCGACTTCGCCGCCCGGCCGTCCTCGTGTCGCGTCCGCCACGCGTGCTGTACGCGCCCTTCGTTCAGGTCGACGATCCGGAAGTCGAGTTCGTACGACGTCCGCCAGAGTACCGACCGGTGGACGTCCGCCAGACCGTCCCTCGTCCCGTCCTCGCTCACGTACGGCGGGAACGACGGCTCGGACGCCGTCGCGGCGCCGTCGCCGGTCGCGGTGCCGGTCTCGTCGGTCGCCGCAGTCGACGCGCCGGCTGCGTCCGACCCCGCCATGCCGTCCCCGGTCGTTGCAGTCTCCTCGCCGGACAGCCGCAGACACCCGGCGGTTCCCGCCAGCGCGCCGACGGCGGACAAGAGCGTCCGTCGCTGCGTCGTCATGCCCGCACCCGGACGAACCCGAAGTACTCGAGGCCCTCGTGGTCGACGAACGTCCGGAACTCGCCGTCGAGCGGCCGCGGGTTCGCGCTCGAGGGTCGGGACCCACGGCGGAACTCGAGGTCGTTCGTCCCCGACGGCACCCACGCGTACAGCGTCTCTCCCGCGGCGAACGGCGCGTCGAGGCGTCCGTGCGCGAACCCGACGTCGTTCTCGCCAGTCGAGTGCAGGTGGAACTGGTCCCCGGCCGCGACGTCGCCCCCGCCCCGGTGCTCGAAGACGACGTAGTTCCCGTCCTCGGTCGCGCGCACCGTCACGTCCGGCGCCGCGTCGACCGCGGTCTGGTACCACGACGGCTCGGGTACGGTCGCCGTCCCGACGGAGAGCACGCGATGGTCGAACGCGACCTCGAACGGGCTATCCCGGTCGTCGTCGACCGCCTCCACGACGACCTGGAGGCCGTCGACGACGCCGTCCGGCGTCACCGTCGCCTCGCCCGAGACCGACTCGACGCTCGCGAACCCGAAGCGGTTCCGCATCGCGGTCGTGTCGTCGACACCAGTCGCCTCGACGCGCCACCCGCCGTCGACCGCCTCGGGGGCGCTCCACGCGCCACCGAGCAGCAACGCGCGGAGTTCGCTGATGCGAGCGACCCGCTGGAAGTCGAACGTCCCGTCCGCGCGCCCGTACAGGGGGTCGTCGCCGCGTGGCGCTCGCCAGTGGACGCCGTCGGCGGTGTGGTAGCTCGCGCCGTCGTGTTCGGGCGACGTGACGAGTGCGTTCCCGTCCGCGATGCGAGCGTTCGCACCGTGTTCGGTGCCGGCCGTCTGGTTCTGCCGCTGCCATCGTTCCTCGAAGGACGTCCGCGAGAGCTGGTTCAGGTGCGTGTCCGCGAGGTACGCGTACACGCCGTCCTCGTGCAGCCCCGTCGGGTACGTCGCTTCGTCGTCGTCGGCGATCGTCTCTTCGCTGTCCTCCGTCGCGGTCGCGCTGGCGCTGGCGGTCGCCGTCGCGGTCGCCGCGGTCGTCGATCGACGCGTCTCGCCGTCGGTCGCGGTCCCCCCGCTCTCCAGTCGGAGGCACCCCGCGACCGAGACACTCGCTACCCCCGCGACCGCCGCGAGCAGGCGTCTCCGGTTCACGTCGTGACGATAACAGGAAACCCGCTTAAGCGTGTTGGGCCCCACCGGCGGGGATCGCTCGAGAGGGGAACGAGCCCGCAACCGTCGGGGCTTTGTGCGCGCCGTCCAATTCTCGCAGTGTGACAGACGCGTCGCCACCGAACGCGGCCGACGACCGCGCGACGGACGCCAGCACCGCTGCCGGTGCGGACGGCGAGACGGGAGTGGGCGACCGCTCGGACCGCCCGGACCGACCGCCGAGTGCTCGCCTCGTCGACGCGCTCGGCGTCGTCGACCACGCCAAGCGCGGGCTCGCGGTCGGTCTGGCGCTCGCGGCCGCCGTGTTCGGGTTCTTCGTCGGCCTCCCGCTCGTCGACCCGTCGACGCCGGCGCGCCCGGAGTCACCGCTCCTGTACCTCGCGCTCGCGTTCGTCGCCGCGACCGCCGCGACGCTCCTCGTCGCGAGCGCCCTCGCGGTTCGCGCCGTCGCCGGCCGCGTCATGGACTACGCGAAGTGGACGTGCCGCGGCGCCCTCGTCGGCGCACTCGGCGGCGCGTGGTGGACGGCGACCGGCGCGCTCGCGCTCGCGAGCACCGCCGGCGTCGCGCCCGAGAGCATCCGTGCGCTCGTCACCGCCACGCTCCCGCTCCCCGTACTCGTCCTCGCCGTCGGCGCGTGGAGCGCACTCGCACGCACCGCCGGCGACGGCCCCGACACTTCAGCCACCACGACAGAAGGGACGTCCGCGGACGCCGAGGGATTCGACCACGTCCTCGCACGACCACGGACCGCGACCGCAGGCGCCGTCCTCGTACTCGTCGGCGCCGGCGTCCTCCACGTCGCCACGTTCCTCGAAACCGACGCAGTCCTCGGCGCGAGCGCCCCCGCCCCCGCGAGCCTCCTCGTCCTCGGAACCCTCGCGCTCGCCGCCGGCACCGCCGCCCTCGCCGACGCACTCGCACGCCACAGCGACCTCGGCAGCCTCGCCGCCGCGAGCGGCGCCCTCGCCGGCGTCGCCGCCGGCCTCACCCTCGCCGCCGCCATCACCGGACCCCCGGCACTCGCACCGCTCGGCGCACTCGTCCTCCCCGGCATCGCGTGGCTCGCACTCGGCACCGCCATCGCACGCACCCCCGGCACCTACCCCGACCGCCCCGTCTGAGCACCACGAGAACGCGTCGACGCGGACAGGAACCGGCGGCCTGGGGGCCGCCGGATGCTGGTCAGTCGGTAGTCACGAACCTGCGCCACAGGAGGAACCGGCGGCCTGGGGGCCGCCGGACGCTGGTCAGTCGGTAGTCACGAACCTGCGCCACAGCAGGAACCGGCGGCCTGGGGGCCGCCGGATGCTGGTCAGTCGGTATTTGCCACGTCGAGTGAATCGTCTCCTGCGAGCGCCGCGATCCGCTCCGACCCGCTCCGCGTGCCCTTCGCGACGAACACGTCCCCGGCCGCCAGCGTCGTCTCCGGCCCCGGCGACACCTCCCACGCGTCGCCCTCCGCGTCCGCGTGCCGGACGGCGACGACGCGCATCCCCGTATTCGTCGACACCTCCCGCTCGCCGAGCGACGCCCCGTCAAGCGCACTCCCCGAGGCGACGGTCACGCGCACCACGACCTCGTCGCTCTCGAACACCGCCTCCGCGACGACCGGATGCGTCCCGAGGCCGCGGAGCACGCCCTCCGCGATCTCGAGCGCCGCGTCGCTGATGACCTCCGTCGACCCCGCGAGATGCACGAGCCCGCGGAGCGACACCGGATCGTCGACGCGCGCCGCCGCGCGGAGCGTCCACGCCTCGAACCGCGACTCCAGCGCGTCCACCTCCGCCTCAAGTTCCGCGACCTCCTCCGCGAGCGCCTCGCTATCGTACAGGACCGCGCCGTACGCGAGGTCGACCGCGACCTCGCTCACGTTCTTCATCAGGACGATCGCGTCCACCGCCCGCTCCAGGTCCGCGATCTCGGACTCCGCCTCCGCCGGCGGCTCGTAGGGCTCGCCCGACGCCGCCTCCGACACCGACGCCACGCTCTCCTCGAGGCCCCGGAGCACGAGCACGTCGCCCGCGCGCAGGACCGTGTCGCGGTCCGGGTTCAGGAGCCACTCCCCGCGCGCCAGTCCGGCCGCGTCGTCTCGATTCGGCGCGTCGTCGCGATTCGGCGCGTCGTCCTCGCCTGCGCGACCGCCGCCTCGTCGGATGGCGATGACGCGCACGCCAGTCTCCGTCTCCAGGTTCACGTCCGCGAGATCCCGGCCCGCGTACGGCGACTCGGTAGTCAGGTCCGCTCGCGCCACCGTCTCGATCGCCTCCGGGAGCACCGACCGCAGCGCGTCCGGAAGCCCGATCTCCTCGAGGACGACCTTCGCGATGTCGCCCGCCGCGTCGCTGATCTTCTCCGTCGCCCCGACCACGCCCAGGACGGGCGCGAGCGCCTCCGCGTCCTCCGGGCTGCGCGCCGCCATCAGGAGACTCATCCGCGCCCGCATCTGGAGGACGTCCATGCGGTCCTCGAGCGCCAGCACCTCCTCCGCGACCGCCGGACTCCCGAACAGGACCGCCGAGTACGACAGGTCGATCATGAGCTCGGCGGTGTCCTTCATCTCCGCGAGCACCGCCTTCACGCTCACCGGCTCGTACTCGACGCTCCCCGTCATAGCTGGACCAACGCCGGGCCGCGAAAAAAGCGTTCGCCCCCGACGCGAACGCGAGTCCGCACAACCCCAACCAACGACCCGCCAGTCGTGTCGCCAGCCGTGTGAGTCCACCGCACGACCGAGTGAAACGGCAATCAACCCACTTCGCGGGGCTAACGTCGTGAACGACAACCCTTTTCGGCTACCCCCGTGAAGATTCACGGTATGTCTGACGAGCTAAAGAAGGGGCTGGAGGGCGTCCTGGTCGCTGAATCGGACCTGAGCTTCATCGATGGTGACGAGGGACGCCTCATCTATCGCGGGTACGAGATCGAGGACCTCGCCCGCGGTGCGAGCTACGAGGAGGTGCTCTACCTCCTCTGGCACGGCGAACTCCCGAATCGAGACCAGTACGAGGAGTTCCGGGACACGATGGCCCAGGAACGTCACGTCGACGACGGCGTCGTCTCGACGGTTCGCGAGCTCGCCGAGCAAGACGAGGAGCCGATGGCGGCGCTCCGCACGGCGGTCTCGCAGCTCTCCGCGTACGACGAGGACGCGGCGGCGGACCCGACGGACCGCGAGGCGAACCTCCGGAAGGGACGCCGTATCACGGCGAAGATTCCGACGATACTGGCCGCGTACGACCGCGTGCGAAAGGGCGAGGACGTCGTGGAGCCGCGCGACGACCTGAGTCACGCCGCGAACTTCCTCTACATGCTGAACGGCGAGGAGCCGAACGACGTGCTCGCGGAGACGTTCGACATGGCGCTCGTCCTCCACGCCGACCACGGCCTGAACGCGTCGACGTTCACGTCGATGGTGATCTCGTCGACGCTCGCGGACCTCCACTCGGCGATCCCGGGCGCCATCGGCGCGCTCTCGGGGAGCCTCCACGGTGGCGCGAACCAGGACGTCATGGAGGCGCTCCTGGAGCTCGACGACACCGACATGGGTCCGGTCGAGTGGGTCGAGCACTTGCTCGACGAGGGCCGCCGCGTCCCCGGGTTCGGGCACCGCGTCTACAACGTCAAGGACCCGCGTGCGAAGATCCTCGGCGAGCGCTCGAAGGAACTCGGCGAGGCAGCGGGGGACCTGAAGTGGTACGAGTACTCCTCCAGCATCGAGGAGTACATCATGGACGAGAAAGGGTTGGCGCCGAACGTCGACTTCTACTCGAGTTCGACGTACTATCAGATGGGGATCCCGATCGACATCTTCACGCCGATCTTCGTGATGAGTCGCGTCGGCGGCTGGATCGCGCACGTCATGGAGCAGTACGAGGACAACCGCATCATCCGGCCGCGCGCCCGCTACACCGGGAGCCAGAGCGAAGAGTTCGTGCCGCTCGACGAGCGATAACTGACCGACTGACCCAGCGTACGGCCACCGTCAGGTCGCTGATTCCGGTTCGGTCGCGGTGCAGTTACGGTCGCGTTCGCGGTCGGTGTCGCTGTTGCGGTGCAATCGCTGACGCTGTTGCGGTGCAGTCGCTGACGCTGTTGCGGTGCAGTCGCTGACGCTGTTGGGGTGCGGTCGCTGTTACTGTGTTCTCTGACGTCCGCCGGCCACTGGCCGGCGGTTCACCGGGCCGAGCAGCGCGAGGCCCGGCCTTTTTCACCCATGTTTTTGCAAGCGGGGGTCGCCGCAGCGCTCGCAGAGCGCAAGGCGACCCTCCGAAGCAAAAAGATGGTTGTTAATCCGCGCCGCTGTGTTCGCGCCAGCCGCAGCGTGGGCAGAGCGACGAGCCGCCGGTTTCGTCGGCGGTTCGGGTGCATCGTAGGCATGTCATTGGGGGGTCACCTCGTGGAAGGTCCGGAGGCGTCGCGTCGGCTTGAGGGTTGCGAGGGTCTGCGTCGCAGTGTCTCGGTGCCGTGGTCGTTGGTCCCGGTGGTGCGTCCGCTGGTCTCGGCGGACGACGGTTCGAGAGAGCGGGCGGTTGCGGAATCGGAACCTTGATTGAATAGTTATTCAAATGAACGAGCATGCAAACGGAACGCCTGGAGCGGTTCGTGGCGGCGACGGTCGACGAGTGCTGTGGCGGTGACGTGACGGAGCGCCGTCGCGAGCTCGAGGGGTTCGCGGCGGTCGCGGAGGAGCGGACGGACTCGCGGGACGTGAACGCGCTGCGGGCGCTCGCGGACGACACGCGCTACCGGATCGTGCGGCTGCTCGCTGCGGCGGGCGAGGAGCTCTGCGTCTGCGAGTTCGCGCCGCTGCTGTCGGTGAGCGAGAGCGCGGTGAGTCACGCGCTCGGCGACCTCACGGATGCCGGACTCCTGACGCGGCGGAAAGACGGCCGGTGGCGGTACTACGGGCCGACGCCGCGGGCGCGAGCGCTCCTCGCCGCGCTCGACGAGACGCACGGGGGCGAGCGATGAGCGACGCGCTCGACGAACCGCACGAGGGGAAACGATGACAGTCGCTTCGGCCGACGACGACCGGCTCGTCGTGGGGTTCGTCTGCGTGCAGAACGCGGGCCGGAGCCAGATGGCGACCGCGTTCGCCGAGCGCGAACTCGCCGAGCGCGACCTCGAAGACGACATTCGGATCGTCACTGGCGGCACCGACCCGGCCGAGCACGTCCACGACGTCGTCGTCGACGTCATGGGAGACGTCGGGTTCGACCTCGCCGACCGCGTGCCGCGCGAGGTGACGTTCGAGGAGATCCAGGCCTGCGACTACGTGATCACGATGGGGTGTGCCGCCGAGGACGTCTGTCCGGCGTCGTGGGCGGGCGAGAACCGCGATTGGGGACTCGACGACCCCGACGACGCGACGCGCGAGGACGCGGTCGCGATCCGCGAGGAGATCGAATCGCGCGTCGCGGCGCTGTTCGACGAACTCTCGACCACGGCCTGAGCGGGTCGCGGGACGCCACGATCGGACCGAACTCGGGTGCGGGTCGCGAGCGAACCGCCACGGCTATGCGGGCGTCGCCGACAGTTCCGGTATGGACCTCGGCAAGGTCGACCGCGAGTTCCTCGACGCGCACGTCCTCGACCACCTCGGCGCTCCGCGCGAGGACGTCGCGCTCGGACCGGCCCACGGCGTCGACTTCGGCGTCGTGGACGTGGACGGAACGGCGCTCGTCGCGGCGACGGACCCGGTGTCGATCCTGCCGGCGCTCGGCTGGGAGCGCGCCGCCGAGTTCGCGCTCGGCGTGGTGCTCGCGGACGTCGCCGTGTCCGGGATTCCGCCGAGTCACCTCGCCGTCTCGTTCTCGCTGCCGCCCGAGATGACCGACGAGGCGTTCGCGGCGGTCTGGGAGACGATCGACGCGGAGTGCCGGGACCTCGGCGTGAGCGTCCTCACCGGCCACACCGCGCGCTACAGCGGGTGTTCGTTCCCGTGGGTGGGTGCGGCGACGGCGCTGGCGGTCGGCGACCACGCGGACGTCGTCCGCCCGGACGGCGCCCGTCCCGGCGACCGCATCGTCGTGACGAACGGGCCGGCGGCGGAGGCCGCTGGCCTCCTCACGACGCTCTACCCGGCGGGGTTCGACCTCGATCCGGACACCTTGGCGGCCGCGCAGTCCCGCCTGGAGGACGCTTCGTGCGTCCGCGAGGCGCTCCGGGTCGCCGCGGCGGCGGACGTACACGCGATGCACGACGCGACCGAGGGCGGCCTCGCCGGCGCGCTGAACGAGGTCGCGGCCGGTGCGGGCGTCCGCATCGACGTCGACGGCGAGCGCGTGCCGTACATGGACGGCGTCCGCGCCGCCTGTCGCGCACTCGACGTGGACCCGTGGGCGTGCACGTCCTCGGGGACGCTCGTCGTCGCCGTCCCGCCCGAGGCCGTCGACGACGCGCTCGACGCCCTGCACGCGGAAGGAGCGACCGTGGCCGAGGTCGGTTGCGTCTCCGAGGGCGCTGGCGTCTACCTCGACGGCGAGCGCCTCGAGCACCCCGACGTCGACCCGTCGTGGGCGGCGTACGAGCGGCTCGCGACCGAGCACGGCGACGACTGACTGCGTCTTTCGAGCGACCACGCGGACAGTGGGGCGCCACCGCGAACCAGTAATGACTTGGTGGTACGACTCGGTGGTTAATGCATGCGCAAGGCCGCTCCAGTCAGTCGTCCGGTCGCGCTCACGGTCGCGGGCAGCGACGCCGGCGGCGGTGCAGGCGTCCAGGCGGATCTCCAGACGTTCGCCGGCCACGACGTCCACGGCACGAGCGTCGTCACGGCCGTGACCGCCCAGCACACGCGCGGCGTCGAGTCGACGCACGTCCTCCCGCCCGGCGAGGTCGCCGCGCAGATCGACGCCGTCGCCGACGACTTCGCCGTCGGCGCGGTCAAGACCGGGATGCTCGCCACCGTCGACGTCGTCGAGACCGTCCACGACCACGTCCGGCAGGTCGACGCACCGCTCGTCGTCGACCCGGTCATGGTCGCGACGAGCGGCGACCGACTCCTCGACCGCGACGCCGAACGCGCGTACGACGACCTGCTCGCCGACGCCACGGTCGCGACGCCGAACGCCGACGAAGCCGCCGTCCTCGCCGACGTCGACGTCGAATCGGTCTCGGACGCGCGAGACGCAGCCCTCGCGATCCGCGACCGCGGCGTCGACCACGTCCTCGTCACCGGCGGCCACCTCGAAGACGACGACGCCGTCACCGACGTCCTCGCCACCGAAGACTCGGTTCGCACGTTCACGCACGACCGCATCCGGGACGCGGCCACGCACGGTTCCGGGTGCACGCTCTCGGCCGCCATCGCCGCCACTCTCGCTCGCGAGGCTGGGAACGACGACCGAAGAAACGACGCCACCGGCCGATCCGTCGCCAGCGACGTCGTCGTCGACGCCGTCGCGGACGCCACCACCGTCCTCGAACGCGCCGTCCGCTACCACCACGACGTCGGGCAGGGGCCCGGTGCCGTCCAGCACCTCGTCGACGCCCGTACCGACGCCGCGCTCCCCGCCGTCGCCCGCGACGTCGAACGCGTCGTCGCGCACGTCGAGACCGCGACCGCACCCGTCGACGCCCTGATCCCGGAGGTCGGCACGAACGTCGTCGGCGCACCCGCGCACGCCGAGACCGTCGCCGAGACCGTCGCCGTCGACGGCCGCCTCGCGACCACCTACGCCGGCGTGCGCGCCACCGGCGGCGTCCGCCCCGGCGCATCCAGTCACGTCGCGCGGTTCCTACTCGCCGCACGCGAACACCACCCCGAACTCCGGTACGCCGCGAACTGCCGGTACGACGACGCCGTCGCCGACGCACTCGACGCACTCGAGTGGCCCGTCGCCGCCTACGACCGCGCCGACGAACCCGACGACGCCCCCGGAACGATGGACTGGGGCACCGACCGCGCGTACCGCCACGCGGACCTGCGACCCGTCGCGGTCGTCGACCGCGGCGCTCACGGCAAGGAACCGATGACGAAACTCGCGACCGAGACCGCCGACGAACTCGCGAACCGACTCGACGCACTCGCGACCGAACTCGCGAACGGCGACCAGTAAGTGTCAGATCCCGAGCGATGCGAGGACGAACGTCGTCACGACCAGACAGAACCCGAGGGTCACCGCCATCAATAGCGCGATCTCCATCCCGACCTTGAAGAGGAGCGCGACCGCCGGCGTCACCACGAGCGCCACCAGAAAGTACGAGAGCGCGCGAATCACCCGGTTCCGGTCGTGGTCGTCCCCACCGCGAGCCATACCCCGAACACCCGACGGCACTCGGGTTAACTCTTGTCCCCGCGGCGGTCGACGCGACCAGCCTCCCGACGTGGCCGAATGTCCCGGTCGGCGGGCCCGACCGACAGCGCGACGGCGAACGGAGCGATTATACGGCCGCGGGCGTCACGAACGTGTATGCCAGCGGCGACGGGAATCGTCGGCGAGTTCCTCGCGCTCAAGGAGGCGACCGACGCCGACGTGCTCGCGATGCAAGTGGGTGACTTCTACGAGTTCTTCGGCGACGACGCCGAACTCGTCGCCGACGAACTCGACCTGAAGACCAGCGAGAAGTCCAGCCAGGGCGGGTCGTACCCGATGGCGGGCGTCCCCATCGACGACCTCACGCCGTACCTCAAGGCGCTCGTCGAACGCGGCTACCGGGTCGCCGTCGCGGACCAGCACGACGGCGCGGACGGCCCGGAACGCGACATCGCCAGGGTCGTCACGCCGGGGACGCTCCTCGAGACGACCGACGCGGACGCACGATTCCTCGCCGCCGTCGTCGACGACGGCGACGCGTACGGCCTCGCGTTCGCGGACGTCACCACCGGCCAGTTCGTCGTCACCAGTACCGACGACGTCGACGCCGCACTCTCGGAAGTGTACCGGTTCGATCCAGCGGAGGTCCTCCCCGGCCCCGGCGTCCGCGACGACGACGTCGTCGAGCGCGTCCGCGACCACACCGACGCACGACTCACGCTCCACGACGACGAGGCGTTCGCGCCCGGACGGGCCACGCACGCCGCTCGCGACCACTTCGGCGCGGAGACGTTCGAGAGCGTCGGCGCGACCGACGCCGCCGTCCGCGCGGCCGGCGCCATCCTCGCGTACGTCGACGCGACCGACGCCGGCGTGCTCGCCTCCATGACGCGAGTGCGGACGCTCGCCGACGACGACCGCGTCACGCTCGACGCCACCACGCAGCGCAACCTCGAACTCACCGAGACCATGCAGGGCGGCGCGGAGGGCTCGCTGCTCGCGACGCTCGACCACACCGTCACGAGCGCCGGCCGACGCCGCCTCGCCGCGTGGCTCCAGCGACCACGCCGCGACGTCGACGCGCTCCGCGACCGCCAGAACGCAGTGGAGGCGCTCGCGAGCGCCGCACTCGCCCGCGACGCCCTCCGCGAACTGCTCGGCGACGCCTACGACCTCGAACGGCTCGCGTCGAAGGCGACTAGCCAGAGCGCGACCCCCCGCGACCTCGCCAGGGTTCGCGACACGCTCGCACTCGTCGCGGTCGTCCACGACCGCATCGTCGACGACCCGACGCTCGCCGACAGCCCGCTCGCCACCGTCCTCGACGCCGACACGCGCGAGCGCGCCGCCACCCTCGAAGGGGAACTCGACGCCGCACTCGTCGCCGACCCGCCACAGACCACGACGCAGGGCGGGATCTTCGCCCCCGGCTACGACGACGACATCGACGACGTCCGCGACCGTCACGACGCCGCCCGCGAGTACTTCGACACGCTCGAACAGTCCGTGAAGCGCGAGACCGGCCTCACGCACGTCACCGTCGACCGGAACAGGACCGACGGCTGGTACGTGCAGGTCGGCCGGAGCGAAGCCGACCGGATGCCCGAGCGCTTCCGGGAGGTGAAGACCCTGAAGAACTCGCGGCGGTTCGTCACGGACGAACTCGAGGAACGCGAGCGCGACCTCGTCCAGCTCGAGGACCGCCGGAGCGATCTGGAACGCGAGCGCTTCCAGGCGCTCCGCGAGACGGTCGCCGAGCACGCCGCCTTGCTCCAGGACGTCGGGCGAGCGTTCGCGTACGTCGACGCCCTCGCGTCGTTCGCCGAGCACGCGGTCGCGAACGACTGGACGCGACCGGAATTGACGACCGACGACGTCCTCGACGTCGACGCGGGCCGACACCCGGTCGTCGAGCAGACGACGGAGTTCGTGCCGAACGACCTCGCACTCGACGCCGACCGGCGGTTCGCGGTCGTCACCGGCCCGAACATGAGCGGGAAGTCGACGTACATGCGCCAGACGGCACTGATCGTGTTGCTCGCGCAGGTCGGGAGCTTCGTGCCCGCGGACGCTGCCAGGGTCGGCGTCGTGGACGGCGTGTTCACGCGCGTCGGGGCGCTCGACGAGCTCGCGCAGGGCCGGTCGACGTTCATGGTGGAGATGACCGAGCTCGCGAACATCCTCCACACGGCGACGGCGGACTCGCTCGTCGTCCTCGACGAGGTCGGTCGCGGCACCGCGACGTACGACGGGATCAGCATCGCGTGGGCGGCGACGGAGTACCTCCACAACGAGGTGCGCGCGAAGACGCTGTTTGCGACGCACTACCACGAGTTGACGACGCTCGCGGACCACCTCGAACGCGTGGTGAACGTGCACGTGGCGGCGGACGAGCGCGACGGCGACGTGACGTTCCTCCGCACCGTCCGCGAGGGGCCGACCGACCGCTCCTATGGCGTGCACGTCGCGGACCTGGCGGGGGTTCCGGAGCCGGTCGTGGAGCGCTCTCGCGAGGTTCTCGATCGGTTGCGGGAGGATGAGGCGATCGAGGCGCGTGGTGGGAGCGGTGGCGACGGGACGCGCCAGGTGGTGTTCGACCTGGAGAGCGGCGAACTTCGACCGGGTGGTGCCGCCGCGAACGCGGCGGCGTCCGGGTCGCGCGAGGGGAGCGCGCCGCAGTCCGATGAGGGTGCGAGCGGAGCGGCCGCCGACGATGCGATGGGAGCGGCTGCCGACGGTGCCGGCGGTGCCGATAGTGCTGGTCGCGGGTCGAACGCGTCGGTGGACGGCGGCGCTGGTGGTGCTGACGAGGGGCTGTCGCGGGCGGAGCGCGAGGTGCTCGCGGAACTGGCGGACGTGGACGTTGCCGAGACGACGCCGGTCGAGGTGCTGTCTCGCGTGCAGGCGTGGCAGGAGCGACTCGAAGAGCAGTAGTCGCAACTCGCTGTCGGGGAGGGGGCGTGCGGGCGACCGGTGGCTGCTGGGGGTGTTCGGTGCGCGTCGGGTTGTCGCGCGAGCCCGTGTGGGCGTCGAGGGTCGCGTTCGCTTCCCTCGATGGGTGGTGTCGACGCGCGGTGGCTGTCAGGGCACGCCGGCGGTGGCCGCGGTCCCGTACTTGAATCTACGGGCCGTAAACGGTCGTTCGGTTCAGGGGTTTTATCGTACCTGAGTGGGTTATGGTGTGGTATGGACTGGCGGGACGCGGAGACGGAGTACGAGGACGAGGTCGTCGGGGAGACGAATCTCGCGCGAATGTTCGAGGACAGTGCCCAGCGGAACGCGAACCGTCCGGCGCAGATGTACAAGGGGGGCGTGTACGACCGCGCGATGACGCGGTCGGTGCTCCCCGGCGCACCCGACGGCGAGTATCGCGCGATCAGCTACGAGGACATGCGGACGATCGTCGCGCACCTCGCGACCGGGTTCCGCGAACTCGGCGTGGAGCCGAACGACCGCGTCGGCATCTTCTCGCACACGCGAATGGAGTGGGCGCAGTGCGACTTCGCGCTCCTCTCGGCGGGGGCGGTCGTGACGACCGTGTACGCGGGGTCCTCGAAGCGGCAGGTCCGGTATTTGCTATCGGACCCGGACGCGACGGCGGTCGTCGTGGAGAACGAGGACATGCTGGCGCGCGTGCTCGCCGTCGAGGACGACCTCGACCTGGACGTCATCGTGTCGATGAGTGCGCTCGAGGAGCGCCGACATCAGCGCCGCGAGGACGTCTACACGCTCGACGAGGTGCACGACCTCGGGTCGAATCACTTCGACGAGGACGCGTACCTGGAGTGGGTGGACGACCGCGACCTCGACGACCTGGCGAGTCTCATCTACACGTCCGGGACGACCGGGCAGCCGAAGGGCGTCCAGTTGACTCACGAGAACTTCCGGTCGAACGTCAACCAGATCCGGAAGCGGTTCGGGCCGCGGCCCGACCGCGGGGACATGCCGAGCATCGACGTGGACACGCGAGCGGTGTCGTACCTGCCGCTCGCGCACGTCTTCGAGCGACTGGCGGGGCACTTCCTGCTGTTCGCGTCTGGGGCGTGCGTGGCGTACGCGGAGAATCCCGACACGCTCCAGGAGGACTTCTCGCTCGTGTCGCCGACGACGGCGACGAGCGTGCCGCGCGTCTACGAGAAGATCTACGACGCGATCCGCGAGCAGGCGACGGAGTCGTCCGTGAAGGAACGCATCTTCGAGTGGGCGACGGACGTCGGCGTCGAGTACCACACGACCGACGACCCGGGGGTGGTGTTGCGTGCGAAGGCGAGGGTCGCGGACCGCTTGGTGTTCCAGCAGGTTCGGGACGCGCTCGGTGGGAACATCGACTTCTTCATCTCGGGTGGTGGGAGTCTCTCCGCGGAACTGTGCGCGCTCTATCACGGCATGGGGCTCCCGATCCTGGAGGGGTACGGGTTGACGGAGACGTCGCCGGTGCTGACGGTGAATCCGCCGGAGGAACCGAAGATCGGCACGATCGGCTACCCGCTTCCGGGCGTGGAGTTGCAGGTCGACGAGGACGTGGTCGAACAGGAACCGTTCGCGGACGACCCGGGGGCGGTCGGCGAGTTGCTCGCTCGCGGCCGGAACGTGACCGAGGGGTACTGGAACAAGCCCGACGAGACGGCGGCGGCGTTCACGCCGGCGGACGACGGCGGCGACGACTGGTTCCGCACGGGTGACGTCGTGCACATGCGCGAGGACGGGTACGTGGAGTTCCGGGAGCGCTCGAAGCAGATCCTCGTGTTGTCGACGGGGAAGAACGTGGCGCCGGCGCCGATCGAGGACGCGTTCGCGTCGTCGAAGGTCGTCGAGCAGTGCATGGTCGTCGGCGACGGCGAGAAGTTCGTCGGGGCGCTGTTGGTCCCGAACTTCGAGCACGTTCGGTTGCTGGCTGCCGACGAGGGCGTCTCGCTGCCCGAGGACGACGAGGCAGCGGCGTCGCACGAGTTCGTCCGCGACGTCCTCGAGGCGGAGGTCGACCGCGTGAACTCGGACTTCGAGTCCTACGAGAAGATCAAGCGGTTCCGCGTCGTCCCCGAGGAGTTCACGGAGGAGAACGAACTGCTGACGCCGACGATGAAGAAGAAGCGCCGGGACATCCTCGACCGGTACGCGGACGAAGTGGCGTCGATGTACGCCGAAGACTGACGAGGACGTCTCGGGATGGATCGTCGGGTTCCCTGTCTGGTTTGAGTGTTCCGGCCGTCGACGCCCGCGGGCGGTTTCTTCCGAATCGTGCGGCGTGGTAACGAGGGGGTTGATTTAAGCGGTCGGGGATAGTTCTACGGACGAACATGAGTTGGGTGGAGGCAGAGCGAGAGTTCACGGACGAGGTCGTGGGATCGAACACGCTCGCTGAGATGTTCGAGGACGCCGCGGACCGGCATACAGAGAGACCGGCACAGCGGTACAAGGGCGGCGTGTACGATCGGTCGCTGGCGTCGACGGACGCCATCGACCCCGCGCCGGACGGCGAGTACGGGTCACTCACGTACGGGGAGATGCGGGAGACGGTCAGGTACCTCGCCGCGGGCTTCCGGGCGCTCGGCGTCACGGACGGCCAGCGCGTCGGGCTGTTCGCGGACACGCGCATGGAGTGGGCGCAGTGCGACTTCTCCCTGCTCGCCGCCGGCGGCGTGGTCTCGACCGTCTACAAGTCCTCGTCGCCCGCGCAAGTCCAGTACTTGCTGAGCGACCCGGGCGCCACCGGCGTGGTCGTCGAGAACCGGGAACTCCTCGAGCGCGTCCTCGAGGTATCGGACTCGCTCGACGTCCGGTTCGTCGTGTCCATGGACGCGCTCCCGGACGAGTACGACGACCGCGAGGGCGTGTACTCGCTCGCGGACGTCTACGAGCAGGGCCGAGAGCGCTTCGAGGAGCACGAGTACCGGTCGTGGCTCGACGACCGCGACCCCGAGGACCTCGCGAGCCTCGTGTACACGTCCGGGACGACCGGGCAACCGAAGGGCGTGAAGCTCACACACCGGAACTTCCGTGCGAACGTCAACCAGACGTATCGACGGTACGGGCCGCGTCCGGACAAGGGAGACGACCTGCCCGTCGTCGACCACGAGACTCAGACCGTCTCGTACCTGCCGCTCGCGCACGTCTTCGAGCGACTCACCGGGCACTTCCTCCAGTTCGGTGCCGGGGCGTGCGTGGCGTACGCCGAGAGCGTCGACACGCTCAAGGAGGACTTCCAGACCGTCGAACCGACGACGGCGACGAGCGTCCCGCGCGTCTACGAGAAGATCTACGACGCGATCCGCGAGCAAGCCCAGGAGTCCGGGTTCAAGGAACGGATCTTCAACTGGGCGACGGACGTGTCCCGCGAGTACTATCGCGCCGACCGCCCGAGTGGCGTCCTCCGCGCGAAGTACTGGCTCGCGGACAAGCTCGTGTTCAGTGACGTCCGGGACGCGCTCGGTGGGAACATCAACTACCTCATCTCGGGCGGCGGGACGCTCAGCGAGGAGCTGTGCACGCTCTATCACGGTATGGGACTCCCGATCTACGAGGGGTACGGGCTGACGGAGGCGGCGCCGGTCGTCACTGCGAACCCACCAGAGGAGGTGAAGATCGGGACGATCGGCGTCCCGCTGTCGGGCGTCGAGACGAAGATCGACACGAGCGTCGTTCCGGAGGACCAGACCGTCGACGCGCTCGGCGACCTCGGGGAACTCCTCGTGAAGGGCGCGAACGTCACGGACGGCTACTGGAACAAGCCCGCGGAGACCGAGGAGGCGTTCACGGACGACGGCTACTTCCGAACCGGCGACGTCGTCCAGCAGCGGCCGGACGACTACATGGTGTTCCGGGAGCGCTCGAAGCAGATCCTCGTGCTGTCGACGGGGAAGAACGTGGCGCCAGCGCCGCTCGAGGACGCGTTCGCGTCCAGCCAGATCGTCGAGCAGGTGATGGTTATGGGTGACGGCGAGAAGTTCGTCAGCGCGCTCGTCGTTCCGAACTTCGAGTTCCTCCGGCAGGCGGCCGAGCGCGAGGACGTGGACGTCCCCGAGGACCCGTCGGAGATGGTCGAACACGACCGGATCGTCGAGGTGGTTCAGGAGGCGGTCGACGACGTGAACGAGCGCTTCGAGCCACACGAGCAGATCAAGGAGATCCAGCTGGTCACCGAGGAGTTCACGGAGGCAAACGACATGTTGACGCCGACGATGAAGAAGAAGCGCCGGACGATCCTGGAGCGCTACGACGACCTCGTCGCGGAGATCTACGCGGAGTCCGACCAGCGGTCACCGGCCGCGGCGGACGACTGACGACTCCGCTGGGGCGGGAGCGACGACGTCTCGCTGACCGTCCACCGCAAACGACCGGTTTATGCCCGACGCGCCAGTGGTACTTGGATACATGCTCGGGTTCGAGAGCGCCCAGGTGCTCGCTACGGGTGGCGAGGGTCTCGACCTGTTGACGTTCGTCGCGCTCATCGTGGCGCTCGGTGTCGGATCGCAACTCCTCGGCGCTCGCTTCCGGGTTCCGAGCGTGCTCTTCCTCATCGCGGCCGGCATCGCCGTCGGTCCGGCGACCGGGCTCATCACGCTCGAGACGCTTGGGGGCGCCGGCCCGCTCTCGACCATCGTCGGGCTCGCGGTCGCCATCATCGTCTTCGAGGGCGCATTCCACCTGAAGATATCGAAGCTCAAGGAGGCCCAGGGGGCGGCGCTCAGACTCGTCACGATCGGCGCCGCCATCGCCCTCGTCGGCACCGCCGTCGCCGTCCACTACCTGCTGGGTGCGGGCTGGCGCATCTCCTTCCTCGTCGGAGCGCTCCTCGTGGCGACGGGCCCGACCGTCGTCACCCCCATCCTCGAGGTCGTCCCGGTTCGCGACCGCGTCGCAGCCGCCCTCGAGACCGAAGGCATCGTGAACGACGTCACCGCCGCCATCGTCGCCGTCGTCATCTTCAAGTCGATACGCATCACCACGCCGGACGTCGCCGACTACGCCCGGCTGTTCGCCGAACGCCTCGGGACGGGCATCGTCGTCGGCCTCGCCGTCGCCGCGGTCGTCTACTACATCATGCAGTACGTGGACGTGTCGCCGGACAACGCCCCCCAGAACGCGCGCTTGCTCACGCTCGCCGGCGCCATCGTCGCGTTCGCGATCGCGAACCAGCTGTTCACGGAAGCGGGGGTCGCGGCGGCCGCGACGGCCGGCCTCGTCCTCGGGAACGCGGACCTCCCCTACGAGCGGCAGATAGAGGAGTTCAAGGGCGACGTGACGCTGCTCGTGCTCTCGTTCGTCTTCATCGCGCTCGCCGCACTCCTCGAGTTCGAGCAACTCCTGGCGCTTGGCTGGGAGGGACTCGCCGTCGTCGTCATCGTCGCGCTCGTCCTCCGCCCGCTGCTCGTGTTCCTGTCCACGACCGGCGGTCGGTTGACGTTCGACGAACGGATGTTCGTCAGTCTCGTCGGCCCCCGCGGGATCATTCCGGCTTCCGTCGCGACGCTGTTCGCGCTCGAACTGTCCAACCCGGAACTGGAGATCTACGATCCGGCCGCCGCCAACGTCCTCGTCGGCACCGTCTTCCTCGTCATCCTCGTCACCGTCGTCTTCGAGGGTGGCCTCGCCAGACAGATCGCCGAATACCTAGATGTGATACCAATGCGCGTAATCGTCGTCGGAGGCGGCAAGGTGGGTCGTGCACTCGCCGAACGCCTCGAAGACCGTGGAGAGAACGTCGTCCTCGTCGAAGACGACGAAGTAGTCGTCGAACGGGCTCGCGACGCCGGCTTCACCGTCCACGATGGCGACGGGACGAGCACGGACGTCCTGCGGGACGCGGGCGCGGAGAACGCGAAGATCGTCGTCGCTGCGACCGGCGACGACGACGCGAACCTCCTCGTGGCACAGCTGGCCAAGAGCAAGTTCGACGTCGAGACGGTGCTCGCTCGCGCGAACCAGCCCGACAACGTCGAGGCGTTCGAGGACGTCGGCGTTCGCACGATCTCCTCGACGATGGCGACCGCGTGGGCGCTCGACAACCAGATCGAGCGGCCGGCGCTCGCGGACTGGATGACGCACATCGGCGACAACGGCGACGTCCAGGAGGTCGAAGTGACGAGCGATCACCTCGCGGGTCGAACGATCCGCGAGGTCGGCCCGGAGCTCCCGGACGGCTGCATCATCGCGCTCGTCGAACGCGACGGACAGGCGGAGGTGCCGGCCGCGGAGTTCACGCTCCAGCGCGGCGACTCCATCACGCTCCTCGGGCGGCGCGAGGGCGTCCGCGAGGCGATGGCGTTCTGCCACCCGGAGGACTGACGTCGAGGCGTCCGCGGCCCAACCGACGACCGACGACTGACGACCGACGATCGTCGTCGGTGGCCGCTTGCGGATGCGCACGCGGCCGTGGCTCGCGTGTCGGCGACCGAACCGTTCTTCCGAGTGGCCGGCGTACGGGACTGCCGTGAGTGACCGCGTCGGGTGGTGGTCGTGACCAACGCCTTCGAGGAGTGGCGTCGCGACCTCGAAGCCGCCGGCGAGTTGACGCCGGACGTCGTCGGCCGCATCGTCGACGTGCACGGGGACCGCGGGCAGCGCGCCATCGAAGCGGTGAGCGAGGGTCGCGTGAAGGAGTACCGGGACTTCACGGTCGTCGTCGGGCACCGCGCGGAGTACGTCGTCGAGGGCGACGGCTGCACGTGCAAGGACGCGGAGTACAACCTCGACCCCGAGGACCCGACCGAGCACTGCTGGCACGTGCTCGCGGCGGTCGTCGCGGACGCCATCGACGCGACCGAGTACCACGACATGTGGTACTCGGAGGTCCGAGAGTTCCTGTAGCGTCGTGGTTCCTGTAACGTCGTGAACTATCACGCGCGGAGCGCTCCTCTACGGTCGCGAACGGCCACGTGACTGGGGTTTTCGTGGTGTTGCGAGCGAACCTTTACGTAGCGGCGTCCGCAACAAGGGGGGTATGTCGGTCGGCATCGAGCGCGAGGCGGAGGCCGTGATCCGGGTGTTGCACGCGGAGGACGACGGCCAGTTCGCGTCGCTCGCCGGCCAGTTCATGGAACGCGAGGGGCCGCTGTCCGTGACGCACGTCGCCGACGCCCAGACTGCACTGGAGCGTCTCGAGGAGGCGTCGTTCGAGTGCATCGTCAGCGACTACGACATGCCGGGGATAAACGGCCTGGCGTTTCTCGACGCGGTCCGCGAACGGCACCCCGACCTGCCGTTCGTTCTGTTCACGGGAAAAGGGAGCGAGGAGGTCGCGAGCGACGCGATCTCGAAGGGCGTCACGGACTACCTCCAGAAGGAGACGGGGACCGAACAGTACGCGGTGCTCGCGAACCGCATCCAGAACGCCGTCGACGGGTATCGCGCCGAACGCGAACTGGAGCGTCGCGTCGACCAGCTCCGGGAGAGCGAGCGGCGGTTCCGGACGCTCGTCTCGAACCTCCCGGGGATGGTGTACCGCTGCGAGAACGAGCGCGGATGGCCGATGTCGTTCGTGAGCGACGGCGCCGAGGCGCTGACCGGGTACGCGGCCGCGGAACTGGAGTCCGACGCGGTGAACTGGGGCGCGGAGGTGCTCGTGGAGGACGAACGCGACGGACTGTGGGAGACCGTGCAGGTCGCGCTCGACGACCGCGAGCCGTTCCAGGTCGAGTACGAGATCCAGACGAGCGACGGCGAGTCGAAGTGGGTGTGGGAGCGCGGCCGGGGCGTGTTCGAGGACGACGACCTAGTGGCGCTCGAGGGCGTCATCACGGACGTGACCGACGAGCGCGCGCTCCGCGAGGACTTGCGTCGGGAGCGAGACCTCACTCGCCAGCTCCTGGAGACGAGCCCGGTCGGGATCATGGTGAACGAGCTCGACGGCACGTACCGGCTGGTGAACGACCGGGCGGCGGAGATCCTGGGGACGACGCGCGAGCGCATCCTCGACCGGACGTACGACGACGACGAGTGGGCGCTCCAGACGACCGACGGCGACGCGCTCCCGTCGTCAGAGACGGCGTTCGAGCGATTGAAGGCGAAAGCAGAGGGGTCCTCGCCCGACGACGACGTGTTCGTGCGCGATCTCCCGCATTCGGTGGTCCGCGGCGACGGCGAACGTCGCCTGCTATCGGTGAACGGCGCGCCGCTGTACGACGACGACGGCGACCTCGACTTGCTCGTGTTCACCATCCAGGTCGTCGACGAGTGACCGCGGCGGTGCGACGCCTGCAGACCGCTCGCCGCCGTATGACCGGCGTATCCAGGCGGAGCAGGCCGAGTGCCTGGGGGCTCGACCCCGGGGCGGTTCACGCCGGGTCGACGAAGGCGGGGAGGGCGACAGCGCCGCTCGTGGCGACCACGGCGACGGTGAACGCGAGCACGGGCGTCGCGCCGAACGCGAGGATGGGGGTCGCGGCGACGGCGGCGATACCGACGGCCACGAGCGCGCGCTTCGCGGTCGCGGCGGAGGGCGTCCAGGGGTCCTCGGGGAGGTCGACGCTCGCCCACATCAGGCCGACGCCGGCGACGACGCCCGCCGCGGCGACGACCTCGACGGACCCCGGGAGGACGGCGACCGACAGGAGGACGCCGACGGTCCCGACCGCGAGCGAGCCCTTCGGCGCGCCCAGCCAGCCGTCCGCGAGTCGCGCCGCGGCGACGACGCCCGCGGCGAGTGCGATGCCGCCGGCGACGTCCGCGAGGTAGTGGACGCCGAGGAACACTCGCGACCCGCCGACGAGCGCGACGAGGACCGCGGCGACCGCCAGCCACCGCCGGCGGTCGGCGGCGTCCAACGCCGCACCGCCGAACACGGCCGCTGCAATGGTCGTGTGCCCGCTCGGGAACCCGGACTCGTCGGTGTCCAGCAGGTCGCGGTAGATCTCGTCGAACGGCGCGGGCACCGCCGACAGGGGTGCGCGCAGCTCCGCCGGCGGTCGCGCGAGCGCGAACTCGTGCTTGAGCGCGAGCATGAGCGCGAACGCGGTCGCGACGACGACCGCGAGCCGCATCCCGTCCCCGCGGTCCCGGAACCAGTACCGGCCGAGGACGACCGCGACGACCACGGGCGCCTCCGCGAGCGTCGTCGCCAGGAGGACGACGGGGAGCGCCCACGGCGGGACGACCCCGGTGAGGAACTCCGCGACGCCGAGACTTCGACTCACGACCGCCAGTCGCCGACGACGTCCCGCAGGCGCCCCGGGACCGACAGCAGGTTGAATCCGATTCCGGCGAGCACCATCAGGACGTACAGGCCGAGCGTCGACAGCCAGATGACGACCATCGCGAAGATCGCCCAGCCGCCCGAGAGGTACGGCGTGTAGAACGCGCCGAGGGTCATCGCGGTGCCGTAGAGGAGGACGAGGTACGGCCCCCAGCCGCGGGCCTTCCCGCGGCGGACGCGCCGGCGCACGTACCGCTTCAGGTCCCCCTCGACGTCGTCGCGGTGGAGCGTCCGGGATTCGACGTCGTCCTCGAACGACTCGAGTTCCGCGCGGAGCTCCTCGATCTCTTCGCGGAGCGCCGCCGCGTCGCGGTCGTCGTCGTCCCCGCCGATCGTCTCCTTGCCGCCGTCGCCGCCGTCGCCGTCGTCGCCGCTGGGAGCACCCGCACTGCTGTCGTCACCGTCGCCGCCTGGAGCGCTGTCGCTGTCGCCCTCGTCGCCGTCACCGTCGCCGGGTGCGCTCGCGCCGCCGTCGTCGACTGTGCTGGTGGCGCGCGCGCCGGTCGTGGCGTCCGCGTCGCCGGTCGAGTCGACGACGTCCCGGCTCTCGTCCTCGCCGTCGGCGGCGTCCTCGGACTCGTCGCGGTCGTCGACCATTCTTGAGTCAGACTGTCGACGGCCCGCATTTTGAAGGTGCCGGTCGACCGCACTCGCGACGTCAGATTCGACGTCCGGGACCGTCTGGCCGGCGAGGGTCGCGTTCAGGGCCGCGCCGACGAGCAAGCAGAGGGCGCCGACGTACAGCCACGTCACGACGACGAGCGCGGCGCCGAGGACGCCCCAGAGCGCGAAACTGGCGGCGTTCGAGACGTACAGCTGGAACAGCGTGGAGAGCGCGGTCCAGCCGCTCGCGGCGAACAGCGCTCCGGGCAGCGCCTCGCGGTAGGAGACGTCGACGCCCGGGAAGAGGTAGTACAGCGGGTAGAACGCCGCGGTCAGGAGGAACACCTCGACGACCACCCCGAGGCGTTCGAGGAACGGCACCTCGAAGAGCGTGAGGACGGCGACGAACGCGACGCTCGCGGTGATCGCGACGCCGACCGCGCCGAGCGCGACGGCGCCGTCGACGACCGCGTCGAGAAAGCCCTCCTCGGCCGGTTCGCCGTACACGATCGAGAACGCGGTGTCCAGCGCGCGGAACACCTTCAGGGAACTCCAGAGGAGCGCGACGAGCCCGACGAGCGTCGCGGATCCACGGCCGGTCGTCGTCGTCAGCGTCGACAGGAGGACGTCCTGGCTCGCGGGCGTCAGCGTCTGCCCGAGGAAGGAGACGAGGTCGCGCGCGAACGCCTCCCCGCCGACGACGCTCGCCACGACTGCCGTCAACAGCAGCAGCGGGACGACGGAGGCGAACGCGTAGTACGCGATGGCGGCGGCGAGGAACGTGATCTGCTCGGTACGGGCGAGCGAAACCGTCGCCCGACCGACGCCGACGCCCCGCCGGATGCGTGAAACCTCGAACACGTCCCACCGTTCGACGACGACGGTTAAAATGGTCCGCCCGACGCGACCGGGTTCGTGCCGCTCGACGGGACGGAACCGGTTCGCTCGGTCAGGGCGCGAGGTCGCTGGTGGCGTCGCGCATCGCGTCGATGCTCGCGGTGGTCTTGAACGTCGTGCCGCCGTAGTGCGCGGGCGAGGCGTCGTGGCCCTCGTCGCGGATGGCGTCTAGAAATGCGTCCATGGCGCTCGCGCCGATCCCCCACTGCTTGCAGAGGCGATGCTGGTCGTAGTGACTGGGCTCGTCGAGTTCGCCCTCGAGCGTGGTGCAGAGTTCGCGGGCGTCCTCGGCGGTCCCCATGTCGTCGGTGACGCGCTCGCGGACGGTCGCGGCGAACTCGCGGTCGACGTACGCGTCGAGCCAGAGCGGGCCGGCCGCGGAGATACGGGCGCTCTCGCAGCGCGGGCACGTCTCGGGCGGGTGCGCGATCAGGCCGCGGTCGGCGTCGCGGTAGAGGCAGTCCTCGCAGTGATAGAGGTGCCCTTGAGCGTCCTGAACGCTCTGGTTCGACGCGGTCGCGCTGTGCGAGCAGTCGAGGTACGTGCGGACGTAGTGACTGGTGGCGTGCGTGAAGATCGGGTCGACGCCGACGTCGAACCGGCCGGCGGTCCGCGCGAGCGCACCGAGGAGTATCCGGAGGCCCATCTCGGCGTGGAAGTCCGTGTTCCGCGGGGTCGCGCTATAGGAGCGGACGCCCGAGTCGAAGTGCGCGCCACAGAGCGGCGCGGTGTCGGTCGCGGTGATGCAGACGAGGTCCCGGGTGTTCGCGAACGCCGCGTCCGCGAACGGCATCGGCGACCCGAACGGGTCTATGTCGACGACGTCGACGTACTCGTCCCACAGCAGCGCGTTCACGTCGCGTTCGACGACGCGCCCGTCGAGGTCGTTCCGCTCGAGGTTCGCCCGGGCCAGCTCGACGGCGTCCGGGTCGACGTCCGCGCACGTCACGTCCCACCCCTGCGCGGCGGCGCGCGCGCCGCGGACGCCGGTCGCGGTCATCGCGTCCAGGTACGTCTCCGCGCGGTCCTCGCGCTCGCGGTACGCGTCCAGCACGGCGACCGTCAGGTCGCGGTTCAGCTCCTGAACGGCGTTGAAGAACACCGCGTCGCCCTTCCCCTCGCCGTCCTGTTCGGGGACCTCGATCGTCACCGCGCCCTCCGTGACCTCCATACAGCGAGCGTCGCCATCGACGGGCAAAAGGAACGCGGAACTGGCCGCACGAGCATCCGGCGACCGCTCGGTCGCCGGTTCGGTCTACGCGCGTCTACGCGGTCTCCCGGAGTCGGGACGCTCTTGGCCCCGCCCCGCGTCGACCCGAGCATGAACGTGGACGCGGTCGTGCTGGACGTGGACGGCGTGCTGGTGGACGTCGCGGATTCGTACCGGCGCGCGATCGTCGAGAGCATCGAGACGGTGTACGGGCGGACGATCAGGAGGGCGGACATTCAGTCGTTCAAGGACGCCGGTGGGTTCAACAACGACTGGGAACTCACGGACGCTGCCGCGCTGTTCGTGCTGGCGAAGGGCGAGGGGTTCGCGCTCTCGATGGACGACTACACCGACCGTATCGCCGAGGAAGGCGGCGGCGTCGACGCGGCCGAGCGAGTCGTATGCGCGGAACTGGGCGGAAACGCGACCGAGCGCGTGCGCCGCGAGTGGAACCGCGAGCGCTTGCGAGACGTCTTCCAGCAGCTCTACCTCGGCGCGGACCTCTACCGCGGCATCGAGGACGCGGAACCGGACCCCGACCTGGCTGGTGACGGGTTCATCCACGACGAACCCGTCATCGTCGCGCCGGAGACCGTCGACGCCCTCACGAGGCGGTTCGACGTCGGCGTCGTCACCGGCCGGCCGGCCGCGGAGGCCGAGATCGCCCTGGAGCGGGCGGGCCTCGACGTCCCCCTCGAGCACCGGTTCACGATGGACGACTGGGAGGAGGGCAAACCCCATCCCTACGCGCTCACGACGCTCGCCGAGCGCTTCGCCGCGGACTCGGTTGCGTTCGTCGGTGACACCCTCGACGACGTCCGCACCGCGGTGAACGCCGCCGACGCGGACCCGAGCCGCGAGTACCCCGGCATCGGCGTCCTCACGGGCGGCCTCACCGGCGACGACGGCCGCCGCAAGTACGAGGACGCGGGCGCGAGCGCTGTACTCGACTCCGTGAACGACCTTCCCGAGTTCCTCGACTAGACGTCCCCTCGCGTCGTCTTCGGTCTCGAACTCGCGTCGTCCGCCGACTCGCGCCGTCTTGGCCCGTGTTACTCGACGGCAAGGAACTGCAAGCCGGTCGCTTACCTCTCCGTTCCCGCAGTATCAGTTCGTGCGAACGGCCGCCAGCCGACCGCCTCTCCAGACCCATGACAGACGACGCCCCCGACGACGACGCATCCGACGACGGAGTCGAACAGGAATCGACCGACAGTACCGACGCCGAACGGCACGACGCGCGCGCCGACGGCGGGGACGACGTCGACGAGAACAGTAAGCGCGAGCAGCTAGACGAGGCGAGCGAGCTCCCCGACGACGAGTACCTGACGACCGACCAGGGCGTCCGCGTCGACGACACGGACAACTCGCTCACCGCCGGGGCGCGCGGGCCGACGCTGATGGAGGACTTCCACTTCCGGGAGAAGATGACGCAGTTCGACCACGAGAGCATCCCGGAGCGAGTCGTTCACGCCCGTGGTACCGGCGCGCACGGCTACTTCGAGCCGTACGACGACCCCGACCTCGGAGAATACGACGACGTTTCGGACCTGACGAAGGCGTCGTTCCTCCAGGACGCCGACCAGCGGACGCCCGTGTTCGTGCGGTTCTCCACCGTCGTCGGCTCCCGGGGGTCCGCGGACACCGTCCGGGACGTCCGCGGGTTCGCGACGAAGTTCTACACCGAGGACGGGAACTACGACCTCGTCGCGAACAACATGCCGCCGTTCTTCATTCAGGACGCGATGAAGTTCCCCGACCTCGTCCACGCCATCAAGCCCGAGCCCGACGACGAGATCCCGCAGGCGTCGGCCGCCCACGACACGTTCTGGGACTTCGCGTCCCTCCAGCCCGAGACCACGCACATGCTGATGTGGGTGCTCTCGGATCGCGCGCTCCCCCGCTACTTCCGCACGATGGAGGGCTTCGGCGTGCACACGTTCCGGCTGGTGAACGACGCCGGCGAGTCGCGCTTCGTGAAGTTCCACTGGCGGCCGAAGTACGGCACGCACTCGCTGGTGTGGGACGAGACCCAGAAGCTCGCCGGGAAGGACCCGGACTTCAACCGCCGGAACCTCTACAGCGCCATCGACGGCGGCGACTACCCCGAGTTCGAACTCGGCGTGCAGATCGTCGAGGAGGACGACGCCGACCGGTTCGACTTCGACCTGCTCGACCCGACGAAGCTCGTCCCCGAGGAGGAGGTGCCGGTTCGGCCCATCGGGCGGATGGTCCTGAACGAGAAGCCGGACAACTTCTTCGCGGAGACCGAGCAGGTCGCGTTCCACCCCGGCAACGTCGTCCCCGGCATCGACTTCACGAACGACCCGCTCCTGCAGGGCCGACTGTTCTCGTACCAGGACACCCAGCTCAATCGCTTCAACGGCGCGAACTGGGACGAACTCCCCATCAACCGGCCGCTCGCTGAAGTCCACAACAACCAGCGCGCCGGGTTCATGCGGCGGACGATCAACGGCGGGAAGGGGTCGTACTCGCCGAACTCGATCGCGGACGGCGAGCCGACGGAAGCCACCGAGGAGGAGGGCGCGTACGTCCACCACGCCGAGAAGGTGGAGGGGAAGAAGATACGCGAGCGCAGCGAGAGCTTCCAGGACCACTTCTCGCAAGCGCGCTTGTTCTGGAACAGCATGAGCGAGGCGGAGAAGCAGCACATCGTGAACGCGACGCACTTCGAACTCGGGAAGGTCGAACGAAAGGAGGTCCGGGAGCGCGTCGTCTACGACCTCTTCAACAACGTCTCCCACGACCTCGCCGTCCGTGCCGCGGAGGGGATCGGGATCGAGCCGCCCGCGGAGCCCGGCGACGAGATCGCGGACCACGACCGGGAGTCGCCCGCGCTCAGCCAGGAGAACACGACGATGGACACCATCGAGACGCGTCGCGTCGCGGTCCTCGTCGACGACGGGTTCGACGACGACCAGGTATCGGACGTGATGGACGACCTCGAGGAGCGCGGAGCGACGGTCGAGGTCGTCTCGAAGATGCTCGGAGAGCGGTCCGGCGCGGACGGAACGACAGTGGAGGCGGACAAGAGCCACGTGACGTCGGCGTCCATCATGTACGACGCGGTGTTCGTGCCGGGCGGCCGAGAGAGCGTCGACGCGCTCGAAGAGCAAGGCGACGCGAGGCACTTCGTGGCGGAGGCGTTCAAGCACAAGAAGCCCATCGCCGCGCTCGGCGACGGCGTCGAACTGCTCGAGGCCGTCGACCTGCCGGACGTCGACCTCTCGGGGGACGGCGACGACGTGGTCGCGGAGCAGGGCGTCGTCACGGACGCCGCCGCGGACGACGTGGACGCGTTCGTCGACGCGTTCGCGGACGCCATCGCCGAGCACCGGCACTGGGACCGCACCGACGAGACCGTCTCCGCGTAGCCGCCGTCGCTCCCCGCAGTCGCGCTCGTCGTTCGTTCCGCAGTCGCGCTCGTCGTTCGTTCCGTGTTCGAAAGACGCGGCCGACCGCCCGCCCGACGCCAGCGCGTCCGCGTCTCGACGTGACCGTCCGGCCCGGAGCGTGACGGTAGGACGACAAGATTTACGCCGGTTCCGCCGGCAGCGTCGCGCATGCAGTCCGCCTCTTCGGTCGCCCCGGTCTCGGCCGTCGACCGCGCGCTCGGCGCGCTCGTCACGTTCGCGGGCGGTGCCGTCGTCGGGTTCGTGCTCGCGCTCCTCCTCGCTCCGAACCCCACCGAGAGCGCGCTCGTCGTCCCGCTCGCCACCGCCGTCCTCGCCGGAACGGCTGCGGCCGGCGCGCTCGTGTACGCCGGCGGCTACGACCGCATCCTGATCCCCGTCGAGGGCCGTCGCTGGACCGTCGAGCTCGCGTTCGCGCTCGCCGTCGTCGCCGGCGCGTTCGCGCTCGCCGACGTCGCCGACGTCGTCTCGGACGTCCTCGTCGTCGGTATCGTCGCCCTGTCGCTCCTCGGCACGCGCCGAATCGGCGACGCCGTCGCCGACGCCCGCGGCTGGTACGACCGCGACGACTACTACCGCGAGAACGAGCGCTGACGGTAGCGCATTCCCCGAGGAGAACGGTCCCGACGGGAAGATTGATGACGCGTCCTCGTGGACTCGTCCGTGTGTCCTTCGCGTCCGACGACGCCCCGGTCCCGCTCGTCGACCGCGTCCTCGGAGCGGCCCTCACGTTCCTCGCGACCAGCGCACTCGGGACGTTCGGGGCCGTAATATTCGCCACCGACCTCGTCGCGCCGACCGACGCCGACGCGCTCCTCGCGGGCGCGACCGTCGGCGTCCTCGCAACCGTCCTGCTCGTCCCCGCAGACGGCTACGCACGCATCCTCGTCCCCGTCGAGGGCCGGCGCTGGACCGTCGAACTCGGCGTCGCCGCACTCGCGCTCGCGACCGCGAACGCGCTCGTCGAACTCGCGCCCGCGTTGACCGTCGTCTGGGTCGCGCTCGCACTCGCCGTCGCGTACTACGGGACCGTCTACGTCGGCGAGCGCGTCGCGGACGCCTTCGAGTGGTACGACCGCGACGCCTACGCCTGGCGGACGCCCGCTCGGTCCTCGGCGTCGGACGACCGCTAAACTGCAGGGGTCGGCCTCGCCCCGGTATCGCGACGACTCGCCCCCCGGTATCGCGACGACTCGCCCCCGCTCGCTGACGGGCGTATAGAGACCGGCGTGTTCCAAACGCTTAATCGGCCTCCTGCCTCACGTGAGAGCATGCGAATCGCACTACTCGGCGGTACCGGCGACATCGGGCAGGGACTCGCGCTCCGCTGGGCGTACGACACCGACCACGAGGTCCTCATTGGCTCCCGGGACCCGGAGAAGGCGCGGACGAAGGCCGAGGAGTACGAGACGGAACTCTCGTCGCGCGGCCGGGACTGCACCGTGAATGGCTTCGAGAACGCGATGGCCGCGGACCGCGCGGACGTCGTCGTCCTCGCCGTCCCACCGTACCACGTCGGTGACACCGTCGACGCCGTCGCCGACCGCCTCGACGACGACACCGTCCTCGTCTCGCCCGCCGTCGGCATGAAGGGCGACGAGGACGGCATGCACTATCACCCGCCGAGCGCCGGGAGCGTCACCGCGCTCGCCGCGCGCGCCGCCCCCGACGACGTCAGCGTCATCGGCGCGTTCCACAACCTCAGCGCCGACCGCCTCGCGAACCTCGACGTCGAACTCGACCTCGACACCCTCCTCGTCGGCGACGACCCCGACGCAAAGGATACCGTCGAGCGACTCGCCGACGCCATCGAAGGCCTCCGCCCGCTCGACGCCGGCCCCATCGCGAACGCCAGCGAAGTCGAATCCATCACGCCACTCGTCATCAACATCGCCCGCCACAACGACGGCATGCACGACGTGGGCGTGCGCTTCCAGTAGCAGTCGGTTCGCACGACGTGGGCGTGCGCTTCCAGTAGCAGTCGGTTCGCACGACGTGGGCGTGCGCTTCCAGTAGCAGTCGGTTCGCACGACGTGGGCGTACGCTTCCAGTAGCAGTCGGTTCGCACGACGTGGGCGTGCGCTTCCAGTAGCAGTCAGTTCGAAAACGAGAGTTCTCGCGTACGAGACGGATGCGTTCTCGCGAAGCAGTCGCTCGTCGGTCGAGCGAGAGCGATTCGAGAAGGCTCGACTCCGTCAGGCGCCGGCCTGTTCGAGCGCGTCCTCCAGGTCCTCGCGCTGGGTGACGCCGACGAAGCGCTCGACGATGCCGTCGTCGTTCTCGACGACGAGCGTCGGCAGCGACCGAACCTGGTACTCGTTGGCGACGTCCTGCTCCTCGTCGACGTTCACCTTCTCCACCTGGAACCGGCCCTCCCAGTCCTCCTCGAGCTCGTCGAGGATCGGGTCCTGGGTCTTGCAGGGGCCACACCAGTCCGCGTAGAAGTCCTTGAGCGTAACCGTCATGCTGTCTACCTGAAGTTGCCCATCGGTCGGGTTAAGGGTTTGGTTGACGGGCATCGATGCCGCTCAGCCGCCCCCCGCGACCGCCGTCGGCGAAGGGTAGCGCCATCTCCGATTCGCGCCGACTACGCGCGCCCGCCGCGAAGTCGGGCGTTCGCCGGAGCGAGGTCGGGCGTTCGCCGGAGCGAGCGCGGAGGTCGAAAGGTTTAGTGACCGGCGGCGCAGAGTGTCGCGCATGAGCAGTGGTGAAAACTCCGGCGGCCTGATGTCCAGTGCGGGCCTCGTCCGGTACTTCGACGCCGAGGACAGCAACGCAATCCGCATCGACCCGCGCACCGTCGTCGCCATCGGCATCGTCTTCGGCGCGCTGGTGTTCGTCCTCGCCGCCTCGTTCTAGAGCGGCCCACGGCGTCGCCGCGACCCGTTCGCTGGACCGCAGCCCGCGACCGTCAGGGACAGTTCCGTTCGCTTTTGGTCACCGAACGCCTACCCGTCGGTATGACTCTCGTAGCGGGCGTCGTCGCGGTCCAGGGCGACGTCTCCGAGCACGCGGACGCGATCCGTCGCGCCGGCGCTGCCCACGGCGAGACCGTCGAGGTCCACGAGATCCGCCAGTCCGGGTCCGTCCCCGACTGCGACGTTCTCCTGCTCCCGGGCGGCGAATCGACCGCGATCTCGCGGCTCCTCCACGACGAGGGGATTGCCGAAGAAATCATCGCGCACGTCGACGCCGGAAAGCCGCTGCTCGCGACGTGTGCCGGCCTCATCGTCGCCGCCCGCGACGCGAAGGACGACCGCGTCCGCGAACTCGACGTCCTCGACGTCTCCGTCGACCGGAACGCGTTCGGCCGCCAGAAGGACAGCTTCGAGGCCCCGCTCGACGTCGCCGGGCTCGACGAGCCGTTCCCCGCGGTGTTCATCCGCGCGCCCGTCATCGACGCGGTCGGCGATGGCGTCGACGTGCTCGCCTCGTGGGACGATAACCCCGTCGCGGTCAAGGACGGCGCGGTCGTCGGGACGAGCTTCCACCCCGAACTGACGACGGACTCGCGGCTCCACGACCTCGCGTTCTTCGACGCGGTCGCCGTCGACGCCTGAGTGACGGTCGAACGCGCCAGGGGTCGTAGGGCAGGCGACGGGAGTCCCGCGGAGTAGGTGTGTTTTTCCCGCTGGCGGGCGTCGACGGACGTATGCATGCGACGATCGACTCGGTCCGCGTGGCTGCGACGCACGACGGTCCCGCCCCCGTCGTCCTGCTGGCCGTCGACGACGAGGCCGAGGTCGTCCCGATCTTCGTCGGTGGCGAGGAGGCGCTCGCCATCGCTCGCGGACTGGACGCGCAGGACGTCGGCCGGCCGCTCACGCACGACCTCCTCCTGGACGTCATGGAGGAACTCGGCGGACGCGTCGAGCGGGTCGTCGTGAGTCGCGTCGAGGACCGGACGTACATCGCGGACCTCCACCTCGAGACGCCTCGCGGCGAGCAGGTCGTCGACGCCCGACCGAGCGACTGCCTGGCGCTCGCCGCCCGCACGAACGCCCCGATCGAGGTCTCCGAATCGGTGTTCGAGAGCGGACGGGCGGACCCCGCCGAGTTCGACGAGTTCGACGACGTCCGCGAGGTGACCGACTACTCATGACCGACGCAGATGGTGACGTGGACGTCGACGGCGTAGCGGAGCGGAGCGACGCGTCCGCGGACGAGATCCTGGAGGAGCTGTTCGCGGTCGTCGAGGACCGCAAGCGCGAACTCCCCGAGGACTCGTACACGGCGTCGCTGTTCACGCACGAGAAGGGCGAGAACGCCGTGCTGGAGAAGCTCGGCGAGGAGACGACCGAGCTCGTCCTCGCGGCGAAGGACGACGACCACGACGAGATCGCGCACGAGAGCGCGGACATCGTCTACCACCTCCTCGTCTTGCTCGCGATGAAGGACGTGCCGCTGTCCGCGCTCCGCGAAGAACTCGCGTCGCGCCGATAGCCAGCGTCGCTGCAGTGACGGCTGCGGAGGTCGCTGCGGAGAGTCGACCGCGGGCGCGTCGTGGGCCGGCGTCGCACGCGCAGGCCCCGATAGACGCGCTTTTACGTCGCAGCCGTGTACGTTCCGGCATGATTTTCGAGAACCTCCCCACGACACCTCGGTCGGAGGAACTCATCGACAAGGCGTTCTCGCGGGCGGCGCGCTCCGGACGCGCGAAGTCCGGGCTGGAGGCCCAGCAGTCGATGCTGACGACCGCGTCGAACATCCTGTCGGACAACCTCGAGAACGTCGTCACGGCGTGGCCGGACTTCTCCACCGTCGACCCGTTCTACTACGAGCTCGCGGACGCCATCGTCGACGTGGACGCGGTCCGACAGAGCCTGAACGAGGTGACGTGGGCGAGCCGGAAGACCGCGGAGATCCAGAGCGAGTACCAGCCGAAGCTCCGGAAGACGGACGCGGACACCGCCCGCAAGCACCGCAAACAGGCGTTCGCGCGGATGGCGGACGTCGTCGAGGAGATCGAAGACGACCTGTTGCGGATCGGCGAAGCCCGCGACGACCTGAAGAACCTCCCGGACATCGACCCCGACGAGCCGGCGATCGTCGTCGCCGGCTACCCGAACGTCGGGAAGTCCTCGTTCGTGAACGCCGTCACGGCCGCACGCGGCGAGACCGCGAGCTATCCGTTCACGACGAAGGGCATCGGCGTCGGGCACTTCAAGCGCGGGCACCTCCGATACCAGATCGTCGACACGCCCGGACTCCTGGACCGACCGGAGGCAGAACGGAACGACATCGAAGCGCAAGCGGTGTCCGCGCTCACGCACCTCGCGGACTGCGTGATCTTCATGCTGGACGCGAGCGCGGACTGCGGGTACCCCCTCGACTCGCAACTGGAGTTGCTCGCGGAGGTCGAGTCGCGCTTCGACGACGTCCCCGTCCTCGTCGTCTGCAACAAGAGCGACCGGTCGACGGACGTCGATGCGGACGCGTACATGAGCATCACGGAGGACGAGGGCGTCGACGCCGTCCGCGACATGGCTGTCGACGTCATCGACTACGAGCCCGAACTCCCCTACGACGACGCCTGACAGGCGGTCGGTCCGTCTCGTCGAGCGTCCGAGCGGAGAGAGCCAGTCAGCCCGTACAGCCGAGCGTCCCGGTCGAGCCGGGATTCGGCGGGGTGGTGACACCGAGGGGTGCGTACTCGGTCTCGACGAACCGTACCTCGATGGTCGTGCTCGCCATGTCGCTGGAGAGTTCCTCGTAGATGTCGCTCGCGAGTGTCGGGTACGTCTCTCCGGGGTCGACTGCGACCGACACCACGAGGTGTTCCGGCGCTGGATTCCGGAAGACAGCGAGGCTACGGCCGCTTTCGACGGACTGGACGCTGACGAGACGGATCTCCTCGTACGCCTCGTCGTCGAGGACGCCGTTGATGTCCTCGCAGACGGTCGACTCGGTGAGGGAGGTGGTGTACGAGACGTACGTCGTCCCGCCGAGGAACACCGAGATGAGGACGATGGCGGCGAAGAGCACGCCGATGCGGGAGAGCGTCGCGGAGCGTGCTTCGTCTCGACGGAGCCAGTTGTCCGGTCGGTACCCAGAGTACCACAGCGTCGACATCGCGGCGAGGTTGATCGAGAGGACGTTCACGGTGACGAGGATGCTCGCACCGAGGACGACCACGGGGAGCCCCCACGCGATACCGATCCCGATGACGGCCGTCGGCGGGACGAGCGCAACCGCGATCATGACGCCGACGAGCGACGCGGAGACGCCCGACCGGAGCGAGACCGCGCCGGCGATGCCGGCGCCGAGCGCGACCGCGAGCGACAGGAAGTCCGGGGAGAGCCGGGACGACACCTGGTCGATGGTCGTCGGGTCGAGTCCGGGCGGGACGAAGTTCACGCTCTTCACGAGCCACGCGAACCCCGCGGCCGCCGCGATCGCGATCGCGAACCCGAGTATCTGGAGTTTGAGTCCGCGACGGAACATCGGCTCGTCGTCGACGACGGTTCCGGCGGCGGTCGTCATCGCCGGCCCGATGAGTGGCGCGATGACCATCGACCCGACGACGACCTCCGGGGAGTCCATGAGGATGCCGGCGGTCGCGATGACGACGCTCACGATCGTCATCAGGACGTACGTCGAGAACGCGGGCGCGAGGTCCCGGGCGCGCGCGGTGAGTTCCTCCCGGGCGATCCGGTCGCCGGTGCTCTCCTCGTCCTCTGCGTACTGTTCTTTGAGCTTCTCGAACTTCTGGGAGACGACGGTCTCGGCGTTCAGGACGATCGTGAACGACTTGCGTTCGATTCCCGCGTCGCGGAGGCTCTGCAGTACCGGTTCGACGGCTTCCGTGGGGAGCGGGAACGAGACGATCGCCGTGTACTCGCGGCCGCTGGTCTCGTCGGTGACGGCGTAGTCGATCCCTTCGTCGTCGAGGACGTCGAGGATCGTCTGGCGTTTCCCCGCCGGCACCATTACCTGAACGAGTCGCACGGTTCACGCGACGGCACGACCGGAGAAATATGTCGGGGGTCGACGACGCGGCGCAGTCGCTGGGGGAACGGACAGCACAGTCGCTGGGCGAACGGATGGCACGGTGGCTGGGGGAACGGACAGCACAGTCGCTGGGCGAACGGACGGCACGGTGGCGGGCAGACGCGGAGACGGTCCGTTCTCTCACGTCCTAGTGGTGGCGAGCAGGTGGCGCTCGACGCCCGCCCGGTGCTGCGCCACGCTCCCGTCTCGGGTCACCGGGGGCGACTCTCCGCACGCCCCGGGGCTTGCCGCGGTCCCCTACTTGAACTCTCGTGCGAGCGGGACCTCGCGGGCAACGAGGCAGGCTTTTCCCCGTCGGTCGGGTACGAGTGGTATGTTCGAGACGCGTCCCGACCGGAGCGACGAGGTGGTGCTCGTCGGCCGGTCGAACGTCGGGAAGTCCACGCTGATGCGCGAGATAACGGGGCACTCGTTCGATACCGGCCAGAAGCCCGGTGTCACGCGCGAACCGAATCACTACGACTGGGCGGGCGACGACTTCGTGCTCACGGACCTCCCCGGGTTCGGGTTCATGTCCGGGGTCGCCGACGAGCACCGCGAGCAGATCAAGGACGACATCGTCGCGTACCTCGAGACGTACGCGGACAACTTCCTCGTCGCAATCCTGGTCGTGGACGGGAAGAGCATGATCGACATCATCGACCGGCACAGCGGCGAGGACGAGATCCCCTACGTCGTCGAGATGTTCTACGTCCTCGAGGACCTCGGGGTGCCGACGGTCGTCGCGGTGAACAAGATGGACAAGGTCGACGACGAGGACGAGCGACTGAACGACCTCTGTGACCGCCTCGGCCTGTTCCCGCCCTGGCAGCAGTACCAGAACATCATCGCGCCCGTGACGGCCAAACAGGGCCGCATCCAATCGCTGAACGACGCGGTCCGCACGCACCTCCACGACGCGAAGCGCGACGACCTCTTCAAGTTCTTCTGACGGCCCGGAATCGCTGGCGGCTCGCGTGCACGAAAAGAACGGGCGGTCGTCGAACGACCGGTGGGTGTTCGGCGAGCGCTACGAGTGACTCACTCGGGACGTGCTCGAACTGGTGGTTTCGTCGCTCCCGTCGCTCTCGTCGGTCCCGCTGGCGTCGTCCTCGTCCGAGCGGAGCGACTTCTCCATCACGCGGACGTCGACCGTGGCGGTCACGCCGTTCCCCTTCGTCTCGAACGACGCGACGTCCGTGACCGCGTAGTCGTGGTATTCGTAGAACCCGACGGCGTTCAGCGACGACGCGAGCGACAGCGCGTCGAGCCCGTGCTCGCGCGCTCGCGCCTCCAGGTGCTCGAGCAGCTGCGTGCCGACGCCCTCGCCGGCGTACGTCGGACTGACGTACACCGCCTGCACCTCGCCATCGTCGACCTGCAGGTGCCCGAACCCGGCGACGTCGCCCTCGCCACCGCCCGGGGAGCGCTCGACGCGCGGCGCACGCGTCTCGTCGGGCGCCGTGACGGCGACGACGAACGTCGCGTCCGGATCGTTCAGGTCGTAGTCGCACCGACAGCGGTCGCCAGCCCACGCCTTCGCCGTCCGGTCGTCGTACGCGGCTGTGCCGAGTTCGCGCGCCGAGCGCCGATGCAGGTTCGCGACCGCCCCGCGGTCGAGGTCGGTCATGCGTCGCACGTTCATACCCACACGGACGACCCCCCTACAAGAACCAGCGGCGGTCCTGCAGGTCGCACCTGTCGAACCACGAAGCGTCGTCGAATCGCCCGGCTGCGACGTGGTCGTCGCTCGCGACCGTCGAGTGGCGACGCCACGAGAAGTCACTCGCGAACGCTGGAAGGCGGCTCGGAGGGAAGTCCCTCGTCAGAAGGGGCTCGGTGGGGGTAACGCGTCGTCACTGCCGCCACGAGAACGTAGACGCGGCCCGCTTTTGCCCGTTTCGACTCGGCCACCGTCCCACCGACCGTGGGTTCAAGTGCGAAGCCGCGGCGACCGTCGGCGTGACGTGACCGTCGCCGCGCGACGGCCTCGCGAATTCGACGACGTCCCGTCGCGCGCCCCCGCAGAGCGGACGCCCCCGACCGACAGCCGTCAGCGTCCGGTGCCGACGCGTCGTCGTTGCAAGCCCCCCTATTCGTCCCACTCGGCGGGTTCTTCGAGCGCCGGCAGTCAGTCGTCCCAGTCGGCGAGGTCCGCGAGCTCCGCCGCGACGTCGCCGATCGCGGCCGGGTCGACGTCGCCGCGCTCCGTGACGATCGCGTCGACGAGGTGCGGCGGCGTCACGTCGAACGTCGGGTTCGTCACCGAGAGCGCCGCGTCGCCGTCGTAGACAGCCGACCGCCGCCCGGACTCGAGGTTCACCACGTCGTCCGCCCGGACCTTGTCCGTCGCGCACGCGACGAATACCGGCACGCCCTCGTGAGCGGCCGCGAGCGCAGCGAGCCGCGTCCCGGTCTTGTTCATCACGTGGCCGTCCGGGAGCACCGCGTCAGCGCCGACGAGCACGCAGTCCACGTCCTCGGTCGCGAGCACGTGCCCGACGGCGGCGTCCGTCAGGAGCGTCACCGGCCCCTCCTCGAGCAGCGCCTCGGCGACGCCGACGCCCTCGCGCTCGGGGCGTGACTCCGCGACGAACACCGTCGACGGATCCGCTGCCCGGAGCGCGCGCAAGACCGTTCCCGACCGGGACAGCGTCAGGACGGTGCGGTCGCCGACGAGCGCCGCCGTCCGTTCGGCCGCGTCCACGTCGACGCGGACCGCGCGATCGATGCCGTCCATCGCCGCGGACTCCAGGCTCGCCGCGTCCCGTTCGGCGGTCGCCATCGCGCGGTTCACGCGGTTCTCGAGGACCGCCATGCTCGGGCGAGCGGTCCGGAGCCGCCGGGCGAGGTCCGCGACCTCGTCCCACGCCGCGGCCGGCGATGCGTCTTCGTCGCGGAGCACGGCTGCCCGATCACGCAGCACCTCGAGCGCCCGCACCGACAGGGACGCCGCGCCGTGCTCGCCGTCCGCGGTGACCGACCGCACGGACGGCGCGACGCGCTCGTACGCCGTCCACAGCCCCGGCACGCAGTCCCGCCGGAGGATCTCCGTCGCGTGCACCCACTCCGTGGTCTCGTGTTCCTCGCTCGGGGTGACGTCGCAGTCATCGACGTCGAACAGGTACGGGTGTACGACCCAGTGCCGGTCGGCGTCCTCGTCGACGACGTCGACGGTCGCCCCGGCGCGCACCAGCTCGATCGCGTCCCCCTCGAGCCCGGTCTCTTCGCGGATCTCGATGCGGACCTGCTCGTCGGGGTCGTCCTCGGCGAATCCCGAGACGCCGCCCCAGCGACCGACGTACGTCCCGACGTGCTCGCTCCGACGACACAACAGGAGCAGGCCGTCGTGTCGACAGAACGCCGTGACGACGTGGGTCTCCTCGTCCATGCGTCGCGCTTGGAACGCCCCCGGGAACTTTGTTGCGACTCGCCGTACTACTGGTATGCGACTCGTCATCTTCGGCGACACGCACGTACCGTCTCGTGCGAGCGAGATCCCCGAGTGGGTGCTGGACGCGGTCCGGGAGGCGGACCACGTCGTCCACACCGGCGACTTCGACTCGCAGGAGGCGTACGAGACCGTGACGGATGCCGCGCCGTCGCTGACGGCGGTCGCGGGGAACATGGATCCGCGGAATCTCGACGTCTCGGTCGTGGAACCGTTCGAGCGCGAGGGCGTCCGGTTCGTCGTGACGCACGGCACCGGGCCGGTGGAGTCGTACCGCGAGCGCGTACTCGACGTCGGCCGGGAGGAGGACGCGGACGTGGTAGTCGCCGGGCACACGCACGAGGTCGTGGACGAGGTCGTCGACGGCATCCGGCTCCTGAACCCGGGGAGTGCGACCGGGGCGGCGCCGGCGACGCGCACGACGCTCTACGAGGTCGAGGTCGTGGACGGCGACCTGGACGTGACGCTCAGGGCGGAGTGACGCGGTGGCGACCAGCGGGCCGGTCCCGGCGTGGGCGGCGCCGATAGCGTCCGGTATCGGTTCGCCTTTCACGTCGGCTCCCGGAGGACCGGGCATGCAACTGCTGTCGGTCCCGGACGTCCCGGAGGTCCGCGAGGGCGACGATCTCGCGGCCGTGGTGGAGGACCGGTTCGAACTCGAGCCCGCGGACGTGGTGGTGGTGGCGTCGACGGTCGTGTCGAAGGCCGAAGGTCGCGTCGCGGACCTCGAGGCGTATCCGGCGGGTCCACGTGCGCGGGAGATCGCCGGCCGGCTGGAGGATATCGCGGGCGAGTCGAAGGACCCGCGGTTCGCGCAGGCGGTGCTCGAGGAGTCGACCGAGTTGCTGATGGAGGCGCCGTTCCTCCTGACGGAGACGCGGTTCGGGCACGTTGGCGTGAACGCTGGCATCGACCGGTCGAACGTTCCGTCTGGGGATCTGCTCTTGCTCCCGAAGCGACCGAACGAGAGTGCGGCCCGCGTCCGGTCGGGCCTCGAGCACGAGAATCCGGTGGTGGTGACGGACACGAGCGGGCGGCCGTTCCGGCACGGCCAGACGGGGGTCGCGATCGGGTACGCTGGGATGCCTGCGAGCCGGGACTATCGCGGCGAGACCGACCGGGACGGGCACGAGCTGCAGGTGACGGTGCAGTGCGTCGTGGACGAGCTCGCGGCGGCCGCGAACCTCGTGTCCGGCGAGGCGGACGCGGGGACGCCGGTGACGGTCGTGCGCGACTGGGAGTTCGGGGACCTCGATGGGAGCGAGAACCTCCATCGGTCGGTCGACGGCGACTTCGTCCGGCAGGCGCTCCGGGAGTGGTCGTATGACGAGTGACGAGGGGGTCGTCGGCGGTGCGGGCGTCGACGGTGCGGACGCCGGGGAGCCGCCGGTGCGTTTCGGCGTGGAGATCACGCCCGAGCATCCGATCGACGACCTGGCGCGGTTCGGGGCGGCGGCGGAGGACGCGGGGTTCGACGCGGTGTTCGCGTCGAGTCACTACAACAACCGCGATCCGTTCGTGGCGCTATCGCGGATGGCGGCGGTGACGTCGTCGATACGGCTCGGGCCGGGCGTCGTGAACCCCTACGAGACGCATCCGGTGACGCAGGCGTCGCGGGTCGCGTCGCTCGCGGAGGCCAGCGGCGGTCGGGCGACCTACGGACTCGGAGCGGGCGACGCGTCGACGCTCGCGAACCTCGGCGTGGCACAGGACCGGCCGCTCCGGCGCGTCCTGGAGTCGTTCAGGGTCGCGCGCGAGCTGTGGGCGGGCGAGCGCGTCGACCACGACGGGACGTTCGTCGCGCGGGACGCGGGATTGAACTTCGAGCCGCCGGGCGAGATTCCGGTGTACGTCGGCGCGCAGGGCCCGCACATGACGCGAATGGCGGCGAAGCACGCGGACGGCGTGCTCTACAACGGGTCGCATCCGCGGGACTTCGAATGGGCGGCCGAGCGCGTCGCGGAGGGCCGCAGCGAGCGCCCCGACGAGTTCGGGGAGTCGACGTTCCTGGCGTACGCGAGCGTGAGCGTCGCCGAGGACGAGCGGATGGCGCGGGACGCGGCCCGCATCCCGGTGGCGTTCATCGCCGGCGGTGCGCCGGGGCCAGTTCTGGACCGGCACGACCTCGACCGGGAGCGGGCGACGGCGGTCGGTGAGGCGGTGTCGGCGGGCGAGTTCCGCGAAGCGGCGGGGCTGGTAACGGACGGGATGCTGGACGCGTTCTGTATCGCGGGGACGCCGGTGTCGGTCGCGGACCGGCTCGTGGACGTCCTCGAGTACGCGGACGGCGTGGTCGCGGCGGCGCCGCTCGGGCCGGACGTCGAGGACGCGATCGAGTTGACGGCGGACGCGGTCGCGCGGGCGCGACGCGACTGAGCGACCCGGCCATGAATCGCGAGCCGGGGGCTATCGCGAGGGTCGAGCCCCGTGAGAATCGAGCGGCGCGTCGAGGTTGGTGTTTCGTGGTCGGTACGCTGCCGTAGGGCGCCCGTTGTCGTCACTCAGTCGGTCCGGGTGGGGAGCGGGAGAAGGCGTCGGCGACGGCGTCGAGGACGGCGCCGGCGACGAGTCCGCCGAAGGCGAGTGACGCACCGGCGGTGATGAGGCCGCCGAGGACGACGAGCACGGCGGAGATCGGGTCGACGCTGGCAGCGGTCGCGAAGGAGTCCGCTGCGGTCTGCAGTTCGGACAGGAGCCAGAACGTCTCGCTTGCCATGGTCGAACGTTCGGCCGCTGGTACTTGTCCGTTGCGCTCAAGTTCCGTCCCGTCGTCGGGGCGCGTATGGGAGATGACGCGTCAATCGACGACTTCGTGCCTGGCGACGACGACGAGTCGGTCACCGACGACCGGTCGGGCGACGCGGACGGCGAGCCAGCCGTCGACGACGAGGAGCTAGATGCACGGGGGGAGCCGGACGGTTCCGGGGACGCGGCCGCGACTGGGGTGGTCTCGCCGTCGTCGGTGACGCCGGCGGCGTCGACGTCGCGGGTCGCTCCGGATGGGGGTTCGTGTTCGGCGTGCGACGCCGACGTGGAGCGACTCTGGTTCGACGGGGACGACGCGGTCTGTGCGGCGTGCAAGTCCTGGTGACTGGCCGCTGAGGGCCGCTACCGGGCGTTCGACGGTCACGCCAAAGTTTATATCCGCGAACGTCCTCTGTGGTACTGCATGCCAACAGGTACGGTCGACTTCTTCAACGACACGGGCGGTTACGGATTCATCGAGAGCGAGGACGCGGACGAGGACGTCTTCTTCCACATGGAGGACATCGGCGGTCCCGACCTCGAGGAAGGACAGGAGGTAGAGTTCGACATCGTGCAGGCCGACAAGGGCCCGCGCGCGGAGAACCTCACGCGTCTCTGACCGCGGGACACGTTCGCACAAACGAATCTTTGTGTCCCCGGCAACGTTACATGGGAGCGACCGCTACACTCTGCCATTCCGTGGTGTGTCACGCTCGAACAGGGGGCAAGCGGGTTCGGTCTGCGGTAGTCATACGCAAACCCAACGCCCATGCACGGGCGGGACGCACGACGAAGGCAAACGATAGCCCTCCAGCCCGGCCGCCAGCCGCGTCGCTGGGGCTGCCGGACGACAACACATGACGGACGCAAACACTCCAGACGCGACGCCGCAGTCGAGTCGCCCAGAAACCGACCCGGAATCGCTCCCGATCGAGGAGGCCGCGCAAGTCAGTCGGAACGTCATCTCGAACGTCGAGGACGTCATCGTCGGCCACCACGACGAGATCGAGCACGTCGTCACCGCCGTGCTCGGGCGCGGGCACGTGCTCCTCGAGGACGTCCCGGGCGTGGGGAAGACGATGCTCGCTCGGGCGCTCGCGGCGTCGATCGAGTGCTCGTTCAAGCGCGTGCAGTTCACGCCCGACCTCTTGCCGTCGGACATCACGGGCGTGAACGTCTTCAACCAGAAGACGCGCGAGTTCGACTTCCAGAAGGGGCCGGTGTTCGCGAACGTCGTGCTCGGCGACGAGATCAACCGCGCGCCGCCGAAGACCCAGAGCGCGCTCCTGGAGGCGATGGAGGAGGAGCAGGTGACGGTCGACGGGACGACGCGCGAGCTCCCGCAGCCGTTCACGGTGATCGCGACGCAGAACTCCGTCGAGCCGAATCGGACGTACGAGCTGCCGCTCGCGGAGGTCGACCGGTTTATGAAGAAGCTCCACCTCGGGTACCCCGACCAGGCCGAGGAGTCGGAGGTGGTGGCGCGAGCGGTCGGCCATCACCCGATCGAGACGCTGACGTCCGTGACGGACACCGCGACGATTCGACGGGCGCGCGAGACCGTCGCGAACGTAACGGTGAAGGACGCCGTCCGCGAGTACGGGACGCGCATCGCGGCGTACACGCGCGAGAACGCGAAACTCGGCGTGTCGCCGCGCGGGACGATCGCGCTCTTGCGGGCGTCGCAGGCGCGTGCGGTCCTGCGCGGTCGCGGGTACGTGACGCCGGAGGACGTCCAAGCGGAGGCGCCGAGCGTGCTCAGTCACCGCATCCGCCTGTCGGCCAGTGGTCCACGGGACCAGGGCGAGCAGGTGGTCGCGGACGCAATCGAGACCGTTCCGGTCGAGTGAGATGCGCCTGACGCGACGCGGCAAGGGGGCAGTCGGCGTGGTCGCGCTCGGCGTCGTCGCCTCGGTCCTCTTCGGCGCGCGAGAGCTTGGTGTCATCGTCCTCCCGGTCCTGGTCGCGGTCGTCGGCGCGGCCGTCCAGGTCCGGCGAGCGGGGCGGCCGGCGGTCACGCGGCAGGTCCCAGAACCCGGGTTCATCGACGAGACGAAGCAGGTGACGCTGTCGTTCGACGTGTCGTCGCCGGTCGCGGCGACCGTCGAGGACCATGCGGACGACGGCCTGCGGCTCCACGGCGGGCGGTTCGAGGCGACGCTCGGGGCGACGGACCTGACGTACCACGTGACCTACACCGCGCGCGGTCGACACGAACTCGGGCCGCTCTCGGTCCGCATCGTCGACGTGCTCGGTCTCGCGGAGGCCGAGCAGACGTACGGCGCGCTCGACAGCGTGCTCGTGTTCCCGCGCGTCTACGCGCTCACGGGGTCGACGCGGCACGAACTGAACCTCCTGCCGGAGGGCGGGTTCGAGCACAACCGCGAGGAGTTCGATCGGCTCCGCGAGTACGACCGCGGGGACTCGCTCCGGGACGTCCACTGGAAGTCGAGCGCGAAGCGCGCCGCGGACGACCTCGTCGTGAAGGAGTTCGTGAGCGAGGAGGACGTCGGCGACGTCACGATCGCGTGCGAGAGCGCGATGGGGTGGGACGACCACGTGGCGGAGGCGACGGCGAGCATCGCGCTCTACCTGCTCGACTCCGGCATCCGAGTCGGATTGTCCGCGCCGAACGGCGAACTGGAGACGGACGCGGGCGCGGACCAGCGCGAGGCGATCCTCTCGCTGTTGGCGACGGTCGGCCCCGGGCAGGTGCCCGACGAGCATCGGTCGCGCGCGAACGTCGTCGTGACGGGGAGCGAGTCGACGGGCGTGCGCGTGGAGATGCCCGAGCGCGAGGTGCCGTTCTCGTCGTTCGTCGAGGACGCACCGGTCGGCGAGGAAGCCGCCGTCCACGAGGAGGTGCGCGCGTGAGTACCGTCGACCGGCTCGGCGGGCGGTTCGCGTCGGACGCGGAGAGCCAGTCGAGTCGCTTTCGCGTGCTCGCGCTCGCTGGCGTCGCCGGACTGACGGCGACGTACCTCGCGGTCCTGTTCGAGCTGACGTCCGTGCCGTCCGTCGGCGGGACGCCCGAACTCGCGATCCTCGTCGTCGGGTCCGTCGCCGCGGGGTACGCGCTCTCGCGGACGATCGGGGAGCGCGTCGCCGCGCTCCTCACCGTCGCGATCGTACTCGCGGGCGGGCTCGCGTACCTGCTCGCGACCCCGTTGGGTGTCGCATCGCTGACGACGCGCGGCGGACGCATCCTCGTGGACTCGTACGCGCTCCTGACGGGCTGGCGCGTGCTGAAGCTCGTGGAGCCGACCGTGTGGATACTCGGGTTCGCGCCGGCACCCGTGTTCGTGACGACGTACCTCGCGCTCCGGCGGCGGTACGTCGCCGCGGTCGGCGTCGGCGGGCTCGCGCTCGCGATCCTCATCATGACGGGCGACGCGCCGGTCCTGCTCGGTCGCGTCCCGCTCCTGTTCGGAGCGGTCAGCGGGATCGCCGCGATCGGGTTCGGCGAACTCGAACGCCGCGGCGGGACGCTCAAGCAGGTCGACGTCCTCATCGTGCTGTTCGCGGCGATGCTCGTCGTCTCCTCGGTCCCGGTGTTGCCGGGGAGTCCGCTCCTCCTGCCGCGCGCCGGCGGGGAGGGTGCGGCGACCGTCGAGGGGAGCCTGACCGCGGAGACCGGGCGGGCGCCGATCGTCGGCTCGATCGAGCTGTCGCCGGAGGTCCGGTTCCGCGTCGAGGCCGACCAGGGCCAGTACTGGCGCGTCGCGTCCTACGACCGGTTCACGGGCCAGACGTGGTTGCGGAGCGGCGAGAACCGCGACTACTCGCCGTCACTCCTGGACGAACCACCCGGCGAGACGGCGCGAGTGAGTCAGACGTTCGAAGTGCTCTCGCCCGCGAAGGTGATGCCCGCCGCGAACCAGCCAGTCGAGGTCCGCGGTGACGTCCGCGAGTACACGCAAGTGACGATGAACGGCGGCCTGAAGTCGTCCGTTCGGTTCCGCGAGGGCGACCGGTACAGCGTCGTGAGCGCGGTGCCGACGGCGGACGAAGAGACGCTCCGGGAATCGGACGCGAACTATCCGTCGCGGGTCGAGGCCCGGTACACGGAAGCACAGGGGCTGTCCGACGAGTTCACGACGGAGACCGAGCGCATCGTCTCGGACGCGGAGTCGCCGTACGAGACGGCGGTCGCCATCGAGGACTGGCTGGAGTCGAACAAGGACTACTCCCTCGACGTCGACCGCCCGAGCGGGAACGTCGCGGAGAAGTTCCTGCTCGAGATGGACGCGGGGTACTGTACGTACTACGCGACGACGATGGTGATGATGCTCCGCAGTCAGGACATTCCCGCGCGCTTCGCGGTCGGGTACACGGCAGGTCAGCAGGTCGAGGACAACGAGTGGGTCGTCCGTGGGTCCGATTCGCACGCGTGGGTCGAGGTGTACTTCGAGGACGTCGGGTGGGTGAAGTTCGATCCGACGCCCGCCGACCCGCGCCAGTCCGCGGAGGTCGCGAGCGTTCAGGACGCGCGCGCGAGCGGCGCGGAGAACGTCGACGTCGACGAGAGCGAGGACGCGCCGTTGACGACGACGCCGGAGACGACGCCGACGCCGAACGAGACGGTCGCGCCGAACGGGTCGAATCAGACGTTCCGGAACCCGGACATCGCGCCGACGACCAGCCCCGGTGGTGGGAACGTCACGCTGCAGACGCAACCGACGGTGACGAACGGGAGCGGCGGTGACGGCGACGGCGATGGCGACGGTGGTGGTTCCGGGCCGATCCCGCGCGAGACGATCGTGGTGGCGCTCGTCGCGCTCGTCGGACTCGCCGCGGGCGCGCACCGGAGCGGCGCAACCGATCGCGCGCTGCGGACGGCGAAGATCCACTGGCACGGCGGTCGCGTCGATCCGACGACGGACGTCGAGCGCGCCGTCTCTCGCCTCGAGTTACTGCTCGCTCGCGAGTACCGGCCGCGGCGCGTCGACGAGTCGCCGCCGGCGTACATCGAGGCGTTGACGCTCGCCGGTCTCGACGAGGACGCGACGCGCGTCGGGGAGCTCTACGAGCACGCCGTCTACGGCGATGGCGTGACGTCGGCGGAGGCCGACGAGGCCATCGCGATCGTCGACGACGTGGTCCGCGCGCACACGCCGCTGCTCCGACGGCTCCGGTGAGGCCTGACGCCGCGAGTTCGCCGCTGTCGCACCGACCCGGAACGCGCTGTAAACGCGCCGACGGGCGCGGATTCGAGTTTTATTCGCCTCCGCGAGTCCCGATAGTGTTTAATATGGCGACACCGTACCTTCGACTCGTAATGTCGGAAGTCTGCTCGACGTGCGGGCTCCCCGAGGAACTCTGCGTCTGCGAGGACGTGGCCAAGGGAGATACGGAGATAACCATCCGCATTGACGAGCGCAGATACGGGAAAGAGGTAACGGTCATCGAAGGGTTCGAATCGAAGGACGTCGACATCGACTCCCTCTCGTCGGACCTCAAGTCGAAGTTCGCCTGTGGCGGGACCGTCGAGGACGGCCACATCGAACTGCAGGGGAACCACTCGGGCCGCATCGAGGACTTCCTCCGCGACCGCGGGTTCAACGTCGCCTGACTACCCTCTCCTCCGATTCGTTCTCGCGCCGCGAGCGACAGCGCCGTCGGTCACGAGCGATGATGCCGTCGGTCGCGAGCGATGATGCCGTCGGTCGCGAGCGATGATGCCGTCGGTCGCGAGCGGTAGTGTCGTTCGCGTCGAGCCGAGCGGTCGTCGGTAGTCGGTGCGGGCAGCGCGATGCCGGGCGTCAGAAGGGCGCGGCGGGGCCGTCGGTCGAACCGTCGGGGCCGTCGGTCGAACCGCCGGACGTGACGAGGTCGCCGTCGTACGCGGTGAGGCCGCCGGCCATGCTCTCGACGGGTGCGTCGACGCCCGCGTAGGACGCGATGAGGCGCGCGGCCTGGACGCTGGACTTCCCGTGCGGGCAGACGGTGACGTACCGGTCGGCGTCCGGGAGCGCGTCGACTTCGCCCGTGAGTTCCGGGAGCGGGACGTTCAGCGAGTCGGGGACGTGGCCGCGAGCGTAGCTCGAGGGGTTCCGGATGTCGACGATGCAGACGTCGACGTCGTCGTCGTCGCGGAGCGTCTCGACGCGGTCGGGGTCGACTTCGCCGTCCATCGTTGCCCGGCCTACGCGGTGGGTCGTGTTAAGGAGCGTGTTCTGGTGCGTCGACGTCCTCGACGCCGAGACAGCCCTGCGTGAACTCGGTCGCGAGCCACGTCTCCGCGCGCTGGAGGCGGTACTGGAGCGTCGAGCGCGGGACACCGGTCTCCTCGGCGACGTCCGCGAGCGTGCTCTCGCGCGGGGTCTCGTAGTAGCCGGCGTCGACGGCTGCCTCGAGCGCGGCGCGTTGCTCGTAGGGGAGTTCCGCGTCGGTACTGGGGTCGTCGCCCCAGTGGGTCGGGTCGCTGAGTTGGCTGAGGGAGATCCCGATGCTGTCCGGGAAGTTCTCGCGCATGGCGTCGAACAGTTCTCCGGCACCGTCGCCGTTGCGCGTGAGGATGCGCCAGACGTACTCGTCGCCGCGGCGGCGCGTCTCGAAGAAGAGGCCGGGGCCGAGGTGGTCGGTGGCGTGGTAGGGGAGCGCCGGGCAGGCGTCGATGCCCTGGCGGTACGTGTAGACGGTGGCGGTCGTCGGGTCGTGCTCCAGGAGTTGGTGTTCGCGGTAGGAGTCGCAGGCTCCCTCCGGGCACTCGTTGCAGCGGTTCGCGTCGAGCACGAGCGCCTCGAGCGCGTCGATCGCGGGCTCGGGACCGCTGAATCGGTCGATGCGCCACATGTCCTCGCCGACGACGTTGCACGCCACGGAGCGCGCGATCGCCTCCGGGTGGTCGATGAAGACGTCGGCGATGGGGTCGACGCCCCGCTCGTACTCGAGCGTGAAGACGTATTCTCGCATACCTCGAGTTCGGTCTATGCCAACCTAACTGTTTCGCCGAAGGTGCTCGAGACGGGACAATCGCTGCATGCGGTCCGTCTGTCTCCGGTCTTCTACCACCGGCTCCGGGGCGACTTTGGCATACGCCAAACGAAGCTATTGGGGGCTGTCCGTTCACTAGGATGGTATGACGACTCAACGCTTCGAGCGCCGAACTCGCTCCGGCGACGACGGGTCCTCGCGAGCCACGTCGCGAACGCGAACCCGGGACGAGGACGAGGATGCAACTGCTCCCGCAGAGCGCACTCGCGAGCACCCCGGGGACGTGACGACCTGCCCCGAGTGCAGCGGGCACGTCGCGCACGACGAGGAGCGCGGCGAGACCGTCTGCGAGGACTGCGGGCTCGTCGTCACGGAGGACGAGGTCGACCGCGGCCCCGAGTGGCGCGCGTTCGACGCCGCCGAGAGCGACGAGAAGTCCCGCGTCGGCGCGCCCACGACGAAGATGATGCACGACGACGGGCTGTCGACGACCATCGGCTGGCAGAACAAGGACGCCTACGGCAACAGTCTGTCCTCGCAGAAGCGCCAGCAGATGCAGCGCCTGCGCACGTGGGACGAGCGCTTCCGCACGCGCGACAGCCAGGAGCGCAACCTCAAGCAGGCCCTCGGCGAGATCGACCGCATGGCGAGCGCGCTCGGCCTCCCGAAGAACGTTCGCGAGACCGCGAGCGTCGTCTACCGGCGCGCGCTCGAGGACGGCCTGCTCCCCGGACGGAGCATCGAGGGCGTCGCGACCGCCTCTCTGCACGCCGCCGCGCGCCAGGCCGGGTCGCCCCGGACCGTCGACGAAGTGGAGCGCGTCTCCCGCGTCGACGAACAGGAGTTCACGCGCACGTACCGCTACCTCGTCAAGGAGCTCAGCTTGGAGGTCCAGCCCGCCGATCCCGCGAGCTATCTGCCGCGGTTCGCCAGCGATCTGGACGCCTCGGACGCCGTCGAACGCCGCGCTCGCGAACTCGTCGAGACCGCCAAGCGCGAGGCCGTTCACTCCGGGAAGTCCCCGGTCGGCATCGCCGCCGCCGCGATATACGCCGCCGGCCTGCTGGAGGACGCCGAACTCACGCAGCGCGAAGTCGGCGAGGCCGCGGACGTCAGCGAGGTCACGATCCGCGACCGCTACCGCGAACTCCTCCGCACCGCACAGAACGCCGGCGGCCAGCAGGCCGCGGACTGACCGCCCGATTCCGACCCGAACCGGTTCGACGCGACGGTCGTCCATCGACCACGGACTGAAATTCATCGACCACGTACTCGATACCAATGAGTCAAACACGGAAACCCGTCCACCTCGCGAACGAGAGCGAACTCGACGCGTTCCTCGCCGAGCACGACCGCGTCCTCCTCGAGGCGTACACCGACGGCTGCGGAATCTGCGCGTCCATGGAGCCGGTGCTCGGGAACGTCGCTCGCGCGACGGACGTCGCGGTCGCGCTCGTCAACCCGCGCGACGACCCGCCGCTCGTCGAGCGCCTCCAGGTGACGAGCGTCCCGCTCCTCGTCTACTACGAGGACGGCGAGGAGGTCCGGCGGCTCGCCGACGGCTTCCAGGGGGCCGACGCGGTCCTCGAGTTCGTCGACGAACCCGTCGAGGCGTGACGCCCGGCGCGCTCCTCGGTCACGTCGCGTCTCGACCGGCCGGTCGCCGCTTGCCGACCGCCTAAACCCCTGCGGCGTCTATTACCTGCTATGACATCCCACTCGATGCGCCACGGAGGTCGGTCGCGATGAGTGCGCGGAACCCCCACAGCGGCGACGATCCGCACGGCGACCAGCCCGTCTCCGAGGCCGGCGCGGACCTCGCCGACGCGTCGGCGGCCGTCGTCTGCGTGCACGGCCGCGGCGCGACGGCGCAATCGATGCTCCAGATCACGGGCCAGTTCGGGTTCGACGACGTCGCATACCTCGCGCCGCAAGCCGCCGGCCGGACGTGGTACCCGAACCCGTTCACCGCCCCCACCGAATCGAACCAGCCCGGTCTCCGCTCGGGGCTCGCAACGGTCGGTGCGCTCGTCGACCGGGCCGCGGACGCCGTCGGCCGCGAGCATGTCGTCGTCCTCGGGTTCTCCCAGGGCGCGTGCCTCGGGAGCGAGTACGTCGCTCGGAACCCCGCGCGGTACGGTGGCCTCGTCGTCTTCAGCGGCGGTCTCATCGGCCCCGAGGTGTCGCCCGACCAGTACGACGGCGACCTCGACGGGACGCCCGCGTTCCTCGGGTGCGACGACAACGACCCGCACATCGCGCTGGAGCGCGTTCACGAGAGCACCGCGGTGCTCGAGCACCTCGGCGCGGACGTCGACGAACGCATCTACCAGGGCATCGGGCACGGCGTCGTCGAGGACGAACTCGACGCCGCCATCTCGATCGTCGACGACGCGCGCGACGACGCAGCGTGACCGTCGTCCGCGGAATCGAGCTCTGACCGTCGTTCGCGAAGCCGAGGACTGAAGCGACCCGCGGCCGTCGGTCGACCCATGACAGAGGACGACCCAGCGACGGGCGACGACGCATCCGGCGACCGCGACGACGGGACCGCCGGCGCGCCAGAACCCACGTCCATCGAACCGGCCGCGCCGGAGGCGTTCGGGCGGACGCAGATCTGGTGGGGCGACGGCAAGGGGAAGACGACCGCGGCGCTCGGCATGGGCTTTCGCGCGGCCGGCCACGGCTACCGCGTGCATCTCCTCCAGTTCATGAAGGGCGGCGCGGCGAGCGTCGAGGACGTCCGCGGCGAGTACAACGCCATCCGCGCCGTCCCCGGGTTCACGTACGAGCACTCCGGGCACTACGGCTGGCACGCGATGAACGACGGGACCGACGACGTCGACCACGAGGCTCGCGCGCAGGGCGGGATGGAGCGCGCCCGCGACCTCGTCGACGCCGCCAGGAACGCCGACCTCGACTCGCCCCTGGAACTGGACGCGCCCGCGGACGACGGCGTCCACATGCTCGTCCTCGACGAGCTCTGTTACGCCGCGAACCGCGACCTCGTCGCGCCCGACGCGGTCGTCGACCTCGTCGACTCGAAGCCCGACGGGCTCGAACTCGTCCTCACCGGCGGTCACGAGGAGCCGACGTACGTCACCGGGCGCGCCGACCTCGTCACGAACGTCCGCAAGGAGAGACATCCGTTCGACGACGGCGTCCGCGCCCGCAAGGGCACCGAGTTCTGACCGATCGCTCGCGTCGACGACCGCGCCGGCGACCGTCGATGGCCACTACTGCGGGCCGAGGTAGCCCCATGCCTGCAGGCGGTCGCCGTCGCCGTCGATCCAGCGCACGGTCAGAACGTCCGAACTCTGCTTCGAGCGTACGACGAGGGAACCGAGAGCGGAACTCCCGCGTAGAATACCCTCGCACGTGGGCGCGGCATTCAGCAAGGAACTCACCAGTGACGACGTGCGAAGCCACGATGTTTCGGGTTTGATGGCCTGATTCGTAGTGGTCGGGTTTGCGGTGTTCGACGTCGGTTCGCGGATAGGCCATGACCGTTCTTTCCGACGCGGTGTCAGGCATTCCCATTCCGAGCGTGACGGAGACGACTACCAGAAGACGTTTGCGCCGACGTGAAGTTAGTCGCGTAGATGCCTACACGTCGCGATTTTCTCACCGGGACTCTCGGAGCCGGGGCTGGAATCCTCTCCTGGACCATCGGATCGGCGGTCAGCAGAGAACTACGTGCCACGGATCTCCGGTACGTTCTGGTTCGGAACGAGACCGAGACTCAGCAGTCGGTCACTCTGCTGTTCGAGGCTGCCGGGGAGCCACTCTTCTGGGAAACGTACGAACTCGACGGCGGTGAGGTCGTCGAGCGAAACAGCATCGCAGAAAGTGGAGCGGTTCGATTGTTCGTCCGATGGAATGACGTGACTCCCTCCCAGCGCATCCAGACCGGGACGAGGGCGGTCGCGGTCGTTCTCACTGCAGTCGGTGACGGCGATATCGTCGTTCGAGACGTTCCCTTCTCGTCGCTCTCGCCCTCGGAGCGACAGGAGACACGCACGCAAACCAGTTCCAGCGACTGAGCGACAATTCGTCCGAACTGAAACCGCCTTCAGTTACTCAATTCACCGGACCGGGGTGGTTTTGTGGCCCACTACGGTACGGTTGGTGGCGTTTGATACGTTCGCGCTCGTCCACGGTCGATTGAGCGCACTCACCAGCAGATCGGTGAGGAACGGTTCGGCCTGACCGCCGGGAGCGAGGTAGCCCCGGCACGTGTGGCTGCTATCGTTCGCGATGTCGCAATCGCGCTCGCCGTGGATGGGGCCGAGAACGAGATGCATGAGTTCGTGGGTAACGACGATGGGACGTGATTCGCTCGCTCGAACCACGGCGACGTTCCCGCCGCTGGCACCGAACGCGACCAGCCCGGACGACCCGACGTCGAACTCCGAGACGACGACCATGTTGACGACCCCGTCGCCCGGTGACTCTCCGTAGCGCTGCTCGTAGAGCGCGTCGACGTCGTCGGTACTAAAGTCCGCACCGAACGTCCCATCGAGCTGTGTGGTTTCGTGCGTACGAACGTGGAGGTGAACGCCCGACAAATCCCCCGGGTTATCTACCGGGAATCCCGCCCACGTCGACCGCATATTCGCTACTTGCTGTTCGCTCAATCGCTGGTCGGCATCGAGGGTGCTTGTGTAGAGTACGTCGAGTACGACGTCCTTCTCGGAGGGATGGAGTTCGGGGAGCACCACCCGCGGATGGTGTCCGACGACCCGCGTGCTCTCGACGAAGTCCGAGAGACCGTCTCCATCGACGTCTGCACTCATCGGGTTCGTTCTGTGGCCGCGCTCGCAGGCGGCCGCGACGCGATCTTCGCCGTCTTGGACTCCAGCGGTCGAGTTCGACGTCGGATCGGACGAGGGACGTTCCAGCGCACAGTCGTCGACGGGCGCTGCGCGATCCGCCTTCTCGGAGAGCTCAGCCGCTAGCGGGTCCGTTTGTGAGGCGTTCCAGGCGCCACTGGCGGCGGCGATCGAACGTGCGTCCGCTGTCGTGGACGCGACCGCAATATGGATGACCGCCCCGTCACGGACGAGTACGTAGGATAGCTCCGGTGTGTGCTCGGTTCCGGGAACCACGAAGACGCCGTCATCGCGCGTCGCATCCCGGTTCTCTAGCGCTGCACGCCAAGCCGCCGCGAACTCCTTGGCCTCTCGTTCGTTCGCCCAGCGCGTCGACCACGACGCCGCGATACCGTCCGGGCGCTGGAACGTTCGCATCGAACCGTTCCACCAGCCCGTGCTTGCGGCGGCTGCTCGGTGAAACGAGACCCCGTTCGTCCGGAGCGCGTACCTGATGGTGAGTTCGCCGACGCGGTTCTCGCTCTTCGTCGTCCAGTCGGCCGGAGCCGGTGCGGTGACGGCCGGTCCCGGAAGGTCCAAGGTCCCGTTCGGGTGCATCACCTCGGCGGTCGTGTCCGGCGGCTGACGGACGTGTGCGTTCCGCAAATCCTCGGGCACGCCCTGCAGGTATCGTGCGCCGTAGTACCGCGTCTTATCGAGGAACCCGTGCGTCCAGTGTCCGCGTTCGGTAGTCGTGTTCCGGAGCGCGAGCGGGTTCGCACCGCCGGCGTCGTGTGTCTGCCAGTACCGGTACGCGGTGAGGGTGGCGTCACCTTCCGTCAGCATCAGGCCTGCGAGGTCCGCGTCGGTCGTCTCGGTGAGTCGCTGACGATCGTTGAGGCCGTGTTGTTCCTGTAGCGTATGCGCGAACTCGTGGACGAGGAGGATTTCGAAGGAGTCGTCGGCGATGCGCTCGTACGCGCTCTCGTTCGCCACGTTGACGGCGGTGGCTCGCGCCATCCCGGCTGCAGCGAAGCCCTTGAGCGGGACCGGCTCCGAGGAGTACAGTTGGAGGGCCTTCGTCTGGGTCTCGTCCATGCCCGCGGCGTCGTCGGGGTAGTCGAAGGGGTCGCCGACCTGCATCCGTTCGTTGGTCTCCGGATCGACGATGTCGATTCCGTGCACGGACACGTTCACCTGTTCGCGTGCGGTGAGACCACGGAGTGCCTCGACACGTCGATAGATCGCGTCCAGGGACGGGTTGTGTTCGAAGTTCGTCCCGACAGCTCGTGGGTCAGGTGGGTTCGTCACCGCGGGCGACTCCGTGAGCGTCGGCACCTGCGTCCGAGTCGCGGGTGTTCCGACGGTCGTCGGTTCCGCGGTCGTGTGCTCGGCGGTTCGGTTCGCTGTCTCGGTGTTCGTCGGCGCGATGGTCGTGTCGGCCCCTGGGCCGCCGCTACAGCCGGCGAGGAGGACGAGGCACCCGAGCAGGGCGAGAGCAGTTTGGAGACGGGGCACGCCACATGATACCACGAACGAAACAGAAAACCCACCGAATGGTTCAACCAGTCTTTCACTAACCATGCTGACAGTGACACGATGGTGCTCATCCTGCTTGCTGAATCAAATATGGACTCATCCGTCCGATACGAGACGAGTGGAGACGGAGCAAGTGCCTACCCATACGTCTACGGGCCACAGACGTTGGATGCAGTCATCGACTCCTTCCCATTCGTACGGAATGAATCTGGCTATCGTCTGTCCGACGAACTGCTGCGGCATTACCCTCTTGGACGCTATCAGTGTTATAGTCGCACGTACGATGTCACGGCGGCTGCATTCGCTCCGGACTGACGTCGTCGGCCTACGTTGGTAGAGACCGCACTCCATACAGAAGAGATATATGTCCGATTTCGAGTACCATCTGTAGATGAACCGTCGTCAGGCGCTCAAGAGTTTGGCAGTAGTCGGTAGTGTGTCTGTAGCTGGTTGTTCTTCGGTCCTTGATTCCGGTGGGTCGGGAACTGTCCTCGGACCGATCGAAGTCATCAACTCGTCCTTTATCTCGAACCGGGTCCGTATCATGGTGGAGCGCGATGAAGGCACCAGGTCGGAGAGCGATGACGAAAGTCTCCTCGACCGGAAGCTCTCGCTGCCTGCGATCGACGCTGAAACCGGTACGCCGGGGCTGCGTATTGCACCGTCGTGGTCAGAAACGCAGGCTCACTACACGATACGTGCTGTCCATTACGACGGGTCCGACGACAGAGAAACCGAGGTTTGGGAGTATACGTTCACACGAGAAGACTACAAGACGTATTATGCGGACCGGAACGAAGATCCGGGGTGTATCGGGGCTCTCGTCAAGATCGGGAGCCTCTCCACTGCTGGGAACGGTGCAATTGGGATCGGCCCGACCTATATGGAAGACCCTTGTGGAACCTCGGGATCCCAATAAACATCGCTCTCAGAGCGGGGCTCATCTTACCGGATCAGTAGATACAGGCTGGTCGGTTCTCGGATGTGGCGCGGATGCGAGTCAGTGGGCGTCGTCGATGGACGGGTGAAGCAGGAACGCCACCGCTATCACACCATCACGACTCGCTGTCCGGAACACGGAAAGACGAGCATCCACCGGGAACTCGGTGACAAGGAAGAACGATACACCGAGTGGGTACTCCATCGTCTCTCCCGTGCTGTCGTGGAGTTCGCAGAGCAGTTCTCGAACCCGGTTATCGTGTTCGAGGATAGGGAGGGTATCCGCGACGAGATCGAGTACGGGAAGTATACGAATCGGCGGTTGCACAAATCGCCGTTTTACAAGTTCGAGACGTTCGTCTCGTACAAGGCGACGTGACGGGCAATTTTCACGGACACGGTGGTTGCCTACTACAACTCGCAGACGTGTCCGTTCTGTGGCGAGCGGGGAGATCGGCAGGGACGGTGGTTCCGGTGTACGAATGGGGAGTGTGCGGTTCAGCAAGACCATACTGACCGGAATGCGTCGGTGAACATCGCGTAGCGCGAGAAGGCGAAAACCGACGGTAATGATACGAATTACCGGGCTCACAAAACCCAGCCGCAGGTTCGGTTAGTGCGTCTGTCCGGGTCAAGGCGCGTAAGCCGCCCAACCTCATCCCGCTCGCTCGCCGAGCAGGGAGCGCTAGCGCACGGCCGAGGGAACTAGAAAAGCCTCGGGCCACCGCGCCCGAGGCTGTTTACTTGCCACCTGGTCCGAGGTAGCCCCACGCTTGCAGGCGGTCGCCCTCGCCGTCGCTCCACCGCTCGCCGATGTCGTCGCGATAGTACATGTTTGGCATCACGATATCGTCGATCCGGTCGTACGCCTGCTCGCGCGCCGCGTGCATCGTCTCTCCCTTCCCCGTCACGACGATCGGCATCCCGTTGTCCCCGGCCGCCCGCCACTGGCCATCCACCTTCTTCGCGTCTTCTAGGTGAATTCCGTCTCGGCTTTCCGTCTCGAACACCACAGCTGCGTTTCGAGAGTTCTCATCGTACGTCTTCTCGTCATCGAACGGGAACGGCGGCAGGACGACCCGAACGCCGATCTGGTACCCGTTGTGGACCGCTAGTTCGGGGGTGTTGCCGTGCGCGAGATCGTAGAAGAACTCGCCAGTAGACGACTCGATGGACTCTTCCTGTAACGCGATCGTCGGATACCCGAACCGCGGCGTGAACTCCAACGGATAGATCCCGGCCTCGTTCACGATGCAGTTGATGTCGATGCTCCCGACGTAGCCCTCGTCGGCGAGCCAGTCCTCGAGTTTCCCGAAGGTCTCTTTGAACAATTTGTTCTGGCCGGCCCAGAACATCGACGTTCCCATCTCGCCGGTCTGGGGACCGATGTTTCCTGGGAATAATTTCTTGTGCTCGAAATTGAAATTGACATGGTCGATGAACTCGTTCCCGTCGAAGAACCCGCAGATGGCAATCTCCACACCTTCGACTTTCCGCTGGAGCTGGAACCCCTTCATCCGGTGCCCCCACGCCTTCTTGTAGGCACGGAGCACGTCTACGACGTCGCTGCCATCATCCTCGTTCCCGACGTAGAGCAGTCGTTTAACGTTCTGGACTTCTCCAAGTGGCTTGATGACGTACGGAGCCGGGTTCTCCTGCACGTGCTGGATGCCGGCGTCGAAGTCGTGGAAGATGTGGTGTTCGACGGTGTTGACACCGTGCTCTTCGAGGATCTCCATCGCGTAGCCGCGATCTTCTTCGAGGTGATCGGTGTTCGGCGTCCCACCGACGACAGCTTCGCCTTGCTCCCGGAGTTCCTGAGCGAGTTTGCCTGTCCCGATGTCCGAGCCCACCCAAATGTCGTCGAAGATGATTACGTCGGCCCACTCGACCTCCGCGCGCCAATCATCCGTTTTGGGCACGAACCCGTCCCCGATCTCCTTGTCGCTCTCGGCTTCGATGTAGTATCTGACGTCGTGGCCTTCTTTGTGAACTTGCCACGCGAGGTCGGTGATCAGTGCGGCGTCGGCGGATACGAACAGGAAGTTCCTCGAAGGCATAGCACCGCTACTCTTGGCGCTCGGAAAAGCGTTCAGGCGCCGCCGGCGAGACCGTCGGGGAGACGGGACGCGTTACTCGTCCTCGGACTCGATCGGGATCTCGATGGGTTCGTCGGTCGCGTCCTCGGCCGTCGCGTCGCCGAACCCGGTCTCGGTCGATGGGCCGACGCCGGCCGCGTCCGCGGCGTCCGCGAACAGCGTCTCCGACGCGCCCTCGGCGAGGTCGTCGAGCGCGAGCGCGAGGTTCCGACGGTTCGACTTCCAGAACGCGTCCACGACCGGCCCGACGTACGGGATCGTGCCGGTGGCGACGTCGATCGTGACGTTCGCGAGCATCGACACGAGCGTCGTGTACGAGACGCCGAGACGCGCCGACTCCAGGACGATGTACAGCGACAGCCCGCCAGCGATCACGTCGCCGACGCCAGGCACCACGCCGAGCAGTGGGTCCAGGCCGACCTCGAAGTCGGTCCCGGGGACCCGCACCGCCTCGTCGAGCACGCGCGCGACCGTGCGCATCCGCGCCACGGCCGCCTCGTCGACGCCGTCGGGGATCGGTCCGTCGTACGGGTCCGCGAACGGGTCCATCTCGGTTCCAGCCATACCAGTACCTACCGAGTCAGGACTGAAGAATGTCGGGCCGAATCGCGCTGGTATCGACTCGAGTCCACCCAGCTCGCCCCTGGGGGTGCGACTCGTCTTCGCTCAGAAGAGGGCGTCCGGGAACCGCAGGAGGACCGCGTCGACGAGCAACAGCACGCCGACGAGCGTCGCCGCGCGGAGGAACGGCGTCGCGCGCTTCGCGGGCGTCCGCACCTTCAACTCCTCAGTGCCGGCGAGGACGCGACTCGCTCCCACCTCGACCAGTCCGGTCAACGCCAGCCAGAGGACGACCATCGCCAGCACGAGGTACCCGCTCGTCGACGACAGCAGCGTCCGCTCGTAGCCCGCGAGCGAGATCATGTACCCGCCAGAGAGCAAGAGCAGAACGGACGCCACCCGGGAGCCGACCTGGAGTCGTTCCGCGAACCGTTCCAGTGGCGTCGCGTTCAGCGACCCCTCTCGGGCGAGTGGCAGGATACCGAACGCGAAGAACACGACCGCCCCCACCCACGTCGCCGCGACGACCAGATGAACCGCCCTGACGCCGACTTCGACCAGAGACATGGAGGTATCGTCCGCCCGCGCCCCGTTAATCCTTCTCCTCTACGGTCGCCGCACAGGACTCGCACAGCAACTCGATCGTCGAGGACGCGGACCCGATGACGGTCTCGAGGTCGTCGACCGCGTGGTACGCCTCGCAGCGCTCGCAGCGCGCGGTCGGCGCGGCCTCGTCCGCGAGCATCGAGTCGACGGTGACCTCGTCCGTCGGCGAGTCGAACGCCGCCTCCGGGTCCAGGCCGCTCGCGGGCTGAGCGGGCGCCGCGGGCGGTCCGTCCGTGAGCGCCGGCGGGCCGTCGTCGAAGATCGGCGACTCGCTCACGTCGACGGTACTGACTGTCGGGTCACTGCCGTCGACGGTACTGACTCCAGGGTCAGTAGCGTCGTTCGTGGACAGCCGGGCGGCCTCGCGGTCGGTGGCGTCGTCGTCGCCGGCAGCCTCCGCGACGGACGCGAGTGCGTCGCTGAAGAACTCGCCCGCGAGGTCGTCGGGGAGTCCCGTATTCCCGTACAGCGCGGTGACGAGACGGTCGCGGAGTGCGTCCGGCGCCAGCCCTTCGCGCTCGCCGACGACGTGTAGCGCGTCCGCCTCGCGAGCGTCCGGGTCCGGCATTCCCTCGGGGTTCCGGACGTACCGGTCGACGACGGCCGCGAGTCGGCTCGCGACCGTCGCGTCCGCACTCCAGCGCGTCGGGAACGCCGCGTCGACGTTCGCGCGACGCTCCTCGGACAGGTCGGCGACGACCGCGTCCGCGGACGCGTCTCCGTCCGCGAGTTCGGACGTGGCCGCGTCCGTCACCGACCGGTCGACGCGGTCGAGCGCGGTCTCGTCAGGAACGCGGAGACGACCGGCGGCGAGGTCACAGAGCACGCTCAGGCTCTCCTGCATCGACGAGGCCTCGTAGCCCCGGCACTCCGCGTACACGTCGTCGATGCGCTCGGCGAGCGCGGCGGGAATCCGTACGTCGACGAACTCCTCCCGTCGGTCGTCTCGCTGTGCCATCGGCCATACTATCGAACTCCACCATGATAAATTTCACTAATTTGTCTTCGCGTTTTAATTTCTGAGGCGGGGAACCTGTGACATACGGGCGTATGAGACGATCACACGAGGGGCGTCGCGGGTGCTGACGTACCGGCCGGGATCGGCCCGCTCGGGGCGGTGTCGGGCGCCGACGCGGTCACTGCAGGTAGCGTTCTTCCAGCACCGGGAGGCGCTTCCTGACGAGCACGTACACGACGGATACCGCCACTCCGGCGAGCGCGACGCGCCGAATCCAGCCGTCGAACACGACCAGTCCGGGGAGTGCGAACGCCACGCCTACAACGAGGTCCTCGGGCGCGCCGTCGTACCGCACGAGCCGCCGCGGTCGCGCCCACCGTCCCTGCGTGTGCAGGAACACGCCGCGGTCGGACTCCGCGAGCCACGGCCGCGCCTCGAGGCCGCCACCGAGCGCGTCGCTCGCCGCGTGCACCGCCGCCGACACCAGGAACGCCGCCGCCGCGACCGTCGCCGGACCGACCGCGACCGCCGCGACCGCGACCGCGACGACCGCGAGCACCGCGTAGTACTCCGGGAAGTGCAGCGTCTTCCGGTGCTCGGCGACGAGGTCCAGATCCGGAAAGATACCGCCGGCGAGCGCCGCCACCGCCGCGACCGTCGCGTACTCCCCAGCGAGGACGGCGTACGCGCTCGCCAGCGCCAACCCGACGAACGCGTGCGTCGTCGCCATCATCACCGACACGTAGCCATCTCACGGTGAAAACCCCGTCGACGCCCACCTCCGTTCACCGCCACACAGTCCCGTGCTCTCCGGCCCGCCCCGCGCTGATCCGCCGAGGGTTCAAGTGCGATAGCGCGGCCACCGTCACCTGACCGACGCGCGGGGACGGCCGAGGCGGGAGTCCGGGCCACCGTCCTCGAACCGCCAGCGGTCGGCCGCGAACCGTCCGCGACCTCGAACTGCCAGCGGTCCCGACCCGCTCACGGCCCGGCTGCTCGCCACGAGCCACCCGCAGACCCTTCTCCCTCGAGTCCGTGCGTCCACGCATGTCGCTCACGCTCTACGCACTCGACGGCTGCCCGTGGTGCGAACTGGTCGCCGACCGCCTCGACGAACTCGACCTCGACTACGACAGCGTCTGGGTGGACGCGCTCCACTCCGAGCGCGACGAGGTCAAGCGCGTCTCCGGCCAGCGCGCCGTGCCCGTCCTCGTCGACGACGAGTACGGCGTCACGATGAACGAGTCCGAGAACATCGTCGCGTACCTCGACACCACGTACGCCGAGTGACGACGCCTCGCTAGCGGTTCCTCACTCGTCGAGTCGAGTGAGGGCCTCCACGTCCGGGACGTCCGCGGTCGCGTCGACGATCTGGTTCATGCGCTCGGCGTGCTTCTCGGCGGCGTACGCCGCCAGGTCCGCCGGCGTGACCCCCTCGTCTTCCTCGCGGCCCGCCGCCGACACCGCGTCCTGGACGAGCATCGCGAGCTCGCCCGTCAGGTCGTGCAGGAGCGACGGGTCGACCGCGTCAGCCGCGACGAGGGCCTTGAGCTTCCGCATCCCGAACCCGACGTGCCGGCCTTCGTCGCTCCGGATGCGCGAGAACCCCTCGACGAGTCCCGGGAGCTCGGGGAGCCCCGGCGTCGACCCGTCGAAGGAGCTCTGGACGCCGTAGTAGCCCGTCTGCGCGAGGATGCCCTCGACGGTGAGGTGGTAGTGACAGTACGCTCGTGCCCGGTTCTCCGGCGTGTCCTCGGTCAGCAACCGCTCCATCGCCGCTTCGTTGCGTTCGAACAGTTCGTCGTACGCGTCGTTGAACCACGACGCGTCACGCGGGTCCGAACGCGCCTCCCCGCGTCGATCCTCGGCTGCGTGGATTACGCGCGTCCAGTATCGGTGGAAGAACTCCGCGTGCTTGGCCTCCTCGTAGAGCTGGGTGGTGACGAACAGCTGGTCGTCGACGTCGTCGAGGACGACCGCGAGCGGCGACAGGTCCTCGGTGACGGCCTCCTCGCCGGCACCGAAGAGCGCGAGCGTCCGCCGGAGCGAGTCGAACGCGTCCGCGTCGAGGTCGGCGACGCGCTCGACGTCCGCGGAGAGGTCGATCTCGGCGGGATCCCAGTGGCGTTCGACGGCGTTGCGGTAGTACCGGAACGAACTCGCGTCCTCGTCGATGCCGGTGCGGTCCGCGGCGTCGGTCATGCGCCGGCCTATGGTATCTCCGGCAATCAATCTCCCGGACGACTCGACGACGGCCACCGCGGCCCCTGGAGGTTCCAGGCCCGCTGCGGCGCTGCGGGTCGTTTGTGGGGCTTTGATTACGGACCGGTCGTAGGAATGGGGTATGCGACTGGAGGAGTACTGGGGAGTCGGCCCGAAGACGCGGGCGTTGCTCGTCGAGGAACTGGGCGTGGACGCGGCGATCGACGCCATCGAGTCGGCGGACGTGCGGGCGCTCGTCGACGCCGGCGTCCCTCGTGGACGTGCGACGCGCATCCTCCGTCGAGCGACGGGAGGAGCCGGGATGGACGTGCTCGCGACGAGCGACGCGCGCGAGGTGTACAAGGAGATACTGTCTATCGCGGGGTCGTTCGCGCTCACGGACGGGGCGGCGGACGCCATCCACGTGCTGACGCCGCTTTCCGACGTGGACGCAATGGGCGAGCGACTCGCGGACGTCGAGGCGGCGCGCGCGTCCTGGGAGGCGCTGTCGAGCGAGGAGCGGTCGGCGGTCGAGGCGGCGTTCGCGACGTACGACGACGCGGGCGGTGGGGAGAAGGCCGCTGTGGAGGCGGCCGTGGCGCTCCTCGACGCTGGCGTCGTGCGCGAGGACGGCGTGTTCGCGCCGCTCGCCGACCTGGACCGGGAGGCGCTCGCGGACGCGGCGCGTGCGCTCGGTGCGCTCCGCGAGGGTCGCGTCGCACCGGGTGCCGACGACCGGTTGGACGCGCTCCGCGAGCACGTCGCGGACGTCGAGACCCTGGAGGCGAACGCGGCGTCGGTCGTCGAGGAGATCCGGGAGGGGAGCGCACCGACGGCGGGTGGGTTCCAGGACGCGTTCGTCGACCACGTCTGCGCGGAGACGGGCGTGGACGCGGCGCGCGTGCGGGACGCGGCACCGACGGAGGCGCGGGACGCGACGGACTTCGTGAACGAAGCGCTCCGGTCGCTCGCGGGCGACCTCAGGGAGGCCGTGGACGACCGCGAGCGCGAGGTCCGCGTCGACCTCCAGGGTGCGGTGGCGGACGCGCGCGAGGACGTCGACCGGGCGGTGGCGGCGGTCGACGACGTGGCGTTCGAGCTGTCGCTCGCGCGGTTCGCGGCGGCGTTCGACTTGACGTCGCCGTCGTTCGTCGAGAACGCGGTCGCGGTCGAGGGGGCGCGGAACCTCTCGCTCGCGGCGGGCGGCGAGGAGTCGCTGCAGCCGGTGCGGTACGCGCTCGGCGAGCACTCGTTGGCGCCGCCGCCGGGCCAGCAGCGCGTGAGCGTCCTGACGGGCGCGAACTCGGGCGGGAAGACGACGCTCCTGGAGACGCTCTGCCAGGTGGTATTGCTCGCGCACATGGGGTTGCCGGTGCCGGCGGACCGGGCGGAGGTCGGGCGGTTCGATTCGGTCGTGTTCCATCGTCGGCACGCGAGCTTCAACGCGGGCGTGCTGGAGTCGACGCTCCGGAACGTGGTGCCGCCCCTGACGGAGGAGGGGCGGACGTTGATGCTCGTCGACGAGTTCGAGGCGATCACGGAGCCGGGGAGTGCGGCGGACCTCCTGCACGGCCTGGTGACGCTGTCGGTGGAGAAGGCGGCGCTGGGGACGTTCGTCACGCACCTCGCGGACGACCTGGAGCCGCTGCCGTCGACGGCGCGCGTCGACGGGATCTTCGCGGAGGGCCTGACGCCGGACCTCGAATTGGAGGTGGACTACCAGCCGCGGTTCGGGGAGGTCGGGCGGTCGACGCCGGAGTTCATCGTGTCGCGGCTGGTCGCGAACGCGGACGACCGCGCGGAGCGCTCGGGGTTCGAGACGCTCGCGGAGGCGGTCGGGCACGAGGTCGTCCAGCGGACGCTCGCGGACGCGCGGTGGACGGAGTCGTAGGCGCGCGGGCTTCTGTGCGGTCGGGTCGCTGGTGCTGGGGAGCGTTGGACGCTGGTGCTGGGGAGCGTTGGACGCTGGTGCTGGGGAGCGTTGGACGCTGGTGCTGGAGGAAGGAGGTCGCGGCAGGAAGTGGGTACGTCGGTGCCCCAGGGGTGAGGCTGTAGTCCGTTGGGGGTGGACCGCTTTGGTTGGGAGGGTCGGTGGGGGTGGTCGGGGTCCGACGGGGTCGTCGGTCAGATCTTCTTGTTGCTGATGACGACGCGGTCGGTGCTGGAGCGGTGGTGGATGTAGGAGTTCAGGCCGCTGCGCAGCAGGAGGAGGCCGACGAGGAGCGTGGCGATCGCGGCCAGTAGGTACTCGGTGGCGGGGAGTCCGGTCCCGAGGAACGGTCCTTTCATGAGGAACCACGCGGCAGCGCTCGTGGTGAACAGTCCGATCGCGGCGACACATGCGCCTAATTTCCGACCCATATAGTCAATGGATACTGGCCACAAGCCTAAAGGTATTCGTTCGTTGCTAACCAATATTGCATGAATAGTATCCGCGAGTAGAAGACGGGTTCCGGGAGGGTGGTCGGAGAAGATGGCCTCGAACGCGGGGCCGGAGTGGAGATGTGGAATCGAAACCGGTGTCGGCCGCGAGGGACCGTCGTAGTCGGCGACCTAGCGGACGTCGATCTCGTGACCGCGCTCGATCTCGTCCTCGAGGATGGGGATGGTCACTTCGAGGACGCCGTTCTGGTAGGACGCCTCGATGGCCTCGACGTCGACCGCGCCGGGGATGGCGACGGTCTCGTTCGTGCGTCGCGAGTGCCGGACGAACGACGTCTCGGACTCCTCGCTGACCTCGGTCGCCGCGGCGATCTCGAGGTGGCCGTCGTGGAAGACGAGGTCGATCTCGTCGGTCTCGAACCCGGGGAGGTCCATCACGAACACGAAGCTGTCCTCGTCCTCGTAGAGGTTCGTCGCGCTACCCATGCGGTCCATGCTGTCCCTGCGGGCCATGCCGTCCGTGCCGTCTGTCGTGCGCCCCTCGAGCATCTGGGTCGCGTCGCGGTCGCCGAACGGGCCGTCCGTCCACATGTTCTCGAACATTCGGTCCATCTGCTCGAACATCTGACTCATGCTGGGGTTCGTGGTGGTGAAATCTCGCATTGTAATCATCCTTATATAGGCGTCTTAAGTATATAAATACGTAGCGAGCAGAGCTAGCACGCTCTTTCCGGGTATCTGGAACGGATTTGGAGGGATAGTATAACGAATCCGTCTCTTCGCTTCGGCCGGCGGTCGCGCCTTCTCAGTCCTCGACGGCGTCGCTGGCGTCCTGGACGAGGCCGTCGAGTATCTCCGGCGTCGTCGGGTGGTACGCGCGGTCGGGGATCTCGCGGACGTCGAGTTCCATCTCGACGGCGAGTTGCATCGTCTTCGCCATCGCGTCCGCGTGGTAGTGCAGTCCCTGGTAGCCGAGGACGGTGCCGTCGTCGGCGTCGACGACGAGGCTCGCACGGCCATCGGGGACGTCCTTCGTCGTGAAGACGCCGTCGTCGCTCGCCCCGCGCGTGACGTGAACGTACTCGAGGTCGGCGGCCTCGGCGCTCGCTTTCGAGTGACCGAGGCGAGCGTAGGGATAGACGCCGAGTGCGGAGAAGACGACGTGGTGGTGGACGTTCTCGTACGCGGCGATGGTATCGGTGTCGTCGCGGGCGTGCGCGAGGAGGTTCTCGGCGGCCTGGAATCCCTGTTCCTTGGCGACGTGGAGGATGGGTTCCTTGGCGTTCGCGTCGCCGACGACGAACACGCGGTCGTCGTCGACGGCCTGCATCGTGTCCCGCACCCACTCTCCGCCCGAGTCGGGGTCGAGGCGCGTGCGTTCGAGGCCGAGACCGTGGACGTTCGGGTTCCGGCCGGCGAACACGAACAGCTCCTCGCCCTCGACGGCGACCTCGTTCCCGTCGACGTCGTCGACGTAGAGGCGGACGCCGCCGTCCTCGGTCGACTCGACGCGGCGCTCGTAGGCGTGCCGGCGAACGTCCACGTCCCACTCCTTCTCGTAGATCTCAAGGAGGTCGTCGCCGAACGCCGGGTCGGCCTCGTCCAGCGGCCGCGCGTCGTGCTCGATCACGGTCAGGTCCGTGCCGCCTGCTTCCGCGATGTACGGCACGAGCTCCAGGCCGACGTACCCGAAGCCGATCACGATGCCAGAATCCGGGAGGTCGGTGGCGTCGAGCACGTCGTCGCTCGTCCGGTAGCCGACGGTCTCGATGCCGGGGATCTCGGGGACGTTCGGAGAGGAGCCGGTGGCGACGACGACGTAGTCGAACTCGACGGTCCGGTCGGCGAACGCGAGCGTGCGATCGTCCACGAACCGCGCGGTGTCGTGGTGGAACGCGACGTCGTCGCGCTCGGCGAGGTCGTGGATCGCCGCCCGGCGGTGCTCGGCGAACCCGAGCACGTGGTCGTCTTTCGTCTCCACGACCGCGTCCAGGTCGACGTCCGGCGGGTCGCCGACGAGCCGGTGGTCGTGGCGCGCCTGGAACCGGTGCGCGCCCGCCGAGATCACCTCCTTTGACGGCATGCATCCCCGGAGGATGCAGAGCCCACCGCCCGGTTCGCCGTCGTCGATCAGCGTCAACTCGACGCCGGGTTCGTCGGCGAGCTCGCCCGCGACTGCCGCGCCGGCGCTCCCGTACGCGCCCACGATTGCGACGTGCGTCATGCCCGGCACTCCGGGAGGGACGCAGAAAGGGGTTCGCCCCGGGCGTCCACGCGACGCACGGCCGTTCGTCGGGGTGGTTGCGCGCAGCCGGTCGACCTACCGCGAGATCCCGTCCATGCCTTCGTTGACGACCGATTCGACCTCGGGTCGGGTCACCGTCGCCACGTCGCCCGGGATGGTGCGCTTCAGCGCCGCGGTCGCGGCCGCGTACTGCAGCGCCTTCTGGATGTCCGCCCCGGAGAGGCGCTGTGCAAGGAACGCGCCCGCGAACGCGTCGCCGGTCCCGACCGGGTCGACGGTGTCGGTCTCGAACGCCGGCTGTTCATGGATGACGTTGTCGTTCCACGCCAGCGCGCCCTGATCGCCTCGGGTCACGACGACGGTCTCGAAGTCGAACTCGGAGGCGAGGTGGTGCGCGAGCTGCGTCGCGTCCCCGTCGTAGTTCAGGACCGCCTTCGCGTCCTTCAGCGCGATGACGAGGACGTCCACGACCTGGAAGAACTGCGTGATCGTCTTCCGGGCCTCCTCGGGCGACCAGAGCTTCGACCGGTAGTTCACGTCGAACGCCGTCATCGTCCCCGCCTGCTGGGCGGCGTCGAGTAGCGTCGCCGTCGTCTCCCGGAGCTGCGGGCTGAGCGCGGGCGTGATGCCGGTCGTGTAGAACGTCGACGCCTTCCTGACGCGGTCGACGTCCAGTTCCTCGGGCGTCGCGGTCGTCACCGCTGCGTCCTCGCGGTCGTAGACGACGTTCGACCCGCGCGGTCGCCCACCTGATTCGAGGTAGTACGTGCCCTGACGGACGTCGTCGTCCTCGGTCCACACGACGTCCGTGTTGACGCCGTGCTGGCGGATCTCGCCGTCGACGCGATGCCCGAGTGCAGTATCGGGGAGCTTCGACATCCACGTCGTCACGGCACCGAGTCGCTCGGCGGCGATCGCGGTGTTGGACTCCGCGCCCGCCGCCCGGACCTCGAACTCGCGTGCGGTCTCCAGTCGCTCGTCGTTCGGCGGCGAGAGACGGAGCATCGTCTCCCCGAACGTGACGAGGTCGTCGCTCATCGACCCACCCCAGTGGTCGGCTGTCCGGTCATACCAGTACCGTCAGCACGAATCGGTATAAGTCTCCCCCGGCACGGCCCCCCGGGGCTGGCGAGTGCGTCGTCGGCCCCCGCGGTCAGTCGTCGACGGGGTCGTGCTCGGCGACGAGGACGCCGTCGGCGAGGTGGACGTCGCGGTCGAACGCGCGTGCGACCGCGCAGTTCGTCTCGACGTGGTCGGTGACCGCGGTCGGCCGGACCCGGCCGCCGCCGCGTGCGAGCGGGAGGACGAGCTGGTCCGCGGCGTGCGCGTCGACGACCGGTGGACTCGCGGGGCCGCCACGTCCGGGACTCGTCCGGCCTTGCTGGTGGAATGCGAGTGCGTCCGTGGCAGCGTCTGCACCGACGGCTTCCGCGGGCGTTCCGGGTTCGCCGAGCGCGGTGAAGCCGGCGACCGTGTGCTCGTACTCGAGCCTGACGAGGACGCTCGCGCCCGTCCCCGGCGAGCGCACGCTCCGCGCGGCGGTCGCGTCGACGGCGACCCCGACGTCCTCCAGGGCGTCGAGCGCGCCGTCGACGAGCCGGTCGGCGACGTCGGCGTCCGCGAGGTCCGCCGAGGCGACCGCCTCGACGCTCGCGCCTTCGAACCGACCGCGACGATCGAACCGCACGCGCTCGGTGGCCGCCGGCTCGACGTGCAGGGTCGCCTCCCCGCCACCCTTCGGGTAGAAGCCGCGTCGGGCGACGTCGACGGTCGCGCGCCAGCCGGCGCGGCGCGCGAGCGGGAGGCGGACGGTCCGGTAGTAGTCCAGGGTCGGCGACCACGCGACGTCCGTCCCGCCGGTCGCCGTCACCGACAGCTCCGCGTCGAGCGCGACGCACAGTGGGAGGACGGTCTCGAACACGAGCGCGACCGCGCCGGCGGTCCCGACGGCCACCTCGATCGAGCCGCCGCGGACGCGACCGGGGTCGAACGCGACCGTCTCGCTCCCCAGTTCCGCGCCGTCCACGTCGGCATCGCAGGCCGCCGCGGCGGCCTCGACGCACGCGAGATGCTGGTGCTTCAGTCCCGGCTTCCGTCGGTCGCCGCGGACGTGCTCGACGCGTACCGCGTCGCCGGAGAGCGCGGCGAGCGACAGCGCCGACCGGAGGATCTGGCCGCCACCCGCGCTCCCGTCGATCTCGATCATCGTCGACGACTCACGCGTCCCACCACGGACGCCGACTCACGTTTCCCGCCGGCCGCCGTGGCCGGGGTAGTCGCGCTCGAAGCGATCCTCGACCTCGCCGTGGTCGAACCGGACGATCGTCGGCCGGCCGTGCGGGCACGCGAACGGGTTCTCGCAGTCGTCGAGTGCGCCCAGCAGGTCGACGACCGACCCCTCCGTCAGCGACGTGTTCGCCGTCACGGACGGATAGCACGCGAGGTCGGCGACGAACGCGTCCGCGAGCGCGTCGACGGTCGCCGCGCCGTCGTCGTCGCTCGCCAGGAACCCCGAGAGCACGTCCCGGACGTCCTCGGGGGCGAGCGTCTCGTCGAACACCGCCGGCACCGTCGTCACCGTCACCTCCCGACCGCTCGCGGCGTCCTCGCTGCTATCGGTACGCTCGGCGTGGAACCCGAGCGTCGCGAGCGCCTCCCGGTACGCGGGGAACGCCTCGGCTTCGCCCGCGGTGAGTTCGAGCGTCACCGGCTCCGCGAGCGCCTGCGCGGTCGCGTCCGACTCGAACGCCGCCCGCAGTCGCTCGTAGTTCACGCGCTCGTCGGCCGCGTGCTGGTCGACGAGCACCAGCCCGTCCTCGGTCTCCGCGACCAGGTACGTGTCCCGGTACTGGCCGAGGACGCGCATCGCCGGCAACCGCTCGTACTCGTCGCCCGGCGTCGCCGCCTCCCCCGTCAACGTCCGCTGCTCGAGGCCGCCACCGAACCGCGGCGACGACTCGGCGTCGCGGGCAGTCGACGACTCGCGCGACTCGACGGCGTCGCCGCTGGCGGACGCGGTCGTCTCCGTCGCGCCGTCGAACGACGCGGACGCGCCGGAGTCGGTCGACGGAGTCGCGCTCGAATCCGGCTCTGGCGACTCCCGCGTCGTCGCGTCGTCGACCGGCGCGGACGCGTCCGGCGCGACCGAGCCCCCCGACGACTCGGACGACGCCGCGTCGGGGCCGGTCGTCGTCTCAGAACCGGTCGTCGTGGCGTCGGAGTCGGTCGTCGCCGTCTCAGAATCGGTCGTCGTCGCGACATCGGCGTCGGTCGGCGTGGCGTCGACGTCGCCAGCGTCGGGCGCGTCGCCGTCCTCGTCGTCCGCGCTCGCGCCGGCTTCGCGCGGACCTGCGTCGCTCGGACTGGCGTCGGCCGTCGACGCGGCGTCGTCGGCGAGGTCGCTCGCGGTCGTCGGCTCGACCGCGGCCTCGGCGGGCTTCGAGCGGCCGCGCGGCGCCGAGGAGCGGACGAGGCCGGCGTCCAGCAGCGCGCCCTGGACGGCGTCGCGGACCTGGCGCTTCATCGCGGCCTCGTCGGCGAACCGGACCTCCATCTTCCGCGGGTGGACGTTCACGTCGACGTCGCCGGCGGGGACGTCGAGGAACAGCGCGGTGAACGGGTACCGGTCGGCGTCCAGCTGGCCGCCGTAGGCTTCGAGGACGGCTTCGCGGACCGCGCTCGCCGAGACGGCGCGGCCGTTCACGAACACGGAGACGTACTCGCGCGCGCTCCGGTTCGTCTCCGGATCCGAGACGAGCCCAGTCACGTCGTCGAGGGGGCCGTCGGGAATCTCCACGTCGTCCACGGGGTGCATCGCTTCAGCGACTTCGCGGCCGTAGACGGCCATCACGGTCGCGTGGCGGTCGCCCCGGCCCGGCGTCGCGAACACCTCCCGGCCGTCGTGCTCGAGACGCACCGCGACGTCGGGGTTCGCGAGCGCGTACGACCGGACGACGCGGTTCACGTGCGCGAACTCCGTCGGCGTCGTCTTCAGGTACTTCTCCCTCGCGGGCGTGTTGTAGAACAGGTCCCGGACCTCGACGGTCGTCCCCGCCGGGCACCCCACGGGCCCGACCGACTCGACCTCGCCACCTTCGTACACCAGTTCTGTCCCGGTCTCGGCGTCCGTACTCGCCTCGGTCCCGTCGTCGTGCGGCCGGGTCCGGATGGTCAGCCGCGAGACCGCGCCGATGGTGTGCAGCGCCTCGCCGCGGAACCCGAGCGTCGACACGCCGGCCTCGAGGTCGTCGACGTGCCGGATCTTGCTCGTCGTGTGCTCGCGGACCGACGCGCGGACGTCGGCCTCGGTCATCCCGTGGCCGTCGTCGCGCACCGTCACGCCGCCGACGCCGCCGTCGTCGACGGCGACCGCGACCCGGCCCGCGCCCGCGTCGATCGCGTTCTCGACGAGCTCCTTCACGACCGACGCCGGGCGTTCGACGACCTCGCCGGCCGCGATGCGCTCGACGGTCCGGGCGTCGAGTTCGCGGATGTCCGTCTCCGTCATACCGCTATCGTGGGCGGGCGGCGTCAAACGCGTGACGGTCCAGCACCGTCGACGGTCGCGGCCGCGTTACTGCTGACGTAGCCGGTGCCGCGTGGGTCGCGACCGCGGTCAGTCCCGGCAGTCGCCGTGGGTCTCGAGGAGCGTCTGCGCGATGCGGTCGCGGTCCCGGTCGACGTCCTCGATCGGTCCCGGCGAGAACGGGCCGACGTCGAGCGCGCCAAGGCGGTCGGTGCGCGCCCGCCACACCGTCGCGAGCGAGAGCGTGCTCCCGGGTTCGATGCGGTCGTCGGGGAGGTACTCGGCGGGCATCGTCAGCGCGCCGTCGTCGACGACGTGCATGGACCGGAGGTCGTCGTACCGCCGTCGCGCGCCGTCGTCGAGGTCGCTCGGCCAGAACGCCGGGACGAGCGCGACTCGGTCGCCGTCGCGCTCGACCGTGAACGTCGGTTCGGTGTCCATGTCCGACGCTACTCGCTCATCGTGCTAAACGTTGACGCACCACTCGGCGTGGTGGACGGCGACGCACCACGACCGGCAGCGCCGCTGGGGTCGCTCGCGGTCGGCAGCGCTGCTGGGGTCGCTCGCGGTCGAACGGCGTCGAAAGAAGCGAGTGCGGGGCCGCTAGAACTTCTCGAGGTAGCGTTCCTTCTCCCACTCGGAGACCGAGACGCGGTAGTCCTGGAACTCCGCGCGCTTCGCCTCCAGGAACTTCTCGGTGACGTGCTCGCCGAGCGCGTCCTGCACGACCTCGTCGGCCTCGAGCGCGTCGAGGGCCTCGCCGAGGTTCTCCGGGAGCGTCTCGATCCCGTACTCCTCGCGTTTGGCCTCGTCGAACTCGTAGATGTTCTCGCGGACCGGCTCGTCGCAGTCCATCTTCTGCTCGATCCCGTCCAGGCCCGCGTGGATGAGCGCCGCGAACGCGAGGTAGGGGTTACAGGACGGGTCCGGGAAGCGCGCCTCGATGCGGCTCGCCGCCGGCACGCGCGCCGCCGGCTTCCGGATGAGCGCCGAGCGGTTCCGGTCGGACCACGCCACGTACACGGGTGCCTCGTAGCCCGGCACCAGGCGCTTGTAGGAGTTCACGGTCGGGTTCGCGACCGCCGCGATCGCGGGTGCGTGCTCGAGGATGCCGGCCGTGAACTGCTTCGCGGTCTCGCTCAGGTCGAACTCGTCGTCGCCGTCGTGGAACGCGTTCTCGCCGTCCTGGAACAGCGAGAAGTGCGTGTGCATCCCGCTGCCGTTGATGCGCGCGATCGGCTTCGGCATGAACGTCGCGTGCAGGCCGTGCTCGGACGCGATGGCGCGAACGACCGCGCGGAAGGTCGCGACGTTGTCCGCCGTCGACAGCGCGTCGTCGTACTCGAAGTTGATCTCGTGCTGGCCCTCCGCGACCTCGTGGTGGCTCGCCTCGACCTCGAACCCCATGGATTCGAGGCCGAAGATGATGTCGCGACGCACGTCCTGCGCGAGGTCCTTCGGCGCCAGGTCGAAGTAGCCGCCGGCGTCGTTCGTCTTCGTCGTCGCGCGGCCGTCCTCGTCCTCCTCGAACAGGAAGAACTCGGGTTCGGGCGCGGCGTTGACGGTGTACCCGAGCTCGTCAGCGCGCTGGATGGCCGTCTTGAGGACGCCGCGCGGGTCGCCCGCGAACGGCTCGCCCGTGGACGTGTTGATGACGTCGCACATGAGGCGCGCGGCACCGCCGTCCGCCTTCGACCGCCACGGGAGGACCGCGAACGTCTCGGGGTCCGGGTCGAGACGCATGTCGGACTCCTGGATGCGGACGAAGCCGTTGATCGAGGACCCGTCGAAGTAGATGCCCTCGGTGAACGCCTTCTCCGCCTGCCGTGCGGGCACGGACACGTTCTTGACCGTCCCCAGGATGTCCGTGAACTGCAGGCGCAGGAAGTCGATGTTCTCCTCGTCGATCGTCTCGAGTACCGCCTCCTCCTTCTCGGAGAGGTTACCGCTTGTCATCTTATGCTCGAATCGATAATTGACTTCCAGCACAAAAACCTTAGTGATGAGCGCAAACTTTAGAATCTCTTCGAGCGATTGCACGTTCGTAAAGTTCTAAACCCTCCAGGTACGAAGTCAACGTAATGACGTACGAAAATCTCGACGCGAAGTTGGTGAATGCACTACTCGGCGACGGTCGCGCGAGCCTCCGGTCGCTCGCCGAAGATCTCGACGTCTCCGTGACGACCGTCTCGAACCACCTCAGCGACCTCGAAGACCAGGGCGTCATCCGGGGATACACGCCGATCGTCGACTACGACGAACTCGGGTACGACGTCACCGCGTTCATCCAACTGAAGGTCGAAGGGAGCGCGCTCCCGGACATCACCGAACGCCTCCAGGGGCACAAGCAGATGACGAGCGTCTACGAGGTCACCGGCGACTACGACGTCGTCGCCATCGGGAAGTTCACCGACACCGACGGCATGAACGACCAGATCAAGGCGCTGCTCACCGACCCCGACATCAACGAGTCCAACACCAGCGTCGTCCTCAACACCGTCAACGAGAACGAACAGTTCACGCTCGACGTAGAGGAGTAACTGGCTGTTCCAGCGTACGGCGACCGCGAGGTCGCCGTTTCCGCGACTGACTGTTCCAGCGTACGGCGACCGCCAGGTCGTCGTTTCGCGTTCGATTCGGCGGTGGTGTCTGCCGAATGCGAACCCTCTTTCCGCGAGTTCGCGCTATGAGTGAGTCATGAGTACGCGCTTCGCCACGACCGCTGAACTGGTCCAAGAGTTGGCGTCGCGGTCGTTCGATCGGCCGCCGGCGATCGTCTGTAACGCGCACGTGACGGGCCTGGGCGTCGCTCGGGCGCTTTCGGCGCACGGGGTGCCGGTGATCGCGCTGGACCGGACGCCGGACGGCGTCGCGCCGGGGTCGACGGCGGTCGCGGCGGCGGGCGCGGTGACGTACCCGCTCGACGACGTGAACGGGTTCCGGGAGGACCTGGAGGCGATTTCGGGGGCGCTCGAGGACGACCCGGTCGCGTTCGCGTGCATGGACGAGTGGGTGCACGGGCTGGTTGCGGCGGACCCCGAGGGCGTCCGGTTGCCGTTCGCGGTGGACGCGATCGACGGCGTGCTCGACAAGACGGCGCTGTACGCGCGCTGCGAGCGCCTGGACGTCCCCTATCCCGAGACGTACCGCATCGAGGAGGCGGGCGTCGACGGCGACGGCCCGCCCGTCCGGACTGCGGATGAGGCCGCGGCCGAACTCGGGTTCCCGCTCGTCGTGAAGCCCGCTCGCAAGCGCGAGTTCGAGGAGGCGGTGGGGACGAACGTCGTCGAGGTCGCGGACCGCGACGAGTTCCGGGAGGTCGTCGACGGCGCGGCCGCTGACGGCATCCGCGTGATGGCCCAGGAGCGCGTGGACGTCGCCACGGGCGAGGACCGCTCGCTCGCGTCCTACCGCGGCCCCGATGGGGACGTCCTCGGCGTCGTCGGCAATGCTCGCGTCCGGTACCCGCGCGGGTACGGGACGTCCTGCGTCGTCGACGTCGTCGACAACCCCGCGCTCCGCGAGCGCGCGACGGCCGTCCTCGACGACGCGGGCTACCACGGCATCAGCGAGAGCGAGTTCGTCTACGACCGCGACCGCGAGGCGTACGTGCTCCTCGACGTCAACACGCGCCCCTGGAAGTGGATCTCGCTGCCCGTCGCCGCGGGCGCGAACCTCCCGATGGCTGCGTACGCCGACGCGGTCGCGAACGCGGACGCCGTCGCGAACGTGGACGCGGTCGCGGACCCGGACGCGGTCGACGCACACGACGAGCCTGGACCGGCTCGAGACCCGCGCTGGGTGTTCCTCGCCGACTACGTGCAGGCGGTCGCCGGGGACGGCGGGGACGTCCTCTCGCGCGAGGAGTGGTACGCCCTCGTCCAGGGCGACGTCGCCACGCCCGCCGAACTCGAATCGCACGCGAACGACGCGACGACGGACGTCGTCGCGGGCGTCTACCGCCCCGACGACCCCGACCCGACCTACCAGCTCCTCCGGACGGAACTCGGGCTCCGCGAGTACTACTGCGCCTGCTGACCGCCGACGCGGTCGCGTTCCGGTCCCGCGAGGCCGTCGGGGTCGCCGGGGAATGTCGCCGCAATCGCGGTCCCTTACGCCGTCCCTGCAGTACGCGTCGGCATGCCCGACGACCACGTCCACCTCAACCTCTTCACGATGAACGCGGTGGAGCACGTCACCGTCGGCTCCTGGCGGTACCCCGGCGACCAGTCCGCGCGGTACACCGACCGCGAGTACTGGACCGAGGTCGCCCGGACCGCCGAACGCGGCGGGTTCGACGGCGTGTTCTTCGCGGACGTTCGCGGCATCTACGACGTCTACGGCGACGACCGCGACCCCGCAATCGAGCGCGCCGTCCAGACGCCCTCGAACGACCCCGCGTACCTCGTGCCCGCGATGGCCGAAGCGACCGACCACCTCGGGTTCGCCGTCACGAAGTCGACGTCGTACAACCACCCCTACCAGCTCGCCAGGGAGTTCTCGACGCTCGACCACGTCACGGACGGCCGCGTCGCGTTCAACGTCGTCACGAGCTACCTCGAGTCCGCGGCGGCGAACCTCGGCGTCGGCGACCGCATGGACCACGACGAGCGCTACGACCGCGCGGAGGAGTTCATGGACGTCTGCTACGCGCTCTGGGAGGACTCCTGGGACGACGACGCCGTCGTCCGCGACCGCGACTCGGGCCGCTACTCGAATCCCGAAAAGGTCCGTGCGATCGACCACGACGGCGAGCACTTCCGGGTTCCGGGTCCGCACGGCTGCGAGCCGAGCCCGCAGCGGACGCCCGTCGTCTACCAGGCCGGGTCGAGCGACCGGGGCCGCGCATTCGCGGCGAAGAACGCCGAAGCCGTCTTCGTCTCCCAGCCGACGCCCGAGAAGGTCGAGGCGTACGTGGCGGACCTCCGGGAGCGCGCCGCCGCGCACGGCCGCGACCCCGACGAACTCGCCTTCTTCCCCGGCATCGTCCCCATCGTCGCCCCAACCGAAGCGCTCGCCGAAGCCAAGGCGGAGAGCTATCGAGACGCCGTCGACGTCGAGGGCGTCCTCACGCTCCTCTCCGGGTTCGTAGACGTGGACCTGAGCGAACTCGACCCCGACCAGCGGATCGAGCACATCGAGACCGACGCCATCCAGGGCACCGTCAACGCGTTCGCCGGCGGCGAGAGCGACTGGACGGTCCGCGAGATGGCCGAGTTCGCCGGCCTGGGCACGACGTCGCCCGTCGTCGTCGGCACCCCCGAGCAGGTCGCCGACGAGATCGAGTACTGGTACCGCGACGTCGGCGTCGACGGCTTCAACGTCAAGGAGGTCGCGCGGCCCGAGACACTCACTGACTTCGTCGACCTCGTCGTCCCCGAACTCCGCGACCGCGACCTCCTCCGCGAGACGTACGAGGCCGACACCCTCCGCGGGAACCTGTTCGGTCGCGACCGCCTCAGCGACACGCATCCCGCGAAGCAGGACGGTTGAACGAGCGGCAGTCGCTCCGTCCGACGAGCCAACGGCTCCGTGACCGAGCGCGCGAAAGAAGAAATCGGCGTGTTCTGAGTCAGTACGTCGGCCGATTGGTGGGAGTCTCGTTGGCCTGAACAGCGCTTACATCGCGCCGCCCATGCCACCCATGCCGCCCATGCCGCCCATGCCGCCGGCGCCACCGGGGCCGTCGTCGTCGCCCTTGTCGGTGGACAGGTCGCCAGCGGAGATGATGTCGTCGATTTTCAGCACGAGGTTCGCGGCCTCGGTGGCCGAGGTCAGCGCCTGCTCCTTGGCGTGCGCGGGCTCGACGACGCCGGCGTCGAACGTGTCGACGACGTCGCCGCTGAAGACGTTCAGGCCGGCGCGCTTCTCGCCGTCCTCGTGGGCCGCGCGGAGCTCGACGAGCGTGTCGATGCTGTCGAGTCCGGCGTTCTCGGCGAGGACGCGCGGGACGAGTTCGAGGGCGTCCGCGTACGCCTCGACGGCGAGCTGCTCGCGTCCCTCGACGCTGTCGGCGTAGTCGCGCAGGCGGTTCGCGACCTCGACCTCGATGGCGCCACCGCCAGCGACCACGCGGCCGTCGCGGACCGTCGAGGAGACGACGTCGAGCGCGTCGGTGACGCCGCGCTCGAGCTCGTCGACGACGTGCTGCGTGGAGCCGCGGAGGATGAGCGTCACGCCGTGGGCGTCGTCGTCGCCCGTGACGTAGAACATCTCGTCCTCGTCGTCGCGCGTGACGTCACCGAACCCGAGGTCGGCCTCGGAGACGTCGTCGAGGTCGGAGACGATCGCGGCGTCGAGGATCTCCGAGAGGAACTCGATGTCGGACTTCTTGACGCGACGGACGGCGAGGATGCCCTCCTTCGCGAGGTAGTGCTGGGCCATGTCGTCGATGCCCTTCTGGCAGAAGACGACGTCCGCGTCCGTGTCGAGGATCTGGTCGACCTTCTCCTGGAGCTGAGCCTCCTCCTGCTCGATGAACTGCTGGAGCTGGCTCGGGTCGGTGACGTTGACTTCGGTGTCGACGTTCGCCTCCTCGACCTCGACGGCCTCGTTGAGGAGGAGCACCTTGGCGTCCTCGACGGTCTTCGGCATGTCGTCGTGGACGGGGTCCTTGTCGACGACGCCGCCCTTCAGGAGCTCGCTCTCACTCGCGGAGCGACCCGTCTGGGTCTCGATGTTGAGGAAGTCCATGTCGACGAGGGTCTCCTCGTCGCTCGCGACGGCGACCTGGGAGACGGCGTCGACGATGAGCTGACCGAGGTGTTCCTTGTCGAGTTCCGCGCCCTTGCCGGTCATCGACGTCTCGGCGACCTTCTGGAGGAGCGCTTCGTCGTCGGGGTCGACGCGCTCCGCGACGTCGTCGACCTCCTGGCGGGCCTGCTGGCTCGCGAGGTGGAAGCCCTTGATGATGGCCGTCGGGTGGATGTCCTGCTCGAGGAGGTCCTGGGCGTTCTTGAGGAGTTCGCCCGCGACCGCGACGGCGGTCGTGGTGCCGTCACCGGCTTCGTCCTCCTGGGTCTCGGCGACTTCGATGATCATCTCGGCCGTCGGGTTGTCGATGTCCATCTCCTTGAGGATGGTGACGCCGTCGTTCGTGATGGTGACGTCGCCCATCGAGTCGACGAGCATCTTGTCCATCCCCTTCGGACCGAGTGTGGAACGCACGGCCTCCGCGACGGCGCGTGCGGCGGAGATGTTGTACTCCTGCGCGTCCTTGTCCTTGACGCGCTGGGATTCGTCCGACATTACGATCATGGGCTGGCCTTGGGCCATTCGCTGACTCATAGTTCACCTGCATCTATGAATGTGATTCGTAATAAAGGTGCCTTATTTGGAATCTGCCACGTCGCCGAGGCCAGACGATGGATGGGGAGAAACCACCCGACGTAACGACCTTCTACGAGCTAGTTTGCGTCGTGTTACCACGCTTCGATATGCGGGGATTGCCGGTGCAGCCCCTACTTTATATAGTGGATGGGCGCTGTGTTCGCGAGCCGGTAGCACGACGGAACCCCGGGTTCGATTCGGTAGACGCTCTGTGTCGCCCGCGAAGCGTGGACTAACGGTCCGATAACTAACCGGGTAGGGGCGGAACGTGCGCTCCCGATGCCCCAAGACCACTCGCCGACGGACGGATCGCCGGACGACGCCGACCGCCGGTGGTTCCTTCGATCGGTCGCGACCGCCGCCGCCGGTGGCGGGCTCGCGTCCATCCTCGGCGACCGCGACCTCGTCCAGCCCGTCGCCGCGAGCGACCTGGCGTCCGTCGACCCCGCGAGCGTCCAGGTCGACGCGACCGCGGATCCCGACGAGGTCTTCCCGCAGTCCGTGATGAGCGGCGGGCCGACGCCCACGGGCGCGATCGCGTGGACGCGCGTCGCGCCGTCGGCGGCGGCCGGGAACGGATTCCTCGTCCTCCAGGTCGCGACCGACCCCGAGTTCGCCGACGTCCAGCACTCGACGGTGATCCCGAACGGCCGGTACGCGGCCGACCACGACCACACCGTCCAGGTCGACCTCGACGGCGAACTCACCCCCGACTCGTTCTACCACTACCGGTTCGTCTACGACGGGACGGCCACGCGCACCGGCCGCCTCCGAACCCTCCCCGAACCCGACGCCAGCCCCGAGTCCCTCCGCGTCGCCGTCGTCTCCTGCCAGGACTACCAGAACGGCTACTACGGCGCCCACCACCACGTCGCCCAGGAGGAACTGGACTACCTCGTCCACCTCGGGGACTTCGTCTACGAGTCCGCGAACGGCCAGTACACCGCACCCGGGCGGTCCGTGCCCGACGACCGACAGCTGTCGCTCCCCAGCGGCCGGCCGCTCGCCGAGACACTGGACGACTTCCGGTACCTGTACGATCGGTACAAGCGCGACCGGTTCCTCCAGGAAGCGCTCGAACGCCACACCGTGATCGCGGGCTGGGACGACCACGAGGTCGGGAACGACCGCTACTGGGACGCCGCCGCCGACGCGCCCGTCCTCCCGAACAAGCGCCGCGGCGACGACCCCGAGTTCGCGATGGAAGTCACCGCGAACGGCATCCAGGCGTGGGTCGAGCACGTCCCGATGCGCGTCGACTACGACCCGTCCGCCGAGCACCTCCACGACCAGCTCCGGCTCTGGCGCCGGCTCGAGTTCGGCGACCTCGTCGACCTCGCCGTCACCGACGAACGACTGTTCCGGGACGGCCCGCCGTGCCCCGGCGGCGACGTCGTGACGTGCTTCCGGGAGGACGAACGCGGTCGGACGATGCTCGGCGACGAACAGAAGCAGTGGTGGAAGGACTGGACGAAGAACTCGACGGCGCGGTGGACGACGTGGCTGAACGAGGTCCTGACGATGCCGCTCACGCACGGCGAGGGCTGGAACCAGGTGGAGGTCCTCCACGACGCCTGGGACGGCTTCCAGCACGAACGCCACCAGCTCATGCGGCACCTCCGCCGGCACGGCCCGCGGAACTTCGTGACGCTCACCGGCGACCTCCACTGCGCGATGGCGGGCATCCAGCACGGGCACTACGGCGAGTTCGGGCGCGGCGACCGCGGCCCGCGCGTCGGCGTGGAACTCCTCACGCCCGCGATCTCCAGCACGAACGCCGCGGACGTCCTCACGTACCCGACGTGGCTCGACGACGAGGACGTCGACGACTTCGCAACGGCCGAGAACGAGCACCTGACGTTCGTAGACTGGCACGAGCACGGGTACGCCGTCGTCGAGTTCACGCGCGACGAAGCGAGGTACACCGCGTACAGCGTCGACAGCACCGAGAACAGCGAGGACGCCACCAGGCGCACGCTCGCCGAGTACGTCGTCCCCGACGGCGAGCATCGGCTGCGACGGAAGCGCTGATCGCCGACGTCGACTGGCTGTCGTCGCCGGTCAGACCTCCACTGCGTCGAGCAGCCCCGGCGATTCGTTCCCGGGGTCGTTGACTGCCGTCGACACCGGGTACGACCGCATGTCGCCGCCGTAGGGCTCGAGGAGCGACGCGGCCTCGTCCGGGTCCCCTCGGAGCCACGTCGACTCGTCCTCGCGGTCGAGGACGACCGCCATCCGGTGGTGGAGGTCCGCGACGACGTCGTTCGGCTCCGTGGTGAGGACGGTGAAGGACTCGACGCGCCGCCGCCGGTCGTCGCCGTCGCTGCCCGCGCCGTCGCCGCTGCCCGCGTCGTCGCCGCTGCCCGCGTCGTCGCCGCTGCCCGCGCCGAACGCCGCGAGACTGGACTGGGCGACCTCGCCCTCCCAGACCTCGTACAGGCCCGCCATCGCGAACACCGACTCGTCGCCGAGCGTCACGCGGTACGGCTGCTTCCCGCCACCGCGCTCGACCCACTCGTAGAACCCGTCCGCGGGTACGAGACAGCGCCGTCGCTCGAACGCCTCCCGGAACGACCGCTTCTCGCGCACCGTCTCCGACCGCGCGTTGATCGGTCGCGCCGCGTCGTCGGGCTCGTCCACCCACGACGGCACCAGCCCCCACTCGTGGAACGCCACGCCCACGCCGTCGCCGTCGCGCGCACCAGTGGCCGCCTCGCTCGCGGCATCGTCGTGGCCGCCGTGGCCCTCCTCGTCGTGCTCGTCGTCGACGTCGACGCCCGTCCGGACGACCGGCAGAGACTGCCGCGGCGCCGCGTTGTACCGCGGCTCGTACCGCTCGGGGACGTGCACGCCG